>NZ_JAYMRY010000020.1:0-143713 GCF_038900695.1 Paraburkholderia sp. JHI2823 | reverse complement strand
TTTGAACACTACAATGAGCGCCACCCGCACAAAGCCCTGAAATACCGCTCGCCTCGCGAGTTCAGGCGTCATGCGGTGTCATCAACCTAACGGTGTCCAAGTGTCCTGAGTTACAGGGGCAACTCCAGTGCCACGTAGTGCACCCGTGAGTGTCGTGACGAGCCAGGGCGTGCTCAGGAGTGACTCTAGCAGGGACCATGCGCGATCACAGTTGTGACTAAATGTGACTATAGGAGGGAGCGTCCCTGTGAGCGTCAGTGCGAGCCATGGCGTGCTCAGTGGTGACTACTGGAGGGACCATGCGCGATCGCAGGTGTGACTATAGGAGGGAGTATCCGCGCGCGTCGACGGGACCAAATGAGACGAGTTGAACAGGTGCGCGAGCGTGATCTGGGACGGCTGTTGTGCTCCGGGACATGAATCGCGGCACCTCTCGACGAGCACGCCACTCTTTTGCGCGGTTCGCGTTTTGGATCGGGTGAGAGGGACGGTGCTCCACGGCCTGCGCCCGTTGCGGTTGTGATCACCGATGTATGAGATCGATACGATCGATACCTCAAGTGCGACTATCTGTGACTAGTTGCGTGACCTTCCAGGAGCGCAAAAGGGAGCACGTGGGACCACCAGAATGATTAAGAGTTCGCAACGGAGGGACCATAGACTGAGACCGAGAAAGTGCCCGAGAAGTGCGGAGTGAAGATGCCGCAGCAATCGGCGCGCGTGTTCGCCCTGAATCATTGCGGGAGCGCCCCCGGGGCAAAGTTAACCGGTCCGGCGCGCCACGCCGGCATCAGCTACCGGCTTAATGAGTGACCAACACCCCCCCTTTTTCGGGCCCACTACAAGGCGTGACAAGGTGAGAATGGTTCCCACGATGCGACCACGTGTGGGACCAGATACGTGCGGGCCCGTGACTTGTAAAGTGACCATATGTGACTAGCTGATCGACTATCCGGGACCCCCGCCAGTGACTTACAGGGATCATCTCAGTGAGCATCCGCTGCGATCCGCGTAGTGAGGGTGTGAGACATCCGGGGAACTATCCGCGGATAGATCGGGGCGTGTGTGGCGCGATGAGCCCGGGCGACGTGTGGTCGGTCCCGACTCGAGTGCTCACGGCCGGAGCGTGGCCTCAGTGATTGAACCGTTACGACAACAGATATGCACCAAAGAGAATCGCTTGCACCAGACGCGGCCGAGTTCCTGAGCCAACGTCGCCAAAGAAAGAGAAAGCTGGAGGGCAACACTGACCTTATCGTGGAACTCCTCGCGAAGGGGTTCACCCGGTACATGGTTTGGCGCTACCTCGTTGAAAGGCGCGAGGTCGACGTATGCCTGATGACTGTTCTACGGTTTATCCAGTCGCTTCCAACAGTCAATCAGGGCGGTGCATCGCCGTCATTGCAAAGTCGCTTCGACGTGTCAAACCTGGCCGTGGTTGCCGAATCTCGCGCACGTCCGTTAGTAGAGGCGTCGTTGTCGCCCGGGCTGCACGCATCCTCTGTTGAATCAGAGCGGGGGTGTTCGTCAGAGCCCGACGTTGAGAACGGAGCAAATGTCACTTCGCCAGCAGTGAGCCAGATAGCCGGTGAACCGTCTCGCCAGGAGACCTCGCAGGGAGCGAATAACGAAGAAACGCAGCCAGTTTTCGTTCCAGGCGACAGTCAAGCAGAAGCCAGAATGAGTGCACCTAACCAGGTCGTGATAATTCCGGAACCTGGGATCGTGAAATATGACTCGCTATCGCGGGAGCACCGTGAGCGTGAGCGGGCGATGCGCTTTCCAATGTTGCAACGCAATCCAAAGTAGACCAGCAAGGAGCGAAAGATGAGCGAAGTTCAGCAACAAACACAAGCGGTGAAAGTAGCGAACGCGAGGACTGGTGCGCCGGCTGTTGCCGGGCCTAAAGTCCTGGTAATTTGCCAGGTCGGGATGACGGGCAAAACCACGGTCGCAGCAAACGTGCTTCATCCGCGCCTGGGGGGGCTGCTGTTCTCCGTCGACTCGGTCAATCAGGACGCGGCGCAGCAATACGGGGGCGCAGCGCAGGCAGTGCATACAGACGACCTTTTCGAGATGCGTCAGGAGATGGTCCGTACAAAAGCGGCGGTCGTGGTAGACCTTGGCGCATCGGACTTTTCCGTGTTCGTCGACGAGATGGCGGCAAACAACATGGCCCGTTTGTTTGATTACTGCGTCATCGTGTCCGATACCACCCGCCGGGCGCAGGAGGAGGCGATCTCCACGTACGAGACGCTTCGCAAGCTCGGCATGCCTGCGACTTGCTTCCGCATTGTCCTTAACAAGGGGAAAGGCGGTAGCCGGGAGATCGCTGAGCAGTATCGGGTTCTGTTTGCCTATAAGAGCATGCAGCCAGATTTCCCGCTGAACGAGAAATGCTACATCCCTAGCAGCCACGTTTCGTTTGCCCACTGACGTCAGCGGGGCCGGCATGGCCGGCCCTCCTTCCTCTCCCCCTCCCCGCCTCCCCCCCTCACTTCGCTGTAGCATTTTTGCACCATCGAAGCCGCGATGGCTCGCTCAGGTCCGGCTCATGCCGCGAACCGAGTTGTTTTCGCACCGTGCGGCAACCGGAATCAACCGGATGTCGAAAAATCAATGACTTACGCTTGATCAAAGCCGCCAATCTGTCCGATAGCCGCGCTTACGTAGAGGGCTGCGGGACAAATTTCGCGTTCCTTTTCTGGTGGTATGAACTTTTTTTTGAAGACGCTCTTAATTTAACGGGCTTTTGTCCGATTACCGACCGTGAGCAGAGCGGAACGGCTGCCCGGCGATTGGAACCGGTAGCGGCCTCGTGGCAGAGATTGCTGTCAGATTTTGCCGCGACGCCCGGACGACGTGTCTAGATTAGGAGCCCTCCAACGATGTCAACGCAGACGCAGATTTCAGTAACTCCGGATTCGGTGTGGGTAGCACGTGGCAGCCTGCCTTCCGAGATGGACGTGTCGACGCGCGAGCAGGTATTGATGCTTGCGACGTCAATCCTGAGCGGTCACCAGCGGGCCGACCTCCAGATCGCACAGACTGCCCACGAACTGGTGAGTCTTAAGGGCTTTTTCGCTAACGAACGTGAGTTTCACCAGTTCTGTACTGAGGCGTTCGGGTGGCACAGGTCCCGCGTCTATCGTTACCTGAAAATCGGCGAGGTTGTCTGGACCCATTGGCTCGTTGACAAAACCACCTTGCACCCAGCGCTCGCCAACATGTCGGGCAAGATTTTCACGATGCTCGACGGCGATACCGCCCCGGAAGTCATTCAGCAGTAGACAGTCGCCGCCCAGGATCACGAGATCTCAACGGCAGAGGCGCAGAAGATTCTTGCCGAGGCGGCCGGCAAGTATGAGGCGCGTGAACGGAGCAATGCAGAGCGAATTTCCGATCTCACCGGCACGGTTGCGAATCGCGATGCGCAGATAGCTGAGCTGTCCAGGGAGCTGCGCGACGAAAAAGCGCGCGGTGATCGCGCGGAACTCCAGCTCTCGGCGCGGGTGGAGGCCTACTCAGTACTTTCCAGCGAGATGGACGCGCTGGTTCAGGACAAAACACGCGTCGATCAGGAACTCGCCGAGCTTCAGGCCAGGCCCGTTGAGATCCGGTTTCAGGATAAGGAGGTTGCGCCGCCCGGGTACACGTCGATCGCGGAGGCGATTGAGGCGGCCACTGCTCGCAGCGCGGAACTCGAACGGCAGATCGCCGCTCGCCAGCAGGAGCTGGACGCGATTGAAGCTCGTGCTGCTGCAGTTCGCGCGGCGGATGAGGCGGTCGCCAAGCTTCGCGCCACTATCAAGGCGGGGTCGTTGCGCAGACACTAGAGATCGTGGCGGTCCCGAAGGCCAGCCCTGCGGCCATGGGCGATGTGAAACTCCTTGGTCAGGAACTGGGCGTCATCGTGGGCCTGATCGAGAACGCGGCGGCGGCCTATGCGTGACCTGTCGAATGTCGATCTGAGGATCGCGGAAGGACCGCGCGAGAAGATTCTCTGTCCGGGGACAATTTGCCCGGCCTGCCTTCTTCGTGGCAACAGTCGTCTTTGCCGCCGTCTTCGCGACCTTCTTCGCGACGGCACGCTTCGCGGCCGCCTTCTTCG
The DNA here is from genome assembly GCF_038900695.1 of Paraburkholderia sp. JHI2823. NCBI lineage: Bacteria > Pseudomonadati > Pseudomonadota > Betaproteobacteria > Burkholderiales > Burkholderiaceae > Paraburkholderia > Paraburkholderia sp. JHI2823. The sequence continues at coordinate 139,602 of NZ_JAYMRY010000020.1, read as the reverse complement.
CAGGAGCCGCCTTTGCGCCGGCATCCTCTGCCGTTGCACCGGCTTCAACCAGGAATTTTGAGCGATCCTTCACATCGCGAATCCAGAGCTGTGCAAGGCCACGGCCCGACCACGTCGCGCCCGTTTTCGGATCCGCGTATTTCGGTGGCAACGTGATGAACAGCCGCGCGCGGTGCTTTCGCTGCTGCCGATTTCGTTACGGATAAAAGGCTACGCATTGCGCTACGCGCGAGAACCACCTTGCGTTCGCGGGACAGGGACGTAATGCCAGCACTGATGGATCTGGACGGTCATCGCTTGCCACCTGGTGGCGAACAAGCATCGCGGAACTGTTGCGCGCACCTTCTGCAAGTAGCGTGAGATAAAGCACGCAAACCCACAAGAGCCCGACAAGGCTTCGCGTATGACGCAAGACTTGCATCTGCAGAAACGTGGGTAAAGATGGAGGCATCCAGCACGAACAAACCATGAACGATGGAAGCCGCCAATCACATCAAGATTTCCGCAGAGCTTTCGGCCTGCGGCTACAGCATCGACATGAGTCCGCACGCACGTCAGCGGGCAGTCGAGCGAACATCCTTCGCCCCAAGCCGTGTGCTCGAACTGGTCGCGACGCGCCATGCTGTAACGCTGCCGTTTCGCGCCTCGAACCGTTCGTACCACCTCGTCCTTGACGCGAAGAAGATGGATTTCATGGTCGCGATCGTGGCTATCGACCGCGCGGGCAAGAGCCACTCAGCCAGCGTCGTGACGGTTCTGACGCGCGAACAGTTCGAGGCCGACGCAGGTCCGATCGGGAAAATGCGCCTACGTACGGCTGCGAGCCGTGTGCTCGACCCTGTCGCCTTCAGACGATGGGAGCAACGGGAATTCGGACAGGGTAGCGCACGCCGTCGATACCGTGTTCTCACTTACTACAGGAAGTAGGACGGCAGTATCGACCACAAGATCTTCAGGAACGCGCCGATCTGCGACCACTTCGTCGACGAATATGCGCTCACGAATGCGGCTGGCCACCCCGGCTTCTGGGACTGGTACGCCCGCGAGGCGAGTCGTGCCGACCTGCCCGTCGCCTCTGTCACCGCGATTCGCATTGCCGACACTGACAAGGTCTGGCTCGATATATCGGCTCCAGCACGCGAGTGCCCGTGCCGCCGGGCGAAGAAGCCCCATACTGCAGCTGCCGGTCGCCGGTTGTGACCCGCACCGCGTCAGATCGCCGGGTGCGGGAGCGAAAACGACACGGCTTCCCCGGCGCGGTGCGTTCATTGTCGTGGCGTGTATGACAGAAGCGTCAATCCAGGGTGGCACGAAGCGCATCTCAATCGTCTACCGAAGGAATCCGCCTTCCATTCACTTCGCGGCCCCGGTAATGGATTCAGGTTCGAGGCGAAAGAGAAAGATGCATGCGCGCTGCTACCTCAAGTCCGGACCCGGTCCCTGCCGGCAAACGGGGAACCTGGAAAAGGCCCGCTCCGGCTCAATGAAATCTGTTGCGCCCCGGTTCACGAACGGCAGATGCAGCGGGAGAGGTGTCAATCCAGCGGTGGCGCCCAACGTGGCACATCCCGCTCCACCGCATGCGGGGCGCCCCGCCAGCGTTCCATAACTGGCTTTCAGGAAGCATCTCACTTTCCTGAGACCGATTGAGAAGCGATCTTCTAACCGGCGCGTAGATCTCCTGAAGGTTGGCGTCTTCATGCCGGTCAGTTCATACGATGCGGGCATGCAGTTCGACGTGCGCTGCGGTGGCACGAACGATTTCGCGCGCACCACGACCCGCGTGGGGCATGTTTTCCACGACGACAAGCCCGGCGTCGCGCAAAACATCCACATCGCGCTTGACAGCGCTTCGGTCACGATGCAGGCGCCGCGCGATGACCGTCACCGAAGCCGGCTCAGCTTTAACGGTTCGGAAAACCCCGATGCGCGCGCGTGTCAAAAGCTGCAGAAGATCTGCCGGGTCCTCGAACGCGATGCTGAATGTCTCTGCAATGGGCTCCCCCCGATCCGCCGCGCGGGCAATGCGCCTGCCTTGCGCAAAGAAATCGTCAGGCGTGCCAGGTCCAATGCACAACTTCTTCATGCTTCTCTCCCCAAGGCGACCGACGTGTCTGCGACGCAGCACAGCAGTTCGACGCGAGCTTCACCATCAACGGGCCGCGGCATAAATATGCTCCATCATGCGTATCGCTGGATGGAGCATCATGGCGCGCAGTCCGTCCGCCAGCCACGCCACTCGCCCCCGGACGTTGCATCCCAGGTCTTCCGACGCCTCACGCGCTAACCAGCTCGGGCCGCCACTCGCGCACAATGGCCTCGAACTGCGTGCCATAGCCCAGCGTATCCGGATATTGATTAACGCGCGACGCCAGGCGGAACACCGTGATGATGTCCTCGACAACCGATGTCGGCGAAACAGCAATTATGGCCCGGAATCGGATGAAAACGAAAGCGGATCCGAGGACAATTTCCCGTGACCATTCGCTGGGATACCCTTCCAGCGCAGATTTCTGCCTCCGTGAACAAGCCGATATCCTTCATGGGCGACCCGATGTCGATGATGCATCTCGCATGCGTTAATGAAACCTGCGCGGTCATCTACGGAGCCTTCGACGTGCGCGCTTTCTCTTGAAGGTAGCCACATCCCATGGACCGCGACCTTGCCGCCGCCCCACCTCCGCGCATGTCACAGGGAATGCTGCCTCGCGACGCTGAAAACTCCATGAGTCCCCGTGTCAGACGACACGTTCTTTGCTCCCCACGATTCGACACCTACACGGATGAGCAGGCCTAACGCGCCTGCCCACAATGGCTTTTGTCGCCGTGCACAGCCCCTCGCCTTCAGTCCCGACGCACGAGTTCCTTTGTTCCCGCCGTCTATTCGGGAAGCTGATGAGCCTCACGAACGTCACGCACGAAGCTTGCGGTTGCGCCGTGGTGGCGCTCTGTTAGCCGCCGGCGCTACCCATCTCCGGCCACGTGCTGTACCCGGATCTTTCCCAGGCGACTTGCGCCCTGAAAATCTCATGAGAAGCTGAAAGTGTCACGAACATCAGCGAGCGTCGTGACAACGCGGCCCACGCGCTCCGCCCGGGTGTTTTTGCATCCACCACGGTAAAGCATGCGACATCACGCGTACAAGCTCGCCATCTAAATTTGGAGTACGAATAAATGAACTTCAAGAGGCTTCTGACGATTGCCATCGATGAGGCGCATGGGTTCCTTATTGACGTCCTTGGCCCTCTCATTAACTTCGTCAGATGGCTACGTCGACTCGGCAGGAAGTGAGTTCACCGCACCCCAACTCAACGGCCACCTCCTTCGGAGTCAGCTTATGAAGATTCGCCGGTTTACCTACAAGCCAAATGGGAAATCAGTGACTCGCGTTTCGAGCAAACGGATGACGCTTTATGTACCCGACGAAGTTCCTGTCGAGGTTATCCGGCTCTGGCTCGCCCGTCTTACCGTAGACCTGCCTCGTCGCCTGTCGACGCTGCGTTACGTCCGACGGCGCGAAACCAGGAGAAAACGCGTCCCGGTTTGCCGGTTCAAAAGACGTCGCACCCAGCGCAGGCGCGTGCGTGTGCCGGTCCGCTTCTGGCGTCACGAAGCGGCCAGGTAAGGCACCCCTCTGGTAGCCCCGCTTCTCGCTGTCGATTTGCGTCGCGAGGAGCGGGTCGCATACTGGATCCAGATCACCCGGACGACAATCTTCGCATCATCCCAAACCCGCTCTCATGAGATCATGATGAAAACCCTACATTTCGCATTGCTTACCATATTACGCGTTGCCGCAATTATCGCCTGCCTGGCTTATGTGCATCACGAATGGCACGCGCTACTTCACCACGAAACCGTGCATGCTCTTGCTGTTTCCGTTGTGACGCTTGTTGCTGCATCACTAATCTGGGTTCCAAACCGCGACGTGCGTGGCTGGACCTGGACAGCATTCGTCGTGCTTGTTTTCGGCATGACGCTCGCAGCGCTCACATTCACGACATGGAGTCCCGCTGCCATTGCCGCCATCGCGGCCGCTTCTTTCAAGCTTTGGCGTCTGCACCAGCGCCGTGCGCCTGTCGGGATTGTTGTGGAAGGCACGCGCGTGTTCATCCCGCTTGAAATGAAGATCACGTCCCGGCAGCCTGTACCCGATGTGTGTCCTGAAAATCGGGCACCGGCGGCACGCACCAGGCTGGCAGCTTCAGCAAACGAGTTGCCGGCTGTTCAGGAGCTACCGGTTGCTCCGACGCCGGCACATCAGCCGGCCCCCAGTCACGAGCCGCGCGCAGTACCGGCTGCGCAGGTAACCACGCCCGGCTGGGATTTCAGCGAGAACGTTCGAAAGCCGCGACATGACTTTTCAGCTATCGTCGGCATGGAGGACACGAAATCGCGCCTGTTGTGCTCGGCTCGGGAAATTATTGAAGGTGCGTCAAAAGCGCACCGGAACGGCATCCTGCTGTTCGGTACTCCGGGGAATGGCAAGACCCTCCTCGCGGAAGCGCTCGCGGGCGAACTGGACGTGCCCTTTCTCTCAATAAGCTACGGTGATATCGCGTCGAAGTGGGTCAACGAAACCCCTGCGAAGGTCAAGGCAGTCTTCTCAGAGGCTCGAAGGATCGGAACCTGTCTCCTGTTCATCGACGAGATAGACTCCTTCATCAAGCCGCGCGACGGAAACGTTCACTCGATGGATCGCGACTTGACCAACGTAATGTTGACCGAGATCGTTGGACTTCGTAGTACGAAATCTAATGTGGTCCTCGTGAGCGCCACCAATTTTCCGGAAGGGCTTGATGGCGCCGGCAAACGCGAAGGCAGATTCGACTACAAGATCGAAATTCCTCCGCCTGACCTCTCTGCTCGAGTCGCGCTGCTCTGGCGTTCGATCACCGATGAGCTGGGTGACGGTTTTGCACAGCGCGAGCCGATCACGGCGCTCGCCCGCCGATGGGAAGGATTCAGCGCCGCGCGATTGACTGCACTGGGAGGACAACTGCGCGAGATGAATCGCGACGGAAAATTCAAGGGCCCGGTGACGTTCGAGGTCGGCATGCAGGCGATGCGTCTGCTGCAGGGACGCAAGGGGCGACTACCCGAAAGCGTCAAGGACATCTCTGAAATCATCATGCCTGATACATCCCGCGGCGCGCTGCGCAATCTCGCTTACCGTATGAAGAAAATTGAAAATCTTGAGAAGCTCGGCTCGACACTTCCGCGCGGCGTGCTATTTGTTGGGCCGCCGGGTACGGGGAAGAGTCAGGCATCCCTGTCCCTTGCCAAAGCAGCTAACTTCGCATTCTTAAAGATTACTGGTGCAGATATCGTCGCAGATCCACGTTCGTGGGACACGCTATACCGCGAAGCCTGTGACATTCGTCCATGTGTTGTGTTTATCGACGAGTTAGATGGAATCCTGGGGGATCGACGACACAGCGGACATGGAATGCTGACCGAAAAGATCCTCGACACACTAGACGGGGCTTCCGGCCTGACACCCGATGTGCTCTTCATTGGGGCTACTAACCATTACGAACGAATTGACACGGCCGCAGTACGTAGCGGCCGGTTTGAGGAAAAGATCCTTTTCGACATTCCCACGAACAAGGCGATGTCCGCGTACGTGCGAGCAGCCGTCGCCAATAAACTGGATGGCGCCTGGAAGGTGGAACCGGAAGCCGTTGCCCAGATGATCAGGCTTCTCGGCGGCCGGACTATCGCCGACGCCGACGCGCTCCTGCGCAAGGCGGTCACCATCGCGGCGGTACGGCGCATGCGCGAACGAACGGCGGAATTCCGGGCGGTAGACGTGATACTTGGGGCGCAAGCAATCTTCCCCTGATGACACGTAGACACCAGCGGTCCGATGTGGCTGTTTGACGTGGAAGCGTGGCCGGAAAGGTCAGGGTTAAACGAACCAAACTGCGGATAGTTCGAACCTAAGCGAACCAAGGGTTCAACGTTGCCGGAACACTGGTCTCGCAAAGCCGTATCCCAAGAGGCGACGAGTGTCGAGATTCACTTAACTTGGGACCATACGCGCGTCAGAAATTCCGAACCGGCGCCATCCAGCCACTGAAGAACTGCTTCAACCTGCGTCTCGAATGGCGCCACCTGCTCAACTTCACTCATGCAAGGGTGTTCTTTTTGCTGCCCGACGGAACAGGGACGACGGGGTCACGCCGCTCGCCGCCCGGTGCGGACTTAATCAACGAATTTAAAAGGCCCGACGGCGCCGGGGCAAGACTGGCCTTCCATGCCTTGACACCATCCTCACCGAAAACCTTGCGAATCTGTGCCTCGCCGCTACGCGAATACGAGTCGGCAAACAGCGCGTTAAGGTCCGACTTGAGCTGTCCGTGCCACTTGTAGAAGGCACGTGCACGCATGCCGTCATCTTCATTCCAGCGCTCAGCAAAGTTCTCGCCTTCGTGCTCCGGATTGCATACGCTGTACCGACCACCGCAAACGCCAATGTAATCGGGCATGCTCTCAACCACATCAAGCAGAACCTCGATAGCGTTCGAATACATGTGGCGATTCGCGATGGCAGCGTTGTACGCGTGCGTGGCGAGTGACTTAACAACCTGACACATATTTTTACTGTGGTGCAATGCACAATAACGCTGCGGAGTGCCGGAGGCCCGATTTGTGCGACCGACGTTGCCTTGTATTGCCGGGCAGCGCAGGCTAGTGTTCATGTAAGTTCTGAGGTCTGCTGTGCGCTGCAACAGAAGCAATGCCTTGGGGGGCGCCCCGTGTGGAGACCACTCTGCCCGCTGCCACGAGGAGTTGAAATGAAACTTGATGTCGCTGTTTTCCGGCAACTGCGTCACCTGGCTCCCAACCTTGACGACGTCATTAACGCTGGCGAGGTCGAGCATGCCGGCCAGGCCGTGCATCTCGGTGCGCTGGCAACGGTGTGCTCACAACTGTTCGACGCCTACCACCAACTGCATCCAGACGATACAGAGCAAGCGGGCCGAGATGCGCTGCGATCGAGTTCTATCTCACCGGATGACGCGCACCAGTAGCGCGGACTTACGCCTGAGCGGCAGCGCCAGCAAATGATGCGGAGCGGATACCACTTTGCCTGGGTGCTGCCGAGCGAGTACAGTGTTGGCGCGGACTGCACGCCTGAGCGAAACCCATTTGGCAAAAGGTGGCGCCGGCGGTGAGCCAGACCCGCGACAGGGAACGAAGATGAACCTGAAAAGAATGAAGGCAGCGGGCCCGCTGGCCTGGGCTCGCCCGCTCAGCAAACCGGTCGTACTGTGGCTGGCGCTGGCCGGGCTGATATCGGCGACGCCGTTCGCCCTCTATGGCTTGGGCGTGCGCACCGCGAGCGATTGATCAAGCACGATGCGGTCACGCCGCCAATTTTTGAGCACCGATTCGATGTCGTTCGCTTCGCCACGAAGTCTGGCACGAACTGAAGGGTCTCTGAATAACATCCAGAGTTCCTCATCGGAAACATTCAAGGCTGGTCGCCACGAATCGAATACTGCTTGCCAGCTCTGTGGTATCCAGCGCCTGTCCCTCTCAAACTTGGCGAACTGAGCGCCACCCAGCTGTAGCCAGGTCAGTATCTGGTCGTACACGTGGTTGAACAGATACGAACGCTCGTACGCATAAATTGCCTCCTCTAGTTCTCGCGCTTGTTCATTCGGTAGTCCATCGATGCGGAATGCGTCTGGTTGTGCGGCTCGAAAGGTGATGTCTGTTCAAAACACCCCCCGCCTAATGCGCGGCCGGCTCTTACCGTCAAGGTCGAGCCTGATATTTACCTTGCCGCTGACGAAGAGAACCAGAGCGCCATCTACCAGCCGTAGAACCCAGTTTCTTGATTTTGTGAATATCTGGCCATAGTGAGAAGGCGCCCACTGCTTGTCGCGATCCGCGTTGGTCATTGAAATTAGCGGGCGTATGTGGTGCCCGGTAGTTGCACCGGCGCCGGCCTTTTATCTCAAAAACAGTAGGGTATCCGGTTCGAATGGCAAACGGAAGTCGTTGAGCTGGCGAAGCTCGGTCGAAGCCGGTGGCCGCCGGTCTATCAAGCACGAAGAGCGCACGAAGGTACCGACACGCCACTCGAACCTGCCCGTCACCGGCTCAGGTGCGGTCCCGCCGCGACGAGCAGAGGAACTGGCTCCGTAAACAAGGCGACAATTGCGACAACCTGGCCCGCGCGCAGGGGAAAATGCGCGCGGGCCAATCGAACTACTGGCGCGAATATCGGGCGGCGCATCCGGCGTATCGAGAGAGCAACCGCACTCTGCGGCGTTTGTGCAATGCGCTGCGGAGTCACAATCCAATTGAAAAAAGCCTCATCTCGCAACGCCGATTCGGCAAAGCGCTCTTCAATCGTGGTGATAGGCTTTATTGATAATCTTCCACCCGTCATCAAACTGGACCAGAGTCAGATAGTCGGTGAAACGTAGACCAAGGTATAGCGTAGCTGTCTTTACTGTCGCTACCTTGCCTGTAACGTCGGTCGCAACAATGCGCATATCGAAAGGCTCGTTGCTCTCTGACGGTTTTGGCTCGCTTCGCACTTCCTCCATCCAGTCATCGAGTGAAAGACGGGAGAAACTGCCTTTGTAGTATCCGAACAGATAGGCATCGGGATGGAATGCGTGCCGAAGGCAGTCCACGTCGCCGGTATGCATACCTGTAAAAAAAACGTCGATGGTTGCGCCAATGGCGCTGAGCTCATTACTCGTTTGCATAGTTTCGTTTTCCATCATCGCCAGCACGGTCATTCATTGATAGACCAAAATGACCTGAACGCAAGAGATTTCGATGATAGCCCGAGCGCTTCCCTATGCGAGAATTTTCAAGGTGCCGGCTTCAAAAGCGATAGCCAGGTCTTCTCGGTTCATGGCTTGGCTGCCTGATAAGCAGCTAGCGAAACAGCCGCTTCGTTTTGGTGTAAGGTCATGAACAATGGACACCGTTAACCGAAACAAAGGCGGAGTCGTGTCGTCGTGACGCCATATCGCAGTGCTATATAACGAGAAGCTCTCCGCCATATAACGAAATGGCCGTATATTTTTTCGGCAGACGAAGCATCTTTGTTAGGCATGCTTTATTTTACACACCGGGCTTACTGGCCCGATGGTGGTTCTTCAAATGCACCCGTCACCTCGACCACCGCGCGCGGAACTGCCGCGCTGTTGGTTCGCTTCAATCCGGTAGGAAGGGAAAGCCAAGAATAACGTTGTCGCAACCGGGTTACGGCACATGGTGGAATCGTTGGCGTCGCCATTTACTATGCTCACGCTGGCACGTTTGCCCAAGCCCACTCCGGTCGCCGCTGGATAAACTTCAAAACCTGTTTTCGTCGTAAAGGAGCAAGCCATGAAGACGACGTTTCTCATCTCTGCAGCGCTCGTGGGCATGCTCTCGTTAGCGTGCGCAGTGCAGGCTCAGGACATGTCCGTGCAGCAAAATGCTCAATCGGCCCCTTCGAGTGCTTCTCCCGATACGTCGTCCGGTGCCGCTCGCGGCACTTCGGAGTACGGTGGCGTATCTGGCGGCACCAGTTCAACTGGCCAGTTAAATCACTCGGGTTGGGCGCCGTGTGGTCACCTGCCCAAATGCAGCCCTGATAGCGGTCACTAAGCCAAGCACCACGCGCGCGCCAGTCATCGTCGTCGCGATAGGCCACCGCGACCGGAGCAGGCGCGTAAGCAACAGGCGGAGGAGCAACGTACACCGGTTGGGGACGCGAACCAGCCCGGACGACGTGTGAACGCGCATATTGGGCGTTGGGTCACTGAGGTCGCGACCGGTGCGTGCATGCGACGACACGCGGCCGGCGGCGAGGCCGATGCTCTCGCAAGCGGCGTTGTTGCCGCTGCATACATAAAATCCCAAGAGAATGATTCGTAATGTGCGGTCGCCGACGTTAGTCGGCAAAATAAGCGTATTTGATGGCGTAGCACTCCACACCATCAGAGCTCCTCCATCTCGCGCTATCCCATGAGTCCAAACAAGTGGATAACAATCGGCACAGTCTTGTTTGTCGCGGCGCTCTGTGCTTTCGTTGCACTGCTCGTTCGGGTATTCGGTTGACAGCAAGAGGACAAGGCGAGCTGCGGCAGGCTTTTTCCGTCATTGGGGGAAAGCAATCGACAGATTGGAAAGCGACCGGCAAAAGGGTCCCGGTGCGCAGAAAAAGTGCCAAAAACGAAACTCTTCCAGATTCGAGACGGTTTAAAGGGGCAACGATTGCACGCCCGGAATGCGGAGCCCCACCAAGTTTCGTCCGGGTACGCGCCGACACTTCCACAGTCGGTGGATGCTCGCCCGCCAACGGCGCACGCGCTTCAAGTGTCCGCCCTGCGCGAGTCTGACGGCAACACGTGCCCGTCACGACATCCGCACGTACGACGTGGCCTATCGAGCCGGAGCGCGCGCGGGCGCTGACCCGCGCGCGGGCGGCGTGGACGACCTCAGACGCCGCCGGCTTTTACTGCACGTTACCGGGGCGGTTACTTCAGCGTATCCTTGCTGCCCACTTTCGAAGTATCCAGCTTGACCGGCTTTGCCTTGTGATGGGTGGTCACCTTGTGGGTGTGCTTTTTGTGCGCAGCGGGTGCGGCCGCAGCGGGCGTGGCCGGTGCGGCAGCCGATTGGGCGGTTGCCGATTGGCCCGCACCGGTTGTAGCCGGTGCCGCCGGCGCGGCAGTCTGGGCGAAAGCGACAGTAGCGAACAGCGATGCAGTCAGAGCGGCAGCGAGCTTCTTCATGTCTGTTTCCTCGTAGGGGATGGCGGCGCATGGTTGCGTCGTCCCTATCCTTAACGCCGCAGACGCGGGTCGGTTGACGTCACCGCACGGCGCACGGATGTCCGGCTTAACCGGCGCGGTAGGCTGCCTGAGTGTGGTGCGGCGTCCACGGAATGAACGGCGCCACTGGTGAATATTGCCGCCCTGCCGGTGCTGCCCGGTATCGCAACGTTGACGATTGCGGCGAATAACAACAATGCAGGCATCGCCGCCGCCGACGAATGCAGCATGAAATGGCCCAATCCCGGTTGCGATGTGTACATCGTCAGCGAATCCGATTCGTACCGGCTGCGCCGAGAGCCCCAGATGGTGGTACCAGGCATACCGACTTGCAGGTGGCGAAAAGATAGTCGCAAAGCTGGAATTCCTGCTTTGCCGGTGAATCGCCGGGATAGATGACTCGCTCACCTCGCGCGCGGGTTTACCTGTCTGGATTAGCCGCGCGGCGGCGCATACCGTTGTGGTTGAGTAGCAGCGACCTCGCCCGCCCAGCGCGGGCTTTTTTCGTTCGCCAGCGAACGATTGCAGGGGCAATCGGCAATGGACGGGAGTTCTATGCCCACTGCTACGCATTCAAAACGCCGTCAAGGACCAGGAAAACCCTGCACAAGGCTAGGCAGCGAGCCGTCATGACCCTGAGGATTGAGGCTCGACCGGGAAGTCGTAGGGTCGTTTCCATACCATCCCGCAGGTTAGCTGGCCGTCGGCGCGGCTAAGCTGAAAGACCTCGCGTCCGCACATGAGATGCGACCTGCTCGCGTACCGCGCGCGGGCATCCTCAATTGCCGGGTGGGTGTCCGCGAGTAACGCCCAGATAGGCGTATCAGAATGAAATCGCGTCCGCCATGCCGGACAGCAATCGTCCGCATGGAGCTGAACAGCCGACCGATGCAATGTCACAGCTTTGGCGCAAACGCGTCTCCGCAGTATGTGCGCTCGACCACACAATAATCTAAAACCCATCTCGGCCCCAGTTGCGAATTTGTATCCTTACCGAAGTTACTTGAAGGCGACTCCTTCCTCACGAGATTCAGTGAGACGGGAGTCCCGACAGGCGCTGCCCATATTCCAATTACTTGATGCCGCAATAAGGTCATGGATCGTGTCAAGTAAGCGATATTTAAACGTTCAACGTATCGGAGGTCGAGCATGAGCAAAGATGCCCCGAAGCGTCTTGCGGTTGCTGTGCAGGGAGGCGGAGCACATGGTGCGTTCAGCTGGGGTGTGCTCGACCGGCTGCTAGAGGAAGTACAACGCGGCGAACTCGAAATTGTAGCGCTGAGCGGCACAAGCGCCGGCGGATTTAATGCTACCCTCTGCGCGTATGCTCTTGGTATGGATGGCGACCAGGCGTCTCGGGCTCATAGAGCACGACAGCTGTTGAAGGAATACTGGCTGGCAGACGCCGCAGATGCGCCCTTTAGCACATATACAACAACCGCAAACTGGTGGCACAGGGTGGTTGGTTCATGGAATATCGACAACTCTCCGGCTGCCTTGATGGCGGCACTAAATAATCAGCTTTTGTCACCCGCGTTCTTCCTGCAATACGACTGGCTCGCGCAGGTGCTCGGAAACAAGATTGACTTTCAAGGCATCGGCGAGCATCCCGCAGCTCTTCTTGCCTGCACACTTCGACAAGACATACTACTGGGACGGGGGCTTTATGGGCAACCCGCCTCTGAGGCCTTTGATTTATCACGCAACTGACCTCGCAATCATCCAGCTCAACCCATTCTCCCGCAACGCCCCGCCTCTAACAGCAATGGAGATTACCAATCGAATCAATGAGGTGACTTTTAACTCCTCCATGATTCATGAAATCAATGCCATTGTTGCCGTTAACAACGTTAACAAATACCTGAAAGACAACTCTGCAACGCATCCATCTCTTGAGGAGGCACTAAACCTGCTGCCAGTCAATCCGGTCAATCTTTACAGCATTACCAATCAGGACTATATGCGCACGCTTGGTTATGCATCCAAGGCGGTCATCGTGAAGGAGTTTCTCGAAGAACTCCATAGAGAAGGTCGGAATGCGGCGGACGAGTGGGTACGCTCCGAATCCTACCAGTCCCTTTCCACGACTGCGCCACCGGCCGCGGGCTTTCCCGACGACGCACGCGAAAAAGGCTTTCCCGGGGACGTCCTTGACAGGCAGCTTAAAAACATCATCCGGGCTCCAGGCAAGGTATCGCTCAAGCCTTCGCAAGCAAAGTATTCGGAGATTGCCACCAGTGTTAAATAGAGAGCAACTGGGGGACCTTGGTATTGCGCCGGGCATTCCCGCCCAAAAAATCTGAGCAGTGCAAATGACAATGGCGGGGCGTGCGCTCGCTACGCCAGGCAATCAAAGCACTCGAATTGCGCCGCCCCGAAGATTCCATGGTTAGGCGCGCTCGCTGCGACGTCGGAGGTAGTGTCACATAGTCAGCCGAGCGTCGGCATACTAGTCAATATCGCGTCGGCGCCGACCAAACTGTTCCTCGTTCGTATAACTAAGCTAGGTAGGTATAGCGTCCGACGAACAACGCTTTGATGCAGCGGTTGATACGAACGCGGTGAGAATTGGCCCAATCGCCGTATTGCACTGCCAGGCAGGCGTACCTAGTCACATCAAATCTGCGCCAGCGTGAGCGCCGCCAATCGGTCAATTTCCGCCATTTGGTTGGCCCACCGGGCAAAGCGCATCTGTTTAATGTCGTCCGGCATCTTGTGACATGCAGGTTCCGCACTTTTCGTGCCCTCCGGCCAGCGAAGGAACGTGGCGGTTTCGACGAACTTCGCGTGACGCCCGTCGGCGGCGCGCGCATCCGCACTACGCCAAGATATTCGCTGCGACAAACAACCGCTCGACGGCCGGCGTTTCAACGTACGGGCTTCTGGCAGAAGGTTGCCTACTTTAACTTCATCCAACAGTTCTTGAGGGCATCTCGCGACGAGCCGCCTGGAGAAGCATGGGCGCGCGGAAAGCCAGCTTTCTTCGAGGTGTTGCACGTGCTCCAGCCAGAGTTGGTGCTGTGCTTCAGTTCACGCAATGGAGGACGAGTGCGCGCACTCGCCGGCGACGTGGCCAGTTGCTGTAGTCAACCATCCATCGGCTCACCTTTCCTACGCGCGCGCAAATCCGGTCATCGCCAGGGGCTTCGAAGTGGCGCTTGGCGGTCTTTGATAGTCTTTTAGATAGCCAGGCGGCAGTCCGACCAACTTAATTGCTGCGCGACAGACTTAATTGTTTTGCATCACTGAAGACCGGTTTCGCGCTCCCGCGCCCTTGGGGGTGAAATGGGGGAAGACTGTTAGTCTCGTTTCATGGCCAGGCGACCACCGCGGGAAATGGCGGACGACGGTTTGACAGTTGGCCCGGTAATGTTAAAAATCGCACCCGGTGACGGGTGCCGGGCAGTTGGCATGTCGCTGGCGGACGCTCACATTACGCGGTCACTATTTCATTAGTATTCCTCTTCTAATGCGTTGATTGCATATATCACCGCTTCGCTTATGACGAGTCGCACTTTTTCAACTCGTGAGCCAACGGGTCGGGGCGACGCTCACCATGCACCTCATCTGCGCAGTTGCCCTGCAAGCCGATCGCCCAAAACCCTTTAGGGTCTTTGGGGTTGCGGCATCGTAAGGGGTCCCTTCGAAGTCAGCCCAGAACGCTGAATGTGCCATCGTTAATGGCGAATGTGCCGCGGCCAGGGGTAGAAAAGAGGAGGAAAACGGCCGGCTCTGTCGCCCGCAAACCCTTGCGGGGCAAGGCTCCGGTTGAATTGTGCCATCGCCAGGGCCGCCTTCGCAGGCGGTCCAGGACCCTGAATGTGCCATCGTCAATGGCGAATGTGCCGCGGCCAGGGGTAGGAAAGAGGAAGAAAATGGCCGGCTCTGTCGCCCACAAACCCTTGCCGGGCAAGGCTCCGGCTGAATTGTGCCATCGCCAGGGGCCGCCTTCGCAGGCGGTGCAGGACCCTGAATGTGCCATCGTCAATGGCGAATGTGCCGGTAGGAAAGAGGAAGAAAATGGCCGGCTCTGTCGCCTGCAAACCCTTGCCGGGCAAGGCTCCGGTTGAATTGCGCCATCGCGAGGCCGCCTTCGCCGCCGGTCCGGGACCCTGAATGTGCCATCGTCAATGGCGAATGTGCCGCGGCCAAGGGTAGAAAGAGGAGGAATATGGCCGGCTCTGTCGCCCGCAAACCCTTGCCGAGCAGGACTCCAGTTGAATTGTGCCATCGCCAGGGAGCCGTCTTCGAAGGCGGCCTGGGCCCTGAATGTGCCATCGTTAACGGCGAATGTGCCGCGGCCAAGGCAGAAGAGAGGAGGACAGCGGCCGGTGCTGTCGCCGTCAACCCTTGGCGGGGCAAGCCTTCTCGGGAATTGTGCTATCGATAATGGCGCATGTGCCACGACTTGGATCTCAAGACGCGCAATTCGGAGTGCCGTCGCGATACCCCGTTCCTTGTCAACAGTTGTGTGGCCGGCGCGCCATTTCGATGGGTCTGGCATCACACGTCACCAAAGGTCCGCCTTTCGAATTTCAGCGATGCGCAATCAGGAGCGACACAGGCAGAAATCGATTTCGCGAGAGGTCCGTGGTCGTGGGCGCAATTGACTTCGCGTAGGTCAGAATGCCATAGCGGCGAGGTCGCAGCTATCAGAAGCCCCTCGCCCATGCCTGATTTTGCAGTCGGTTCAGTTCGGCTCCCGGTATCGGCCTCTACGCACTGCCCCGGTATCGCGATTCCGGCGAAGCCGTGCACCACAGGGACCTCTGCTCGCGTCTCGGCGATGCACTCCATCTTGAGAAGATGGCAAAAGCACGAATCCATAGATTCCGTCGCGTGACCAATCAACCTAGCCATGCCGAGCCGGTGCCGTCCCCACGAACGCGTGGCCCTCGGGCACCTTTCCGGATTGCGCACGCGCTCTTCCACGAGAACGCCTGCGGGAGCTCCCTTTCAGTGACAGCAGTGCCACCCGTGCGACATAAGATAGAGCCGCCCCGAGGTCGCCAAATTGCTTCTATCGTTTAAGGGACGGCCAGTCCGAAGCTAGGTTCATGGCGGAAAGTATGGCAAACTATGCGCATGATTCATGCACATCGGAGATGCACATGATTAAGGCGTCTGTGGCGCAACCAGACGGCGTCAAGCGGGCCGCTCAAGCACATGCCCCATCAAAGGTTACGCGAAAACCCACCAACGTTTCACTTCCGGCGGATCTGCTCGAGCGCGCCAGGGAACTGAACGTCAACGTTTCGCGGGCGAGCGAACGTGGCTTGCGCGAAGAAGTTCAGGCGGCCGAGGCTCGTGCCTGGGCGGAAAAGAACGCGGACTTCATCGCGGAAATGAACGCACGTATCGAGCGTGACGGCCTGCCCCTGGAAGAACACCGGATGTTTTGATGGCGCGGTTTGACCTTTACAACAATCCTTCGACAAGTTCCAGGATCAAGTCGCCGTTTCTGCTCGACGTGCAAAGCGATCATCTCGGCAATCTCATGTCACGCGTAGTCATTCCCTTGACGCGCGTAGCAGGAAATTACACGACGAGCAAGGTTGCACAGGATCTCGCACCGATCATCGAGATCGAGGGAGAGCCGTTCGTGCTGGAAACTCCGTTGCTCGGCGCGGTCCGGACAAGTGATCTCGGCCCAGCGATTGGTACGCTCCAAGGTGAACAGGACCGGATCAGTGCCGCGCTCGATCGTCTATTCGGCGCTTACTGATCCCATTTAACCAGCGTCTGCAACGAGAAAGTGATGACTGACGCGACAGTATCGGCCACGCACCTCTCACGTCGCGGCACCACTGCTCACCGCGACACGCCCCAAGGCCGCAGCGGCGTGTTTAATACCTCCGCCGCACAACGCCCTTGCGGACTCTGGTCCGACAGCACTGCCGCTGGACAGCAGCCTGAGCATCAATCGCCAACCGCCTGAGCAGAGACTCACGCGCTCTCCTCTCCTGAAAGCGCATTTAATAGGCGCATAATATTTAGCTATCCGAATTAACATTCGCTCTTATAAATCATGTTAAAGAACAGCGATGCCAAGAACGCTAGTAATCCGAGAAGCGTCGGTTCAAGCAGTTTTATTCCCGCTCTGCAAGTGATTTTGGTCCCGCGCCCTTAACCATCAAAACCAGATATGCGCTCGGTAAAGACGTCTTCCCTGGTCCATCAGGCCGCTGACGGCAGCGGGAGGCGACCATCTGCATTCCATATTCGCGCAAGATTGCCGGTCCCCCTATCAATCGAGGCGTTGTCGTTCAGGTTTCGTGCCAGCATCGGATTCCGGACGTTTCAGCGTTACTTCCCGTCAGACGGGCGATCTGCTCCACACTTAGGCTTTCGCTGTTTTCGTCCGGGGTCCTGTCACCGACGCGGATTTCCGAAATTCGGTTGGCGCTTTTCCGCGAATGCGGCAAAGGCCTCTTTCGCTTCCGCGCTTACAAGGCGTTCCGCGAAAACAGCGCTCTCCGCGTCTATCAGCGCGATCAGTTTTTCTGCGTCCCGCATCAGCCGCTTCATCGCAATCAGCGATCCACTGGGCCGGGTGGCGATTTGTTCGGCAATGTTTCGTGCCTCTGTACGCAGTTCCGCCGCAGAGACGGTCCTGTTTGCGATGCCCCACGCGACGGCAGCTTGCGCTGAAACGGGCAAACCGAGCGCGAACATCTCGAACGCCCTGACATGTCCAATCCGCAACGGAAGCAGATAGCTCGAAGCGGCCTCCGGGACCAGCGCGAGATTCACGAATGGCGTTATCAACTGCGCGTCTTCGGACAGAAGCACGTAGTCACAGTGGAGCAACATCGTCGCGCCTACGCCGACGGCCTTGCCCTGCACCGCGGCAATGATTGGTACCGTCGCATCCGCAAGCGCGCGCAGAAAGCGACCGACATGGCGCTCTTTCGGACCGTCGCCCTTTGCCTGCGCTGCAAATTCCGACACGTCATTGCCCGCCGTGAAGCTGTCGCCATCGGCCTGAATCAATAGCGCACGAATCCCCGCCTCCTCGTTCGCCTTCGCCACGGCATCGGCAAGTACGCCGTACATGTCGTTAGTGATGGCGTTTTTTTTGTCCGGGCGTGAGATCGTGACGGTCAACACACCACCTGAAAGCACGACCTGAATTTTCTCAGCCATTGCGTTATCTCCTGAAACATGGGGTTTTGCCTCGCGAGCGAAGCGGAAAGTCATTCGCCAACGAGCGGCTGGCCAGCAGGATGACGGCGCGTTTGACCAGAGCTGCGTTGCCGGGAGCAGGTTCTCCTTTACCGCGATACAGGATCCGAGGCCTAAACGGAATCTAGCTGCGTCTGTCACGACGGCGTTGCGATTTGACGGCCGTGCGCGAGACGATCTCCCCTTGGAGAACCGGCCGCAAGCATCGACGCCTGAACGGGCGATCTGCGGTCAGATCTGTCGCCATGCAGGATTGCCGCGCCATTCAGGTTTACCTGAAAGGTCAATGACACGTCCTGCATCGCACGTCATCAGTCTATCTGGCTGCCCAATCTACCCGGAAACTGAGCAAAGCTGACAGACGTGCCGCCTCCCGTATTCTGGAGTCGGTGCTCAGGCGGCCAGCGGTTCCGTCATGCAGCTGCCTTCGACATCTCCTCAATCACCTTCTTCGCATCGCCAAAGACCATCATGGTCTTATCCATGTAGAAGAGATCGTTATCGAGCCCGGCATACCCAGCCGCCATCGAACGCTTGTTGACGATCACAGTCCGGGCCTTATAGGCCTCGATAATCGGCATCCCGGCGATCGGCGACTTCGGATCGGTCTTCGCAGCAGGATTCACAACGTCATTGGCGCCAAGCACGAGCACCACATCGACCTGAGCGAACTCCCCGTTGATATCCTCCATCTCATGAACGATCTCATAAGGCACTTCGGCTTCCGCCAGCAGCACGTTCATATGCCCCGGCATCCGCCCGGCAACCGGGTGAATCGCATACTTGACGTCGACACCCTTCTCGATCAGCAGATCAGTCAGTTCCTTCAACGCGTGCTGCGCGCGCGCAACCGCCAAACCATAGCCCGGCACAATCACGACCGTCTCAGCATTGCCGAGCATGAACGACGCGTCTTCCGCAGAACCCGACTTCACCGGTTTCTGTTCGCCCGACCCAGTCGCCGCCGCACCCGCCTCACCGCCGAAGCCGCCCAGAATCACGCTGAAGAACGAGCGGTTCATCGCCTTGCACATGATGTACGACAGAATCGCACCCGACGAACCGACCAGCGAACCGGCGATGATCAGCATCGCGTTGTTCAGCGAGAAGCCGATGCCCGCCGCCGCCCAGCCCGAGTACGAGTTCAGCATCGAGACGACCACGGGCATGTCCGCGCCGCCGATCGGGATGATGATCAGCACGCCCAACGCAAACGCGATCAGCGTCATGACGATGAACGACAGCCACGATTGCGTGAGGAAGAAGATCACGCCGAAGCCGATCATCGCGAGCGCGAGCAGCAGGTTGATCAGATGCTGGCCCGAGTACACGACGGGCGCACCCTGGAAAAGCCGGAACTTGTACTTGCCCGAGAGCTTGCCGAACGCAATCACCGACCCGCTAAACGTAATGGCACCGACGAACGTGCCGATGAACAGTTCGATCCGGTTGCCGTACGGCAGGAAGCCCGGAATGCCCTCTTCTGCGCCGAGGCGGAATGCAGCCGGCTCCGACACCACCGCATACGCGATACACACTGCCGCCATACCGATCAGCGAGTGCATCGCCGCGACGAGTTCCGGCATCCTGGTCATCTCGACGCGCGCGGCCACGAATGCACCCACCGCGCCGCCGACCACCAGTGCAAAGGACACCAGCGAAAGACCCAGCGACAGATTCGAGCCCAGAACGGCAGCCTGCTTCGCAATCAGCGCAACGGTCGTGAGAATCGCGATCGCCATGCCGACCATGCCGAACATGTTCCCGGTTCGTGCCGTCTTCGGATTGGACAGTCCCTTGAGCGCCTGAATGAAGCACACCGAGGCAATCAGATAAAGGAGCGTAACGACGTTTATGCTCATTTACGTACCCTCCTTCGCGGAATTGCCAGACCCGGCCAGCCTCTTGGGCTCTTTCTTCTTGAACATCTCCAGCATTCGCCGCGTCACGAGGAATCCGCCGAACACGTTCACCGCCGCCAGCGCGACAGCCACCGTGCCGAAGAACTTTCCCGTGCCGCCGACAGTCAGTCCCGCCGCAAGCATCGCGCCGACAATCACGATCGCCGAAATAGCATTCGTCACGGCCATCAGCGGCGTGTGCAATGCGGGTGTGACATTCCAGACAACGTGGTAGCCGACGTAAATCGCCAACACGAAAATGCTCAGGTTGATCACGGTATGGTTGATGACTTCCATGTAGCACTCCTCCCTTGGGTTCATGCCGCTTTGCGAGTCAACGAACCATCGCGTGTGATGAGCGTCGCGGCCAGGATGTCGTCATCGAGATCGATATTGAGCGTGCCTTCCTTCGTGACGATCAGCTTCATGAAGTCGAGCAGATTGCGCGCGTACAGCGCCGAAGCATCCGATGCGACCATCGATGCGAGATTCGTGTAGCCCGCGATCGTCACGCCATGCTTGACGACCACCTTGTCCGCTTCCGTCAGCGGACAGTTGCCGCCGCGCCGGCCGGTAGACTGGTCGACGACGGGGCCCCGCCCGGCCGCGAGGTCGATCAGCACGGATCCCGGCTTCATCGCCTGAACGGTTTCGACGGACAGCAGCGTCGGCGCAGGGCGGCCCGGAATCAGCGCCGTCGAGATGACGACGTCGGCCTGCTTCGCGCGCTCGTGTACGAGTGCCGACTGACGCGTGAGCCACGACGGCGGCATCGGCCTCGCGTAGCCGCCGACGCCTTGAGCGGCTTCGCGCTCCTCATCGGTTTCGTAAGGCACGTCGAGAAACTTCGCGCCGAGCGATTCGATTTGCTCTTTCACGGCAGGGCGCACGTCCGACGCTTCAATGACTGCGCCCAGACGCCTGGCGGTCGCGATCGCCTGCAAGCCCGCAACACCCGCGCCGAGAATCAGCACGCGCGCCGCTTTCACCGTGCCCGCCGCCGTCATCAGCATCGGCATGAAGCGCGGGTACAGGTCGGCAGCAAGCAGCACCGCCTTATAGCCGGCGATGTTCGCTTGCGACGACAGCACGTCGAGACTTTGCGCGCGCGTCGTGCGCGGCGCGGCTTCGAGCGCGAACGCAGTGATGCCCGCAGTTGCCAGCTTCGATGCGTTTTCAGGATTAAACGGCTCCAGCATGCCGATCAGCACTGCGCCCCGTTTGAGAAGCGGGAGTTCTGAATCGGTCGGGCTTTGAACCTTGAGAACGAGTTCTGCGCCGAATGCGGCTGGCGCATCGACGAGTTCGGCGCCCGCATTGCGGTAAGCGTCGTCCAGATAACTTGCGGCCGTCCCTGCACCGCGCTGTACGCTAACTCTATGGCCCTGCGACACGTACTTCTTGACCGTCTCGGGCGTCGCGGCGACGCGTGTTTCGTACGCGCGCGTTTCAGTCGGTATTCCGATATGCATGTCTGCGATCGTGACGTGGTTGATCCGCATGGCGCGGCGGCCGACGGCTCCGGCGCCTCATTTCGCACCCCGAGTCTCGCGTGATGCGCCTGCGCACGCATCGCCGCGCGCACAGGCGCATCGCAACGACTCAAGCTCCCTTTGGCGACGATGTAAACGTGGCTGCATGCTTCCTGACGAAGTCCTGCACGCTGAGCGGCGCCTGCCCAGACAGCGTGAGCACGTCGTCCGACATGCGGTCGTAGCGTCCCGCGCGATGCAGGTCTGCCATCGTCGCGAGGTGATTGACGAGGTGAATCGGCAAGCCGCGTTCGATCAGGCTCTCGCGCCACGGTCCCACGGGAATGTCCTGATACGTGATCGCGCGGCCGAGCGCCTTCGAATACTCCTGCGCGTAGAACGCCATGTTCTCGGATTGCGGGCCCGTCAGGTGATAGGTCTTGCCGATATGCGGCTGAGGATTCGCCAGCAGCGCCGCCACGACGCGCGCGACGTCTTCCGCCGCCACCGGTGACGTCTTGCCCTCGCCGCACGGCAACCTGATCTGATCGGACTTCTTCACCGAAGGCGATGAGAACATCAGGAAAAAGCCTTCGAGAAACACCGTCGGCCGCAGATGCACGACGGGCAGGCCCGACCAGTTCAACGCCTGCTCGGCGAGCCAGTGCAGCTTGTGCTGCGGGCTGGCAGTCGTTTCCGTGATGCTCATCTGCGAAAGCGTCATCTGCGACATGTTGACGAAGGCCTTCACGCCATGATGCTTCGCGACGGCCGCCGCGTTGATCGTCGCAGCCAGATACGCATCGGATACGGACATCGCGAAGTACATCGTCTCGCAACCGGCCACCGCCTTGTGCATCGAGTCGAGATCGAGCAGATCGCCGACCACCACTTGCGCACCCAGGTCGCGCAGCGCCTGCGCGCGTTCGTCGTCCGAGCGCACCATTGCGCGCACCGCTTTGCCCTGCTTTAACAGCAATTCCGTGACCGTACGTCCGACGGCACCTACACGCCCCGCAGCGCCCGTCACCAGAATAGGACTTTGCTCCGCCATTTCACTCTCCTTTTGAACTTCGCTATACGAGCAGACCGCCGATACGACGCAGCGGCATGCCCCTGCGCTTCTACGCGGCCAGCTTCAGGATCTCCAGCACGCCAGCCGGTTCCTGCACGGGCCGCGGATTGCTGAAGATGAAGAACTCCGTCATCGTGTTGCGTGCAATCAGATCGAACTGATCTGCGCCGATGTGGACTTCGCGCAAGCTGGTGGGCAAGCCGAGCGACTGGCAGAACGCGCGGAACGCATCTGCCGCCGCCATGTCGGGCCGACCGAGCGCGGCAGCGAGCGACTTCTGCGCATCGGCAGTGAACGGCTCGTTGTACGCGAGAATGCCCGGCATCATGACGGGCGTGCACAGGAAGTGAGGCACGTCGCAGGTGCCGCCGAGCACGTGGCCGATCGCGTGGCTCGCGCCCATCGGCACGCGCGCCTGCAAGCCGAACGAACACAGCCACGACGCGACCTGGCACTGCGTCGCCGCCTCGATGTCGTCGCGATTGCTGCGCGCGCGCGGCAGCCATTCGCGCATCAGTTCGATGCCGCGCAGCACCGTCGCATCCACGAGCGGATTGCCTTGCGGCGAGCACAGCGCCTCGATCGCGTGATCCATCGCGCGCGTGCCCGAGCCGAGCAGCAGCGACTCCGGCGCATAACGGAGCAATTGAGGATCGAGCACGATCGTGAGCGGCATCATCTTCTGATGAAAGAAGGTTTGCTTGAGCTTGCGGCGGCCGTCCGTCACAAGACAGGCCGCGTTGTACTCGCCGCCCGACAGGCTCGACGGCACCGCGATCATGCGCACCGACGGTCCGCGGAAGTTGCCGACCTTGCGCCGCCCCTTGTCGTCCACCTTGATCTCGAAACCGTCGAGTCCGTCTTCATCGGTGATGTGGTGTTCGAGACAAAGCGTCGTAATCTTTCCAATGTCAACTACGGAACCGCCGCCGATCGCCACGATCAGATCCGCGCCCGCTTCGCACGCGGCCCGCGTGGTTTCGATCGCACCTTCACGTGTGGTGTGCTGCGCGACGCCGTCGAACACGCCGGCGTAGCGTTCGCCGAGCGCCTCGGCAATCTTGCCGATTTCCGGCGTGGTCGTGTTCAGCGTCCGGCTGACGATCAGAAAAACGCGCTTCGACCCTAGCCGCTCGGCCTCCGCAGCCAGCGTGGCGCCGGCAGGCCGGCCAAAGACCACGCGGTCCATCATCGGGAAAAGATGGGTTCCCCGGCTCCTCATAGTGCCTCTCCTACATTCGGTTGATCGATGTGCGATCCATGACGACCCGTGCCTGAGCATTCGGGTTTGTCGCAGGATTATCTCCTCTTGCGTTGTCAAGTATCGGCAGATAACATAACAGTGTCAAGTTTAAAGTGCGACGGCTCGATGAATCACTGCGCAAGGTGACGAGCCGCAACGGTTAAGCCTCTCTTGAGCGAGTCCATGACATGCCCGGCTACGATGCCCCCATCCGCGAAATCCGCTTCCTGCTCGAAGACGTTTTTGGCTATCAGCAGAACACCCCGAACCTGCCTGGCTTCGAGGAGGCCACGCTCGACCTCGTGATGGCCGTGCTCGACGGCGCGGCCGAGTTCGCTAAAGACGTGCTCGTGCCCATCAACCTGCCCGGCGACGATGAAGGTTGCCACTTCGACCAGGGCGTGGTGAGGACGCCGCGCGGATACCGGCAAGCGTACGACCTTTATCGCGAGAACGGTTGGCCAGCCCTCGCGTCGGCGCCGGAATGGGGAGGCCAGGGCCTGCCGCCGTCGCTCGCGCTGATGGTGCGCGAGTTCGTGGCGTCGGGATCCATGTCGTTCGGCATGTACCCCGGTTTGTCCCAAGGCGCGTATCGCGCGATCCTCGCGCACGGCAGCGACGAGCTGCAGCGCATTTACTTGCCGAAACTCGTCGACGGCTCATGGACGGGAACCATGTGCCTGACCGAGCCCGACAGCGGCTCCGACCTGTCGAGGCTGCGCACGCGCGCCGAGCCGCAGCCCGACGGCAGCCATCGAGTGACGGGCACGAAGATCTTTATTTCAAGCGGCGATCACGACCTCACCGACAATATCGTGCATCTCGTCCTTGCGCGTTTGCCCGACGCGCCGCCCGGCACACGCGGCCTCAGCCTGTTCGTCGTGCCGAAGCGCCTTGCAGCGGACTTGCCTGACGCACCCGCGGGCACGCCGAACAACGTCAACACAGGCTCGATCGAACACAAGATGGGCATTCGCGCGCAGGCGACCGCCGTGCTGAATTTCGACGGCGCGCGCGGATGGCTGATCGGCAAGCCCAATGGCGGGTTGCGCGCGATGTTCACGATGATGAATTCGTCGCGCGTCGGCGTGGCGGTACAAAGCGTCGGCGTCGCAGAGATCAGCTATCAGAACGCGCTGGCCTATGCGAAGGAACGCCGTCAGGGTGTCGCACCCAAAGCGCCCAACGCGGCCGCGGGCGACGCGCAGACGAGCGGCGACACGCGTAGCGCCATCATCGACCATCCCGACGTGCGCCGCTCGCTGCTGACGATGAAAGCGCTGGTCGAAGGCATGCGCGCGTTCTATATCGAAGCGGCGCTGCTGCTCGACGTGCGGGCTGCGCACGCGGGCAGTCCCACCGGCGAAGCCGCCGAAAACCGGCTCGCGCTGCTCACGCCCGTTCTGAAAAGCTTCCTCAGCGACTGCGCGCTGAAGGTCACCGACCTCGGCGTGCAGCTACACGGCGGCCACGGCTACGTGCACGAGAACGGCATGGAGCAGTTCTATCGCGATGCGCGCATCGTGCCGCTCTATGAAGGCACGAACGGCATCCAGGCGGTCGATCTTGTGCTGCGCAAGATCGGTCTCGACGACGGCCGCGTGTTCGAAGCGTGGCTCGCGACAGTCGACGAAACCAGCGTGCGGGCTGCGTCCATAGCGGAGTTCGGGTCGATGGTGGCGGCGCTGCGGCTCGCCGCTGCACGGCTGCGCGACGCCACAGCGACCTTGCGCAGATGGCAAGCCGACGACGAGCGCGAAGCCGCGGGCGGCGCGACCGACTATCTGCAGCTGTTCGGCCTGGTCGCGCTCGGTTCGTTGTGGCTGCGCATGGCCTGCGCCGCACATGTGGGCCGCGAGCGGCAGCCGCAGTTGAAACCGTTCTACAACGGCAAGCTCCGCGCGGCCGAGTTCTTTTTCAAGCGGCTGCTGCCCGCCACCGAGGTGCATTTCGATGCAGTGATGAGCGGCGCAGACGCCTTGATGACGCTGCATGCAGAGGAGTTCTGAACGCCGCCGTCGTCTGACCAGAATGCCGGCCTCTACCACCGGCTTCGTACACTGAGGAGACAAGTAAATGTCCGTTGAAACCCCGCGCGGGCCGCTTGCAGGCGTGCGCATCCTCGACTTGTCGAGCATCGTCCTCGGACCGCTGGCGACTTTGACGCTCGCGGGACTCGGCGCCGAGGTGATCAAGATTGAAGCGCCTGACGGCGACAATGTGCGCGAGGCCGGCTCTATGCGCGTCGATGCACGCGGCAACGAACACGAAAAGATGGGCCACGTGTTCATGCACAACAATCGAGGGAAGAAGAGCGTCGTGCTCGATCTGAAGAAAGCGCCCGCGCGCGAGGCGCTGCTGACCCTCGCGAAAGACGCCGACGTGCTGCTGTCGAACATTCGCCCCGCGGCGATGGACCGGCTCGGGCTCGGCTATGAAGCGCTCGCTGCGGTCAATCCACGCCTCGTGTACGTGACGGCATGCGGCTACAGCGCGCGCGGGCCATATGCGGATCGCCCGGCCTACGACGATCTGATCCAGGGCGCGACCGGCCTGCCGTGGCTGATGCAGCAGTACGGCACGGGAGCACCGATGTTCGCGCCGGTCTCGCTCGCGGATCGTGTCACGGGACTGCACGTTGCCTATGCTGTCAGCGCCGCGCTGTTCGCGCGCGAGCGAAACGGCACGGGCCAGCACATCGAAGTATCGATGTTCGAAAGCGTCGCGCACTTCGTGCTCGCCGATCATATGGCGGGCCGCACGTTCGCGCCCGGCGCACATGGCGAGCACGTGAGCGCAGGCGAAGCGGGATACGACCGTCTGCTGTCGCCGCATCGACGCCCGTATCGGACAGCAGACGGCTATCTGTGTGTGCTGATCTACAACGACAAGCACTGGCGCACGTTCATGGCGGCCATCGGCGAACCAGAACTGTTCAACGACCCGCTGTTTTCCAGCCAGCGAAACCGTTCACGGCGCATTCGCGAAGTGTACGCATGGGTCGCGGGCGTCATGCCGACGCGCACCACGGAGCAATGGAAAGCGCTGCTCGACGTAGCGGACATTCCGTACCAGGCGGTCAATTCGATCGAGGATCTGCTCGACGATCCTCATCTGAACGCAACAGGCTTCATTGGCGAAGAACTGCATCCGACGGAAGGCCGCATCCGCACGCTCGGCAATCCGACCACGTGGTCGGGCACGCCGCTGCCGCCCCTTGCACCCACGCCGCGCCTCGGCGAGCACAGCGTCGACGTGCTGCTCGCGGCGGGCTATACGCACGATGAAGTGAAACAACTGATCGACGAAGGCGCAGCCTGCGCGCCGCATGACACTCACTCCGCTACGGCCGGCCACGCAGCGACCGCTGGCGCATGAACGATTCATCCATTCACCTGACCAAGGACTCACCATGTTCAAACACGATCTGCTCAAGGGAAAACGCATTCTGGTCACGGGCGGCGGCTCGGGCCTCGGCAAGGAAATCGCCGCACGGTACCTCGAACTCGGCGCAGACCTGTACATCTGCGGTCGCCGCGAAGGCATCCTGAACGAGACGGCAGACGAGCTGATGGGCCGCTTCGGCGGCTCGGTCAAGAGCGTTGCCGTCGATATCCGCAACGCCGAAGCCGTCGACCAGATGATCGATGAGATCTGGAAAGATGGCCCCCTGACGGGGCTAGTCAACAACGCGGCGGGCAACTTTGTGAGCCGCACGGAAGACCTGTCGTCGCGCGGCTTCGATGCAATCGCCAACATCGTTCTGCATGGCACGTTCTATGTGACGCAGTCGGTCGGCAAGCGCTGGATCGCAGGCAATCTGCCCGGCAGCGTTGTCTCGATTCTCGTCACGTGGGTCGTTAATGGCGGCCCGTTCGTCGTGCCGTCCGCAATGTCGAAGGCAGGCGTGAACGTGATGACGAAGTCGCTGGCCGTCGAGTGGGGCCGTCATCAAATCCGCCTTAACGCGATCGCGCCCGGCGTGTTCCCGACGGAAGGCATGAGCAAGCGCCTCTATCCGGGCCGCGACGACGCAGGCCGCGCCGAAGGCAGCAGCCCGATGGGCCGTGCGGGGCGCATGGAAGAGTTGCAGAATCTCGCGACCTTCCTGATGGCGGATGGCTGCGAATGGCTCACTGGTCAGACGCTGACGATCGACGGCGCCAACTCGCTCGCGACGGGTGGCAACTTCTATCACTTCAAGGACTGGACGGACGGCGACTGGGAGCTGGCACGCTCGTCGATCCGCGAGCAGAACGATAAGGACCGTCTCGCGCGTACGGTGTGAGTGATTCCTGAATCCCTGCTAGCGCCCGCCCTTTTCAAAGCGCGGGCTTTTTTGCGTCGCGCGTTTCGATACTTTCTGCGCGGCAGAAATAAAAAGATCCCGGCTCACACGAAATAAAACGTCGTGCAGACCGGGACCAGGCCAAGACAAACTGTTACGACACTCAACTACGAATAGCGTCCCGCACTTATAACGGCGACGCGACCACATGCTGCGCGCAATGCGCAGCGAACAGATCGTCGACGCAATGCTTGCGACGCTCGTTCACCGCGCGCTGGTTGATGCTACCTTTGTCGGTAACTTCGTAGTGCTGCATCGAAGGCGGCTCATCCAGCAGCATCAATCGTTCGATCCGCATCGACGCGCCCTTCTGCCCCGTGTTGACAGCCGCCAGCCGCCGTGAGAGTTCCTCCAGCAACAACGGATGCCGCACGAGTTCGGCCGCGCCGAGACCGGCCAGCGCGGGCAGCAGTTTCGCGCACGCGCCGAAATCCGGCCACGCCAGCGCGCCGACGGTATCCGCGCCGTCATGCGCGATCACAGCCTCCTTCACGAGCGGACTGCACGCATCGATCAGCCGCGTGCGCAGCGCCGCCGTGCGCACCCAGGTGCCGTTCGCGAGCTTGAAGTCCTCGGCAAAGCGCCCGGCAAAACGCAGCCCCGCAACGGGCCGCTCGGGATCGACGAAACGCACGGCGTCGCCGAGCATGTAATAGCCCTCTTCGTCGAATGCGGCAGCCGTTTTTTCGGGCGCGTCCAGATAGCGCTCGATGATATTCGGCCCCTTGATGCGCATTTCGTAGCGTCCGGGCAGATGCGGATCTTCGATCAGCTTCAGCGTCACATCGGAAACCGGCAAGCCGATACAGCCGACGTCGTCGACGGCCCAATATTGCGTGACGGCAGGACCCGAACTTTCCGTCGCGCCAAACACGGAAGTGAGCACGACACGCTCTCCCGTCGTGCGCACTGCAATGTGCTGAAAGCGGTCGTATAGATCGCGCGACAACACCGCGCCACCGTAGTACACATACTTGAGCCGCGAGAAGAAATGCTCCGCGAACAACACGTCGCGCTCGAGTGCAGCCACAAGCATCGCGAGACCCGCCGGCACGTTGAAGTACAGCGAAGGCGCGACGTCTGCGAGATTTCTCAAGGTAACGTCGAAGCGCTCGGGCAGCGGCTTGCCTTCGTCGATATAGAGCGTTGCGCCGAAACGCAGAATGCGGTTCAGCACGATATTGCCACCCATCACGTGATGCCAGGGCAGCCACTCCAGATAGACGGGCTGATCGTCGGGGTCTTTCTCGAATACGCGCGCCGTCATTTCCTGCGCGGCGGCGAGGTTGCGGCGCGATTGCACGACAGCCTTGGGCATGCCCGTCGATCCCGACGTGAACATGTATTTCGCCGCGAGATCGCCAGAAAGTTCGCGGTGCAGCGCTTCGAGATTGGGGTCAATTGCCGTTTTCACGAGCGATGTGAACGACAGCATGCCGGGCGCAGCGTGCTTGACGGCGATCACACGTTCGGGCGGCACACCGAGCGCAGTGAGGGCGCCCGCGAAGCGCTGCGCGTCCTCGACGAAGACCAGATGCGGCTTGACGAGCGACACGGCGTCCGTCAACCGTTTGTAATTTCCGTTGCCGCCCATTAGCGAATAGGCGGGCGACACGGGCGCAACAGGCACGCCGGCATAGAGCGCGCCCCACGTGACGAGCGCCTGCGCGCTCGAGTTCTCCGAGAGGATCACGATGGGCGCGCTCTGGCTCGCGCCGTGCCATAGAAACGCCGTCGCTAGCGAGCGGATCGCCTGCCACACTTCGCCGATGCTCAGCGATTCCCATGCGCCGGCGGGATTGCGTTGCACGAGCATCGGACGCGCCGGGCGCACGCTCGCCCAATGTTCGAGCCAGTCCGTCGTGCACGCGCGCGTCGGCGGCAGTGGCGGACCGGACTTGACGATCAAGGTGCCGTCGCCGCGTTTTTCGATATCGACCGTCGGCTCGCGAAATCCGACTTCACGAAACGGCCGGTCGATTGTCTCCATTACATTCGATGTCATTGTTGCCTCTGATACGTTTCCCTGCGCTAGTGAATGATCGGTCCGATCGCGCGGACCTGCATCAGACCGCTTCGAGCACGGTCGCGATGCCCTGTCCGCCGCCGATGCACTGCGTCGCGAGCGCGTAGCGGCCGCCCGTGCGTTTGAGCAGCGCCGCTGCTTTGCCGACGAGGCGCGCGCCCGTCGCGCCGAGCGGATGACCGATCGCGAGGCCGCCACCGTCGAGGTTCACGCGCGCTTCGTCGAGCTTCAGGTCACGCATGCACGCGATGGCCTGGCTCGCGAAGGCCTCGTTGATTTCGACCACATCGAGCGCACCGACGTCGATACCCGCGCGCGCAAGCGCCTTGCGCGAAGCGGGGATCGGTCCGATGCCCATCAATTCTGGCGCCACAGGCGCGACGGCAGCCGAGCGGATCTTCGCGAGCGGCACGAGTCCATGCTCGCGCGCGAATGCCGCGCTGCAAATGAGCGTGGCGGACGCACCGTCCGTCAATGGAGACGACGTGCCCGCCGTCACGCTGCCGTCATCGCGAAACGACGGCTTGAGCGCCGCGAGCGCTTCCATGCTGGTGCCGGGACGGATGCAGCCGTCTTCCGTGACGAGGCCGGCGGGCGTCCTGATCGGCACGATTTCATCCGCGAGCCGGCCATCCGCGCGCGCGGCTGCCGCTTTCGCGTGCGACACGACAGCCAGCTTCTCCTGCGCGGCGCGGCTCACTTCATAACGTTGCGCGACGTTCTCTGCGGTGATACCCATCGGCGTGTACACCTCGGCATGCGTGTCGAGCAGGAATGGATTCGGAATCTTGTTGAAGCCGCCTTGCGGCACGCGCGTCATCGACTCGACGCCGCCGCAGATGAACGCGTCGCCCATGCCAAGCGCGATCTGACCCGCGGCGTAGTGAACAGCCGACATCGATGAGCCGCAAAAACGGTTGATCGTCACGCCCGGCACGTGCTCGCCGATGCCCGCCCGGAAGCTGACGATGCGTGCGATATTGTGGCCCTGCTCCGCTTCGGGATACGAACAGCCGAGCACGATGTCCTCGATCAGTTTCGGATCGACCTTCGTTCGTTCGAGCAGACCGATCACCACTTGCGCCGCGAGGTCGTCGGGACGCATGTCGATCAGCGCGCCCTTGCGCGACGGATGAAATGGCGAGCGCGCAAAGCCCGCTACCACGATGTCGTTCATGTTTGTCTCCTGTTTCAGGTGCGTAATTTCACTGCGCGCCGTCGAGCGGACGACGCGGGATACTGGTCAGTCCATACATGCGCATCACGGTTTCGCCCCGCTGGTTGATCAGGTCGATGCGCGCTTTCGCGACACCGCGCCTGGGCCGGTCGGGGATGGTCTGAATCTCGACGAGTTCGCGTTGCACGTGCAGCATGTCGCCGGGGCGCACGGGCTGCAGCCAGCGCAGTTCGTCCGCGCCGACACCGACGATGGGCGTTTCCCCGAACAGGCGCGCCTTCACGCACAACTGCATCGACAACGACGCGAGATGCCAGCCGCTCGCGATGAGGCCGCCGAACGGACTCGCGCGCGCGGCATCGGGGTCGGTATGAAACGGTTGCGGATCAAACTTGCGGCCGAACTCGATCACGTCGGCGGCCTCGATCGTCACGGACTCGCTGGTCCATGTTTCGCCGACTTGCAGGTCTTCCAGATAACGCCTTGTCATTTCGCTGTTCCTTGCGGTGTTGCCCCGTGTTGCGTGCAGCGGACGCATCGACGCTCAGGCGAAGCTGTTGCCCTGTTCGGCGAGCTTCATGAGCAGCGCGCCCGGTAGCCACTGTGCGCCCTGATAGCCCTGCTGATAGCGTCGGATGCGCGCGAGCACCTCACCGAGCCCAAGCGTATTCGCGTAGTGCATCGGGCCGCCTTTGGTCACCGGGAATCCGTAGCCCGTCGCATAGACAACGTCGATATCGGATGCGCGCTGCGCAACGCCTTCATCGAGTATCTGCGCGCCCTCGTTGGCGAGCGCGAGCATCAGCCGGTCGACGATCTCGACGTCGCTTACCTCGCGCTGCGCGACGCCTGTTTCCGCGCGATACGCATGCAAGATCTGCGCGACTTCCGGATCGGGCAGTCGCTTGCGGCTGCCGGGCTCATAGCGATACCAGCCCTTTCCCGTCTTTTGGCCGAGGCGTCCCGCTTCGCAGATGCGATCGGCGATACGCGAATAGACCATCTCCGGCTGCTCCACATAACGGCGTTTGCGGATCGACCAGCCGATGTCGAGCCCACTCAGATCGCCAACGGCGAACGGCCCCATCGCCATGCCGAAGCGCTCCATCGCACCGTCGATCTGTTCGACGCTGCACCCTTCGTCGAGAAGAAACAGCGCTTGCTGCAAGTAGCGTTGCAGCATGCGGTTGCCGATGAAGCCATCGCAGACGCGCGAAAGCACCGCTGTCTTCTTCAGCTTGCGCGCAAGCTGCATTACCGTGACGAGCACTTCGTCGGAGGTATGAGCGCAGCGCACCACCTCGAGCAGCCGCATCACGTGCGCCGGGGAGAAGAAATGCATGCCGATCACATCGCTTTGGCGCTGCGTGACAGTGGCGATCTCGTCGATATCGAGCATC
This sequence comes from Paraburkholderia sp. JHI2823, assembly GCF_038900695.1. Classification (NCBI taxonomy): domain Bacteria; kingdom Pseudomonadati; phylum Pseudomonadota; class Betaproteobacteria; order Burkholderiales; family Burkholderiaceae; genus Paraburkholderia; species Paraburkholderia sp. JHI2823. The sequence continues at coordinate 106,979 of NZ_JAYMRY010000020.1, read as the reverse complement.
GACGTGTTCGTGGCGAGAATGGCACCCGGCCGCGCGAGACGATCGAGATCGCGGAAAATCTGCTGCTTCAGGTCGAGCCGCTCGAATACGGCTTCGACGATCACATCGGCGTCCGCGACGGCGGCAGCCAGTTCGAGTGTCGGCGTAACGAGCGCAACGGTGCGATCGTGAGCTTCTTGCGTCAGCCGTCCCTTGTCGAGTTGCGCGTCATAGACGCCGCGGATCGTCGCCATCCCGCGGTCGAGCCCATCGCGCTGTGCATCGACGAGGACGACGGGAATGCCCGCGTTGGCGAGGCACATCGCGATGCCCGTGCCCATCGTGCCCGCGCCGATCACGGTGGCCTTGCGGATCTCGCGCGGCCGCACATCGGACGAAAGACCGGCGATTTTCGCGGCCTCGCGTTCGGCAAAGAAGTTGTAGCGCAGCGCCTTCGACTCGGGACTCGCCAGCAATTCCAGGAAACGCGCGCGCTCGAATTCGCGGCCCGCTTCGAATGGCAGCGTGATCGCCGCTTCGCAGCAATCGACGATCGACAGCTTACCCTTGTGGCCCGGCGTGCGTTTGTCGATGTCGGCGCGAAGAGTCGAAAACAGGTCGGTCGGCGCCGTCGCCATGCGAGCGGGTAGCGCGCTCGTGCGGCGCAGCGGCAGGCGTTCCGCGATCAGCTGGCGCGCGTAGGTCAGTGCGTCTTCCACGAGGTCGCCGTCCGACAGCGCATCGACGAGCCCCAAGTCGTACGCCTGCTGCGCGCTCACGGGCGCGCCGCTCAACATCATGGTTGCCGCATGCTCCATCGGCACCAGACGCGGCAGACGTTGCGTGCCGCCAGCGCCCGGCAGAAACCCGAATTTCACCTCGGGTGAACCTAACTGTGCATATACACTTACGAGCCGATAATGCATGGCCATTGCGAGCTCGAGACCTGCGCCGTAGGCAAAGCCGCCGATAGCGGCAATCAGAAGCTTCTTGATTCCGTCGAGCCCTTCGATCAGATCTGGCATGGTCGGCGATGCCTTCTGCGCGGGCGTATTGAATTCGCGAATCTCCGCGCCGCCGCAGAACGGCCCCGCGCCTCCCGTCACGACGATCGCCTGAACGTCGTTGCGTGCGGCGGCATCGCGAATCTGTTCATGTAGCCGCTTGCGCTGCGCGGCGGACAGGCTGTTGACGGGCGGGTTGTCGAAGCTCACGACGGCAATGCCGTCTGTAACCACGTATGCAGACTCCATGTCCATCGCGTCTCCTGATTGCTGTTTCGTTTGCTCCACCGCGTACGCGGTTCGCTCGCAGTTCACGGCAGGTGATTTGATTGTGACAGCGTCAAGTTTAAGTGTCAACAGCGCAGACGGCAGGATGCGCATGCCATTGATCAGGTAGACATAGAGGATGGAGAGGACCGTGAATGGTGCGGTGCATGAAGGCCGCAAAGACAGTGCAGACGCGACCGTGCCGTCCGATGGCGACGCGGCCGTGCTGCGCGGAAAGACTTACTTCTTGCTGCGCGAACTGCTTCGCGTGGCGGGTGCGGCGCCCGCCTCGACATGCGGCGACTTGAGCCCGCCGAGCAACAGATTGATTACGCCCGTGCAGACGTCCTCGATCATCTCATCGGGAACCTGGCACAGGCCGCTGTCGCGATCCGCGAGCAGGGTCGCGAGGCCGTGCATGCCCGACCACACGGCGATTGCGGAGAAGCGCGGCGGGCGGCCGTCTTCCGAATGGTCGGCCATGAATTCCGCGATCGTGTTGCTCACGAACTGGAACGAGCCCGCGCTCGCCTCCATCAGCGGCAGGTACTTGCGCTTGTCCGGGATGCGCGGGCCGAACATCAGATGGAACAGTTCGGGCCGCTTCAGCGCGAAGTCGACGTACACGCGCATGACGACGCGCAGCCTCCGCTCTTTCGTCATGCCGTCTTTCAATGCGGACAGACGTTCGCTCATCAGCGCGTGGAAGCCTTCCGTCGCGAGCGCGGCGAGCAGACCTTCCTTATCGCCAAAGTGATGGGTTGGCGCGGTTTGCGACACACCGGCCAGCCGTGCGACTTCGCGCAGCGACAAGTCTGCCGCGCCGCGCAGTTCCAGCAGCGCGAGACCGCGCTGCAGCATCTCTTCGCGCAGATTGCCGTGGTGCCACGACACCTTCTTTGTCGGTTCGATATCGGTCAATGTCGTAGTGGACATGATCTTTTCACTGAAAAATTTACAGCTCGCCTGACTTTGCGTATGACACCCGTCGGCCGTTCAATGCGGTGTCATACGCCTCGTTCGCGTCATTGTACTCTCGCCGCTCGCGCACTTCCAAAGAGCACCTGCCAGTCAGTCAGAAAATACGCCGAACCCGCTCACGGCGGGCGTCTTATCCGACTAGGGAAATCCCCGACGCGAAACCGATTGCCAGCGCACGGGCCCGCTCCTATGATTCGTTGAACTTGACACTGTAACAATTCGAGTTGGCCTTTCAATCGAGACAGCCGCGCCGTGAGCAAGGTTCGACTGAGCAGGATTCAGCAGCAGGTCCAGATGTTCAGGATATCCAAATGACAGAAACGCATGCCGCAACCGCCCATGCGCCGAAAGCGGCGCTCAGGCTCGAACGAGTGAAGAAGGCGTTCGGCGCCACGGAAATCATCCGGGGCGTGGACTGGTCGATTTACCGGGGCGAATGCCATGTGCTGATCGGGCCGAACGGCGCGGGCAAGTCCACGCTGTTTCATTTGATGAGCGGTCGTTACCTCGCATCGAGCGGGAACATTTATCTGAACGATGTCGACGTCACGCACGACGGCGCGAACCGCATCAGCCGTAGCGGACTCGGCCGGAGCTTCCAGACTGCGAATCTGTTTGGGCGCATGACGGTGTTCGAGAACGCGCGCATCGGCGCGCTGCGTGCGGCCGGGCACGGCGCGTCGTTTCTGCGCGTCCTGCAACGCGGCGGTCCCGCCGACATCCGCGCGCTGGAAATACTCGACGAAGTCGGCCTGCTCGACAAGCGCAACGAACCCGCCGGCCTGCTTTCGTATGCGGACCAGCGCGCGCTGGAAATCGCGCTCGCGCTCGCGGGTGACCAGAAGGTGCTGCTGTTCGACGAGCCGACGGCAGGCATGAACAAGCATGAGACACGTAACGTCATCGAATTGCTGCAGCGCCTGCGCGCCGCAGACAGCGCGCGCACGATGGTCATCATCGAGCACGACATGAACGTGGTGTTCGAACTGGCCGACCGCATTTCGGTGCTCGTGTATGGCGAAATCATCGCGTGCGACACGCCTGCACAGGTGCGCGCGAACCGCGCCGTGCAGGAAGCGTATCTGGGCACGCCCGTCGAAGCGGGCGAGTACGGCGTGCAAAGACAGGGGCATTGAAGCGATGAACACACAGTCGATGGCTGCAACGTGCCCGCAATGCGGGCCGTTTTTCAGCGCTTCCGGCATCGTGGCCGGCTATGGCCAAAGCCAGGTGTTGCGAGGCACGAGCCTCCACATCGAGGCGGGCGAAACGGTTGGGCTGCTCGGGCGCAACGGCTCGGGCCGCTCGACCTTTCTCAAGGCCGTGATGAAGCTGCTGCCGTCGAGCGGCACGATCAGCCTGAACGGCACCGCGCTCGAACGCGCGAAAACGCATGAGATTTCCCGGGCCGGCATCGGTTACGTGCCGGAAGCCCGCGCGATCTTTCCCGATCTCACCGTGCGCGAGAACCTCTTGGTCGGCCTGCCGCAAGGCAGCCCTGCCAGACGGTCGAGGCCATCGCGCGCGAACCCATGGACGGAAGACGAGTTCCTCGACATGTTCCCGAACCTGAAGCGCCGCGTGAACGTTGCGGGCGGCGCACTGTCGGGCGGCGAGCAGCAGATGTTGACCATCTGCCGCGCCTTGATGGGCCAGCCGGCGCTGCTGCTGGTCGACGAGCCGACGGAGGGACTGAGCCTGTCGATGGTCGATCAGGTTGCGGCGCTGTTGAAAGAAGTGGCAAAGCGCGGCGTGGCGGTGCTGCTCGTAGAGCAGAAGCTGACCATCGCGCTCGGACTGTGCGACCGCATCAACGTGATGGGGCACGGACAGATCGTATTCGACGGCACCGTCGACGAGTTCGAAGCCAGCCCGGAGGTGCGGGCGGAATGGCTCGAAATCTAGCCGCGCTGCAGACGGCTAACAACGCATATCGGGTGAGTAAGGAGCACACTATGTTCAAACACATGACGGCCGGCTTGCGGCAACTATTGCACGCCAGTCTCGCAGCCACCGCGGGCGTCGCATTGCTGGCCGCCGCGCACGCGGCGGAGCCGATCAAGATCATGCTGATCGAGCCGCTGTCTGGTCCGCAGTCGTCGACGATGGAAGCGTCGGCGAAGAACCTGCAGTTCGCCGTCAAGCGCGACAACGATGCGGGCGGGATCCTGGGTTCGAAAGTCGACCTGCAGATGTGCGATGACAAGTTCAGCCCGAAAGACGGCAAGAACTGCCTCGACCGCGCAATCGGCAATGATGTGCACTTCGTGATGCAGGGCATCGGCGCGAACGTTACGACGACTCTGCTCGACGCGATCGAGAAGTACAACGCGCGCAATCCCGGCAAGGAGATCATCCTTGTCAACTGGGCGGGACTCGACGAAGCGATGACGGGCAAGTACTGCTCGTTCTGGCAATTCCGCACGGACGGCCATATTGGCATGAAGATGAAGGCGGCCGTGCTGTCGCTCGATCCGAAAGTCAAGCGCGTGTATCTCATCAACATGGACTATTCGATGGGCCAGAGCGCGGACTCGGCGATCAAACGTCTGCTCAAACAGTTGCGCCCGGATATCCAGATCGTCGGCAGCGAGCTGCATCCGCCGAATCGCGTTCAGGATTTCACGCCCTATGTGGCGAAGATCAAGGCCGCGAATCCCGATGCGATTTTTACGGCCAATATCGGCACCGATCTGAGCCGTCTGATTCGAGCGGGCGACGACGTCGGCCTGAGCGTGCCGTGGTACACGGTCTATGCGTCGCAGCACGGCCAGGTGACGAGCATCGGCGAGAAAGGCGTCGGCAGGGTGTTTCAGGCTTCCGATTCGATCATGAGCATGAACATCCCCGCAATGGATCAGTTGATGGTCCAGTCGCGCTCCGCGGGCTATGGCGACTTCGAGAGCATGCGCATCTATCGCGGCTATCTGTTCCTGACCGACGCGATCCGCGACGCGAAGAGCACGCAGCCGCTCGCCGTCGCCAAGGCGATGGAGAAGACGACGGTCTCCATCGGCGACTACAGGGCGACGATGCGCGCCGCCGATCACCAGGCGCAGTTGCCGCTGAACCTGTCGGTGCTCGCAACCGATGCGAAGTACAAACAGGACGGCACGCCCTGGGGCTTCCGGCTGCTCCGCACCTTCCCTGCCGCGCAGATCAGCGAACCCGTTGACGGCTGCAACATGAAACGGCCGCCTGGCGCCTGAGCGCGGCAGCATTCACGAACGGACGGATCGCCATGCAATCTCTTGCCCTGGGTTTATTCAACGGCGTCAGCTACGGCATGCTGCTGTTTTTGATGGCCGCCGGACTGACGCTCGTGTTCAGCATGCTCGGCATGCTGAACTTCGCGCACCCAGCCTTCTACATGCTCGGCGCGTACTTCGCGTACACCTTCGCGCAGCTGCTCGGGCTCGGCTACTGGTGCGGGCTGATTGCGGCGCCGCTGTGCTGCGCGCTGCTCGGCGCGATCGTCGAGCGATGGTTTTTGCGGCGCGTGATCCGCTTCGGCTTGCTGGGACCACTGCTGCTCACGTTCGGCCTCGAGATCGTGTTCGTCGAGGCCGCGACGCTGCTGTGGGGCAAGCAGCCTGTTGCGTACGCCGTGCCGCGCGCGCTCGACTTCCCGCTGTTTTCGCTGTATGGCATCGACTACCCGGCGTACCGCGCCTTCACACTGGCGGTGACGCTCGCCGTGCTCGCCGCGCTCTTCGTGATGCTCAAGCGCACGCGGATCGGCACCATCGTGCGCGCATCGCTGTCCCATCCCGACGTCGTCAACGCGCTCGGCCACAATCTGCCCCGCCTGCGCACCAATGTTTTCGCGCTCGGCGCCGCGCTCGCGGGACTCGCGGGCGCGCTGTCGGGCAACCTGATCGGCACGGAGCCCGGCATGGCGAACCAGCTCGGCACGATCCTGATGATCGTCATCGTGGTGGGCGGGCTGGGCTCGCTCGCGGGGGCGTTCGTCGCGTCGCTGCTGATCGGCGTGCTGCAAACGCTCGTTGTCTCGACGCAGATTTCGTGGGCCGATCTACTCGTGCCTTTTAGCGCGGTGATGCACGGTGTATCGAGTAGCGACGCGCTCGCGCAGCCATTGAGCCGCTTCGCGCCGCTTGTTCCTTTTGCCATCGTGATCGTCGTGCTGGCCATCCGCCCGCGCGGACTGATGGGTCACCGTCAATAACGGACTTGCAATGGATTTCAACATGCCGACGATGCGAGGCGCACGCCGCCCGACTGCTCTGCCACGCGAAGCAACTACCGCCGGGCGCGAGCGTGCATGGGATGCGTATCTACCGCCTTCACCGAACCGCCCGCGACGTGCATTCAACTGGGGCGCCGTACTCGTCGTCGCGGTCGCGCTGCCGTTTCTCTTCTCGGGCACCTTCGCGGTCTCGGTGCTCACGCAGATCTGCATCGCGATCACGTTCGCGCTCGCGTACAACATGCTGCTCGGTGGCACCGGTTTGCTGTCGTTCGGTCATGCGCTGTACTTCGGCGTCGGCGCCTACACGACTGCGCATTGTCTGAATGCGTTCGAGTCGACGCCCGTCGTGCTCGTGCCGCTCGTCGGCGGCGTCGCCGCGCTGCTAGTCGGCGCGTGCGTCGCGCTCTTCACCGTGCGCAGCGGCAAGGTGATCTTCGCGATGATCTCGCTTGCCGTGGGCCAACTGGCCTTCTCGGCGGCCACCATCATGACGGGCTTCTCGGGCGGCGACGAAGGCGTCCGCCTCGATCCGTCGCATGCAGCCGGCTGGGGCATCGATTTTGGATCGCCGGTGAACGTCTATCTGCTCATCGCAGGATGGACATGGTGCTCCGCGCTTGCGATGTATGCGCTGACCTTCACGCCGCTCGGCCGCCTGATGAACGCAACGCGCGATAACCCAGAACGAATGGATTTCGTCGGTTTCAATCCCGTGATGATTCGCGGGCTTGCGTTGACGCTGTCCGCGGGTTTCGCGGGAATCGCGGGGTCGCTCTATGCGCTGGGCTTCCAGGTCGTCACGCTCGACACGCTGAGTCTGCAGCAGAGCACGGCGGGGATGCTGCATGCGTATGTGGGCGGCTTCACGTCGTTCTTCGGTCCCGTGACCGGCGCGCTGCTGATCACGCTCGCGACCGCGCATCTGTCCACGTTGACGGACGCATGGCCACTGTATCTCGGGGTGTTCTTCGTGATGGTGACGATGTCATGGCGATATGGGCTGACAGGCGGCGTCGCCGACCTCGTGCGAATGGCGCCACAGGCATGCCGCGAAAAGGGTCTGGCGTACGTCGTGTTTCGCGCGTTTGCCGTTCTCTTCGGCGGGCTTGCCGCGTGCGCGGGTTTCGTTCTGTCGATCGAGATGGTCCAGTCGCTCGGCTCGAACATGGGCGCGCCGGTGCGGATCGCCTTATTGCCGGAAGCCTACGCCGCGGATCCGCGTAGTGCCGTCGCGTGGATCGTCGCCGTCGCCCTGCTCGCGGGCGGGATGGCCTTGATGTTCGTGCAGCAGCGCATCGTGCGCCGATAGTGAGCCTTTCGTCGTGACGTGAGTGGGCCGCGCACTTCGCCCACTCATGTTGTAGCAAAACCAGTCGTAATGTTCTCTGCATTTTTACGGGTATTAATACGTATACCTAAATATCTCTGTGCCATTTTCAGGCGCAACACGCTTCGCTTTCTTGCGGATCAAGCACGCGAAGCCCAACTAATAACTAAAGCAAGTCATTGGAGACGTCAATGAAAAAGTTTTGCTTCGCCGCACTCATGGCGGCGGGTGGCGCTGCCACGGTCGCTCACGCGCAGAGCTCTGTGACCCTGTACGGCATCGTCGATGCGGGTGTGCTCTACAAAACCCACGCGGCGGCGGGCGGCGGCTCTGCATGGTCGGTTTCTAGCGGCATCGATTCGACCAGCCGCTGGGGACTGACGGGGCGCGAAGATCTCGGCGGCGGGTTAAAGGCATTGTTCGAACTCGAAAGCGGCTTTCGCATCAACACTGGCCAGTCGATCAACGGCGGTCTGCCCACGAGCGCGGGCAATGTGCTCTTCGATCGCGGCGCAACAGTCGGTATTGGCAGCGACACGCTCGGCAGTGTAATGCTCGGCAAGAACCGCTCGCCAATACTGCGCATTCTGGCCCGCCTCGACATTGAAGGCTATTCGAACTTCGGTTCGCTGAATAATCTGCTCTACCAGAATCTTTCGGGCTATACGGGCTATCAGTATTCATGGGTCGACAATTCCGTCGAATACCTGAGCCCCGAAGTTTCCGGCTTTCAGGGCATGGCGATGTATTCGTTCGGCGGCGTTGCCGGAAACTTCTCGTCGAAGAGCGTGATGTCGTTCGGCGCGAGCTATAGCATCGGCGGCTTCACGGGCGCGGCTTCGTACTTCAACGGCCGCGACATCACGGGCGCGACGAATTCGACGACCGCACGCGCCTACACGGTCGGCGCAAACTACGGATTCGACGCGTTCAAGTTCCTGCTCGATTTCTCCAACTTCAAGAACCCGGCGCGCGGCACGAGCGACAACTTCTACACGGCGGAGTTTTCATACACGCCCACGCCCTTTTGGACGATCAGCCTCACCTACATCCACCAGGACGATCGCGTGACGAACGACCGCGACGCGAGCCTGTACAAGCTCGGCGCGAACTACGCGCTATCGCGCGCGACCTCGATCTATTCGTATGTCGGCTATGTGAAGAACAATCGCCTTGCGACCCTTGGCTTGCAGAATTCGATCCCTGCTGGGACACCCGGCGGGAATCAATTTGGGGCTGCGATAGGCGTGCGACATTTGTTCTGACGGATTGCGTGACCGTCCGAAGGGGTGCGGTCGATGATGCAATCAGTTGCCTGGAGGTACAAGCGGATGCGAGAATCCCGAAAACTCCGCCACTACCGGGCTAAGCTGCCGGCTCATCGATCCGATGTCACTTCCGCACGCCTTACTCACCGCGCTAGTCGAACGTTCATGTTCCGGATCTGAACTTGCCGCCCGGTTTGACCGTTCGATCGGCTATTTCTGGCACGCGACGCATCAGCAGATCTATCGGGAATTGGCACGTCTGGAAGAAGCAGGTTTGATCGAGTCGCTCCCGGAAGCGCCCACTCGGGGACGCAAGCGCGCCTACCGGGTTCTGCCAGCCGGGATCGACGAGCTAAAAGCCTGGATCCCTCGCGAGGATGAGCGAGTTGCTCTCCGTGATGAATTCATGGTTCGGCTGCGAGCCGAGGCAGCGGTCGGTCCCACGGGGTTGGACAACGAAATCCGGCGCCGTGTCCGGCTGCACGAGGAGAAGCTCGCGCTATATCGGGAAATCGAAACAAGAGATTTCCCCACCGAACCGCAGGATCGTGAAACTGCTCTGCGTCATCTTGTTCTGCAGGCTGGCGTTCGCTACGAGGAAAACTGGCTCGAGCTACTGAATCGGGCATTGGCCGCGCTTCTGAAACCCGCGGGCATCTGCAGCCCGAACGGCAGCGATAGCCGTTGAACAGCTTCAGTCCGGCTAGCGCACCTTGCCCGGGTAGGGGAAACGGTAATCCTCGTGATAGCGATTTATCGCCCGAAGAGCATCGTTGAGTGCTCGAAGAACTGCTCCATCCTGTCAGCTGTCATCGGCCGGTCAACCCAGTAGTTCGTCCAGGTGCCCGGCCACTTCAAGTGCTTTTAGATCGTCAAAGCCACCGACATGCGTCGTACCGATGAAAATCTGCGGTACCGTCCGGCGACCGGTCCTTTCGACGAGAGCGGATGCTGCGAGTCGATCGCCGTCGAGTTTTATTTCGTCAAACGATACACCTTTTGTTTTCAGAAGAGACTTGGCGGCGACGCAATAGGTACAATTAGACGTCGTATAAATCGTGACAGTTTTCATGACAAGATTCCTTGTTTAGACTACGACCTGCACTGATCACAGGTATATGTCGGCAAATTATTCGCGGATTGACATGCCAGCCTTCTGGCGCCTCGCACGCTTAGCCTGCGATGCTGACTGTCATCGGAATGGGATTGCGCAGTGAGTTGGCGACCGGCAAATAGAAGTTTGCCTGCCCGACGATTTCATCGAGTTCCTCCCTGGTCGCATCCCCATCGATCACGACTTTGACCTGGAGCATCTGGAAACCGATTTCAGGCGACTGGATCTCAGCCCCCGGCGCCACGCGGCGTGATTGCCAATGTCGGCTTCGATCAGTACCTCGGGCTTCGACAACCTCACTTCCTTCCACGCTGCTACAGCCGTCATCCCCACCTCCAGACACCCCCCAGACCGGATAAGACGATTCCCCCGGCGGCGGCGCGGTGTTTCCTGGTAACGGCACAGCACTTAGGGGAGAGTTTAAAGACCGCACGCACGACTATTAATGCTCCTTCAGCGCAAATCTATGCCCGATCGTCTCAACAGATTCACCCGGTCTCTTCGTGGCGTGCGACGACTCAAGGTCGTGTTGTTTGGCAAGTTCTGAAAGGCAAGCTTGCGCAGGCTCTGAGCGATGCCTTGCAGTGCCTTCGCCGCATAGTCGGGGTTGTGCGAGCGCCTCGGGCCGCGATTGCGCACACCTTCACACAGACATCAGTGGATGGTCCGCCACTTACCACGCGCCTGGACGAACAGGAGCCTGGGCGCGAAATGCCTCGAATCAATGCGCACCGCGGGGACGTGCGAATCGATCTATCCCTTCGCCCGGATTGCAAAGCTGGACAAAGCCACATTCATTACAGTGTCAAGTTTGTCCGGCAATAAAGTTAGGTGCTTGCTGGAAATCGCCTCCCTTGATGGGGATTTCTCCCATGTTTTCACGATTCATGCACGTGGCGTTGTATCCGTCGTTGACACTGAAACTTGACGATGACACACTAGCTCGCATCAAGCAACTGCTGTGCGGCGCTCGACAGCGCATCATACGGTCATGCGTTGCAACGGTGGGGTTTCATAGTGCATATGCACTGATCGCAGAAGTTTAATGTCGGTATAACCACTCAACAGGAGACGGTTCACGTGTCAAAAAATTCGATCAACCGGCGGGACTTTCTCAAGGTTGCTGCCGCAGCGACAGTGGCTGGGCCGGGGATGGTCATGGCCAACATGCGTTCGGATAGCGCTGCCGACTTGCACGAACTTGGGCTCGCAGCCGCAGCACGTGCAATTCGAAACGGAGAAATTTCCTCGGAGGCTCTCGTCGGTGCTCTGTTGGAGCGCTCGCGTGTCCACGCCGACCTGAAGGCATTTATCACGATCGATGAAGCCTCCGCGCTAGAGGCGGCGAGACAGGCCGATCAATCGATTCGTGCGGGACACAAGGCTCCGTTGCTTGGCGTTCCGCTGGCGGTCAAGGACAGCTACCTAACGGAGGGGCTTACCACCACGCTGGGCACCTCCGTGCTGGCCGGCTTCAGGCCAACACGCGATGCCGCGGCGGTTGCGGGTGTAAAGGATGCTGGGGCGATCGTCTTCGGAAAGAACAACCTCGTAGAGATGTCGTACGGCCTGACGGGGTTCAATGCACACCATGGCCAGGTGAAGAACCCTTACGACACGACCCACATCACTGGCGGGTCCTCTAGCGGAGCGGGTGCATCGGTGGCTGCGCGCATCGTTCCCGCAGCACTCGGTGGCGACACGGTCGGCTCGATCCGCGTTCCCGCTTCGTTGTGCGGCGTGGTGGGATACAAACCCACGCCCGGCCGCTGGCCGAACCAGGGCGTGGCGCCAATCTCCGAAACCCTTGATACGACGGGTCTTCTTGCGCGCAGCGTTGAAGACTGCGAGCTAGTGGACGCCATTCTCACCAGGAACCCTCTTCAACGCCTGAACGCAACCGGCGACCTGAGAGGGGTGAAGCTCGCCTACGCGCCCCGGCAGCATCTGGCCGGCGTAGACGCGGCGGTCGAGAGCGCTTTCCGTGAGACACTTCGTAAGCTCAAGGGGGCAGGAGCCGAACTTGTGGAGGTCGATCTGGGCGGAGATTTCCTTGCCCTCACCAATCGCACCACATGGCCCATTTTCTTTCACGAGACGATGCCCGCAGTTCGGGAATTTCTCGCCGCCAATGAGGTGCCCGTGTCCTTCGAGCAGATCTACGCGGGCCTGGGACCGGACATCATGGCCAGTTGGACGCGTGCCGTCTTGCCCTCGGGCGCAGGCTACTTCTCCGACGAGCAGTACCTCACGGCACTGAACACGTCCAGGCAGGAGCTGCGCGCACGGCTTGCGACGCTTGCTTTCGCGCGGGCCGATGCGCTGCTTTTCCCGACCACTCCATGCGCAGCACCCCAGATCGAGAACCAGTGGAGCTTTCAGGTCGCCGGCAACGCGGTCACCGATCTCTTCCTCTGCAGGAACACGCATCCCTCCAGCTCCGCAGGCGTGCCTGGGATTAGTCTTCCTATGGCGCTGAATCCAGAAGGGCTTCCGATCGGCATCGAACTCGATGCGTCCTTTGGGCGCGACCGAGATCTGCTCGCGCTGGCTCGCCGCGTCGAACAGGTCATCGGGAGCGTGCCCGGGCCAAGGGGGTTCCAGGCCGGGGCTGCGAAGGCTACGTAAATGCAGTGACACATGGGCGTGTGGCGATTGATAGCGCTTCTCTCTATCGGTCTCGCATCGATTAACCACGCCCATTCATTCGCCCTGGACACGAAGTCCATTTCTGTACAGGAACGTCTTCCCGACATGCCGAAATAAATGCGCGAGCAGCCTTCGATCGCGCGATGCATTGAAGCAAGATCGGTCAGATCGCCAACCATGGCTTCGGCGCCAAGCCGACGCAGTTCTTCAGCGCGTTCATCCTCACGCCGAACCAAGGCGCGCACCTTGTGCCGTGACGGCCGATGCCGCCGATCGCGCCGGCCGCTCCAGTGACGGGGATCGGGCGGTCATGTGCAGATTGACTAATCATATCGTTTCCCTATTTGGTGGGTTCAATTAAATGAGGCGGTTTGCGCAATTCCGGGTGAAGGACTCCCCCACTTGTCACCGCGGCTGTTTATGTGCCTATCCGAGGATCCATTTCATGCTGATTTTTCCCGCATTTCATCTAATCGGCGGCCGCAGATGATCGACTTTGCAGAAAATCATCGATTGTTCTGGCGACAAATTCCGGCTGTTCTTCCGGAATGAAGTGGCCGCTGTTTTCCACATTTACGGCAGTCAGATTCGCCACCTTCTTTCCCATGACCTTCTTCATCCAGCCGTAGGCAGGTCCGCCCAACGCAAGGACCGGCATCTGCAACGTTCCGTACTCCTTGTAGTCGCTCACGTCTTGCGGGAGAGCTTGATACCACGCGTTGCTCGCGCGGATTGCTTCGGCGCTGTTATATGCCTGCTCGTACACGGCGCGGTCGCGCGCGTCCACCGAGCCCTGATTCTTCAGAAAATAATTGAAGAGCCAGTCCTGCTCCAGGCGAATGTGACCCGCGAGCAGCTTCTCCGGCAGACCCGGCACCTGGTTGAACGCGAACCACCACAGGTATGGGCGTGACGAGCCCAGTTTGTCGCCGACGGTACCCTGCGCTGGCAGCAGCGGAAACGACAGCAGGCTGTCGTCCGGGTGCGGCAGTTCCAGCATTACCAGTTTGTCGGTCGCCTGCGGGTAGTTCGCGCCATACGCGAACGCCACCGCGGAGCCGATGTCATGTCCCGCGACATTGACCTTGTCATAACCCAACGACTTGACCAGTCCGTAGATATCGCCGGCCATGGTCTTCTTGTCGTAGCCGTCGGCCGGGCGGCCTGATGAGCCCATGCCGCGCAGGTCCACAGCGATGACCGTGTAATGCGTGGCAAGCGTCGGCATGATCTTGTGGAATGCCCACCACGTCTCGGGCCAGCCGGGCAGTAGCACCAGCGGCTCGCCTTCTCCGCCTGCGACATAGTGCAGCCGCACACCGTTGACCTCCGCGTAGCCGTTCCTGAAGCCGGGCAGCGACTTCACCAGCGCCGCATCAGATACGTTGGCGTGCTTCGCTGGCGTGCTCGTGTGTACGGCCACCGTATCGCTGTGTGCTTGCGAGGTCGGCTGCGCGTAGCCTGGTGAGGCGGTCACCGCGAGCGCTGCAAATACAGCGCTCGCCGTGACAATCCCCGTGATGGCTTTCAAGATGACTTTCATGGACATGGATGGGCTCATTAAAAGAACGCGTGGTTGATGATCGCGCGCGCGTGCCGCGCTTGATTCCTGGTGGCTAGATGAGCGTCGCGCGCGGATCGTCCGAACCTTGTTCCGTATTCGACTTGGGGTACGCAGTGCGTTCGTGAATGTTCGAAGTTGGCGTGCGGTCGATGAGCAGACTGAGCAGTTCCGGCCGGTTGTAGTGCCCGGCAGAGTCCATCAGGGACTTGCGGCGGTCGATCATCGAGAAGTCGAGGTCGGCGATGACCTCGCCTTCGCCAGAGCGCAGCGGTTCGCCCAGCAGCATCCCGTCGGGGGTGACGATCGTGGTGAAGCAGCCGCCCGAGATCGGACCGACCTGGCAGCCTGTGTCCTTCATGATCTGTGCCTGCTGGTCCGCGTCCAGCCAGGCGGTTGCGTTCACGACGAAGCAGCCGGACTCCAGCGCGTGCTGGCGGATATTGATTTCCATGCGTTGGGCGAACCCTTCGCCGAAAGCGGAACCCGGAGACATGGCCGAATGGATCTGCTCGCCGTCGGCCATCATCGCGTAGCGCGCCAGCGGGTTGTTGTGCTCGAAGCATGCGAGCTGGCCAATGCGGCCGACCTTGCTGTCGACCGCGCGCAGCCCCGAGCCGTCGCCCTGGCCCCAGATCATGCGCTCGAAATGCGTTGGCGTGATCTTGCGGCGGCGCTGGATCAGGGTGCCGTCGGCATCGAAGAGCAACTGGGTGTTGTAAATGGTGCCGCCGTCACGCTCGTTGACGCCGATCGACACCACCATGCCCGCCTTCCGCGCTGCCTCGCCGATTGCGTCGGTCGCGGGAGACGGCACCGTCACGGACTGCTCGAGCAGCCTGAGATGCTCTCTGCCGGACAGAAGCTCAATCCCAGTCTGGACTGCTGAAAAGTACGGAGAGTAAGGCACCACCGTTTCCGGGAAGGTCGCGAACTGTACGCCTTTCTCGCCGAGTTCGAGGATCTTCCGCACCACCTTCTCGACGGTCGCCTCACGGCTGTAAAGAACCGGGCTGATCTGGACTGCGGCGGCTTTAACAACTTTCATTGCAAACTCCTTGAATGGTAAGGGCGGACACATAGGCCCGTTGTTTATTGCATATGCAACATTGAGAATAAAAAATCAGCTTGTGCGGCGCGGCAACTCGCCCGCGATGCCCATGAGCGCGTTGGCCCCGGCCTCTCCCAGCAGGGCCCTCGCGTTCGTCTGCGCACTCGACCACGCGGGCGCGGCGCTGTTGAGCAATGCTTTGCCCTGCTCCGTGAGCGAAAGGGGGCGACTGCGGCCATCGCCTCCTGGTAAGCCTTCGGCCACCCACCCCTGCGAGATCAGGGGCTGCAAATTCCTTGTCAAGGTCGAACGGTCATGGTGATTTTTGCGACCGAGGTCCGAACGGCTCAGTGGTCCGTGCTCAACGATGAGCACGAGCATGCTGAACTGAGGGGCGTTGACGCCGAAGGGCCGTAGCGCGTCGTCGTAGATCGCGGTCAATACGCGCGAAATCTGCCCCGTGCGCGTCAGCAGGCAGTTCCGCGCGATATCACTGCTCACGCCATTGCCCGCATTGTGCAGAGCGTCAAACGTCGAACTCGATTTATGTTCCGTATGCATTGCATTAAAGGACAAATATTCCGAAGCGCCAGCGATTCTTCCGGCTCGATCGAGCGTGATCGAGTTATCTGCGTTGCTGTGCAGAGTCAGTGGTCGGTGACGATGTGCGTATTTGAGCGCGCCAACGTATCCGCGATGTGTCGGGCAAGGTGGCTTCTGTAAGTGCACGTATCAAACCGCGCACCGGATACATTGGAATACAAAGAGAACGGGGCTGGCACGCACTATGAATCTGCGCTTACTCCAGTCGTCAACAGGTCAGCTGAATACTTCTATAGACCGGCGTTTGGGCGCGATTTTGTGGCGTCGACGGGGTATTGCGGGTCTTGGTCGCAGGCGAATCGTGAAATTCATGCCCCTACGGCCCGCAATTCGTCCTTCCCGCCAGAAAATGCTGGAATCGTGTTTGGACTTGTCTTGGCGGCCCCATTGTGGCGCACGTCGGATCGCACCGTTCCGCCGTCGTTGACCTGGAACACGGGCACAACCTCTCGCAGGCGTCCCGTCTGGTATTCGAGCGACTGCGCAGCAGCCGCAGCCTCCTCGACGAGTGCGGCATTCTGCGTCGTGACCGAGTCCAATTGGGTGACGGCACGCGCCACCTGTTCGATGCCGCCGCTTTGCTCTTCGGAGGCCGCAGCGACCTTGCCCATGATGTCCGTCACCCGTTGCACGGAGCCGATGATCTCATTCATTGTGCGGCCCGCTACCTGCACAAGCTGCACGCCTGGATTAACGCGCTCGACCGAATCGTTGATCAGTTCCTTGCTTTCCTTCGCGGCCGACGCAGAGCGCTGCGCAAGCGCACGCACTTCTCCGGCCACTACTGCAAAACCGCCTCTCGCCAGCCATTGGCAGCGGATATCATGACGCGTGCTTCCCTGCGCCGTGAGTCAGTCCACGATTAACTTTGGGTAGCGCTTCGGCGCGCGGTCTTCCAGAATGTCCCGTCCGCGGGCGGTGTCGGCGTAGAGTCGACCGCGGACAATCTGGCCGTCGCGAACTTCAAACAGGAACAGATGCTCATTCTGCATCGAAAAGCCGTTGTAAGCCTTGGCGCGTGCGACGACCGGTACGATAATGAAATCGCCTGCTTCCAGAATTGCTCTCGCGTCGTAGTTGAAGTACTCCCATTTCTGGTACACGTGTTTCCAGAACGCGAGGAATTCGGCTTTTCCATGATAGGTTCCGCCGTAGGGGAGCGAGTCCGAGAATTCGAATTCGAGATCATCGGCAAGTAGCGCAACGAGGTGCGTCTTGTCATTGCGCTCGAAGCCGGTAAATGCCTTCTCGCAGGCCTCGATGATTTTCTGGTGTTCCATTTCCTATCTCCTGATACTAGATTTCTGTGTGCATATGCACACATCGACTACGAACTCGCCAACATTCGATGCGGATGCCGGTATCCCGCCGAGTTGACGTAATACCGACTGATGGCGCCTCGCTTACTGGTCCCGCAAGGCGCACTCGCCCCCTGCCCGCGGACTGAAACCGCTGCTCAACACATTGCGTAACGAACTGCGCAGTACGGCAGCGCGCTCCTGCCCATAACTACCTTCAAATTCCTGCCGCACCGCCCGCCATAGTGGAACGCAATCCTGTAGCGCGATACGCCCGTCGTCGTTATCAGAGCATTCTTCGTACGCTGATCCTGCCCCCCCACCATCTCGATCAACCCATTCCGCGCCGTTAGATACCGCGACGCCTGCCGCGCCGCAAGACAATTGCAGCGGCCGTCGATGCCTTCCACAGTCGCATTGTTCATTGTCACTTCACCCTTCTCTTCCGTTGCTGATGTGCGGCCGATTAAGTCTCCGCAGGCAACGACTTGCACGTTAAGGGTCCGCTTGAGTCGACTGATTCTTCACACATGAGACAGCGCCAGGCGGGACTGCTCCCTTCATAAAGCTCTTGCCATCCGGCTCGGGGAACCATATTATGAGCATATACTCATATTGTAAAGAAGAGAATTCTATTGAACCGCGGTAGCGTTCGCGGAGCTACTTCACAACAGTTGTCCGGCGTGGGCCAGAATCGCTTGTCGACCTCACGGGTTGTCGAACATCCGGGTCTGGATGACGCATCCCCGTTAGCGCAACGTCGAATAGTTGCGCGATCTTTCAACGCAAACGGAGCACCAAAATGCCTGTATTTCACGCACATATCCCCAAGGGTCGGTTTTCCAGAGAGCAGAAGATTGCGCTCGGTAACGCGCTAAATCAGTCGCTCGTCGAATCGCTGAACATTCCTCGCGGGGATCGCTTCGTAATGCTCAGCGAGCACGGCGAAGATGAACTCTTCATCGATCCTGCTTTCATGGATATGCACCGGACGGCCAATGCGATGATTATCACAGTGCTCGTCGGTGCCCATCGCCCCACCGCGGATAAGCAGGCGTTGTTGGCCGCCATCACGCGCCTGCTTGAAAGGGATGTCGGCATTTCACCCGACGACGTTTTCATCGCGCTTGTCCCGGTGCCGAACGAGAATTTTTCGTTCGGCCGTGGCGTTGCGCAACTTGCGGACGTTGCGCCGAAATGGTGATTCCTACAGCAATTGAAAGGGCGGCCAGGACTCGTTATTAGGCCCTAAAGGAAAGGGCGCGGAAAACGCGAATGCTGCGGGTTTCGATAGCGTCGACATTGCGAATCCCGACCTTTATCCCTCGCTCCAATCCTCTGTCTGATTTCGCGCCGTACTTGCCTCGGGCTCCACGCACTGAAATTTGAACCGCATAACCAGGAAGATCCATGAATTCGCATGCTCAAAATGGTGTGACACCGCACGGCTTTCCGGTGCTTGAACCCGCCTTTGTTTTCATTCACGGGTTCCTCGACGGAGCTGCCACGTGGGACGCTACCGTAGCCGCGCTCGGAGAAAGGGCCGACGATGCGCTCTGTGTTGACCTTCCAGGTATGGGCAATCGCGTCGACGACGACGGTCCGTACAGTCTCGATCGCTTCGCCGAAGACGTCGTCAAGCGCGTAGGCGCACTAAGGCGGCCGGTAATTCTTGTTGGGCATAGCATGGGTGCCCAAGTTGCGGAACTGGCTGCAAACGCATTGGGATCACAAGTGTGCGCCCTCGCATTGCTTACGCCGGTACCCTTGCGGGGTACTGGTCTGCCAGACGAGGTTATGCAAAGCTTTCACGCGCTTGGCGGAAATCCGGCCGCGCAGCGTGAGCTTCGTCGTCAGCTTTCGGTCCGACTAGACGACGATCGCCTTGAGGAGATCGCTCGGATCGGCGACCGGGTCAAAGCGGCAAATGCCGGAGTATTCGCAGACATCTGGAACCGAGGCCATCCGCTGGGCGCCCAGCCCACGCGTTACAACGGCCCCGTCCTAATTGTCCGGGGTGAGGATGACGCCTTTGTCAATGCGGAAATGATTTCTTCGTCCGTGGCTCCGCATTTCAGCCACCCGGAAACGGTTGTCGTCGAACGGGCGGGTCACTGGCCGCATGTCGAGCAACCGGCGTCCGTCGCGACGATTCTCGGTGCATTCATGGCCACTGTCGACCAGTCCGTGAAAGCCGGCGTCGCCGGGCAAGGGTGGACCCGTGCCTTCGAGCAGAAGTCTGCGGATACCTTTGGCGATTCATTCGCGGCGGACGTTGTGCTCGAAGCGACCGTTCTCGCAATGCCGGTATCAGGTGCGGATCCTCACGAAGAATGAAACAGGAGAGATCGTCCGCGCCGCTATTCACCATCGCCCGCTATGTAGCGCGTTGAAGTTCTCGTCGGAACTCGGGAGCCGACTGGCAGGCAAGGTAGACGCCAGTCTTTTCTACCTGTCCGCTAGATGAGCCATTATCCTCAGGAGATTTGAAATGGTGAAACGTACTGATGTGGAATTTGAGGTTGATGGCAACGTAAAGCTTCGCGGCTGGCTGTTCGTGCCGCCTGGAGAAGGACGCCGACCGGCCATTACAATGGCGCATGGCTACGCGGGCGTGAAAGAACACGGTCTCGAACCTTATGCGAAAGCCTTCGCAGAGGTGGGATTCGTAGTACTCCTGCACGACCACCGCGGCTTCGGCACGAGCGAGGGCTCGCCTCGCCATGACATTGATCCGTGGCGCCAAATTGCCGACTGGCGACATGCAATCAGCTATCTCGAGACGCTTGACGTTGTAGACCCGAAGCGTATTGGCCTGTGGGGCACAAGCTACGCTGGCGGACACGCGATAGTGCTCGGCGCGACCGACAGGCGCCTGCGTTGCATCGTTTCTCAGGTTCCAACCATTAGCGGCTATGAACAGGGCAAGCGCCGGATTGCCCCTGAAAATGTAGGTGCAATAGAAGAAGCATTTGCGGAAGACGACCGCGCGCAATTGCGCGGCGAACCTCCTCGCCGGCAGGCGATCGTCAGCGCGGACCCCGGCACTCCGGCGTCTTATCGCGCGAAGGATGCCATCGACTTCTATACTCAACCCCTGCCCGAGGGGGCATGGCAGAACAACGTCACTGTCCGGTCCACGCGCGCGGCTCGGATGTATGAGCCGGGACAATGGATTGCCCGCGTTTCGCCGACTCCGATTATGATGATCGTGGCCACCCACGACACCATCACGCTGACCGATCTCGAGCTTGCCGCATACGAGCGTGCACTGCAACCGAAACGTCTGGTGACCATCGAGGGCGGACACTTCGATCCGTATCAGTCGATGTTTAAAGAGTCCAGCGGTGCTGCAATTGAGTGGTTTGGGCTGCACTTGGGATGATTCCTGCCATCGATAAGGAGTGCACCATGAGTCACCTGACTGTCAATATCGCCGATGGCATTGCCACCATTATTCTGGATCGGCCGCCTCAGAATCGCATCGACGACCAGATGGTCGACGAGCTCGCCGCCGCAGTAACGGCAATAGAAAGCAGCGACGCGCGAGTCGCAATTGTCCGGAGCGAGGGAAACGACTTCTCTTTTGGAGGCGACATACTGACTTGGCCAGATGCGGACGTCCACCAGCTTCGTGCACGCTTCGCATACTACATGTCGGTATTCAACCGCTTCGAGAGACTTCCCTTACCGGTGATCGCTGCGGTGCACGGCTTGTGCTTCGGCGGCGGCCTCGAGTTGGCGCTACGTGCGGACCTGATCTTCGCCGCTGAGTCCGCCACGTTCGGGCATCCGGAGCAGTCGCTTGGCATTGTCACGGTGCTTGGCGGCGTGTACCGTATTGCCGAACGGGCAGGACGTTCGCGCGCGTCCGAATGGGCCATCACTTCCGAAAGAGTTCCTGCCGCCACCATGGCACACTTCGGCGTCGTCAACCGTGTGGTAGCGGAGGATAGACTTCTGGATGAAGCGATGGCCTTTGCGCAAAAGGCCGCACGTGGGCCTACCCGCGCATACGCGGCGCATAAGGCGCTTCTGCGCGCCTGGGCTATTGGTGGGGTGGCGGCCGCGGACGACGCCATGTTGGACATGGCCATGCCTCTGTTCGAAACTGAGGATGCGCAACGAGGGATCCAATCCGCGGTTGACGCCCTCGTCGCCGGGCGCATGCGCCCTGTGCTGGAATTTAAAGGGCGCTAGTTGCCAACGTCCCCGAAAAACGTGGGACCGGAGCGCGTTCTGATATCGGTTCGAACAGGCTTCTCCCCACTGGATGGGCTACATTTCACCCGCAGGGTCGTTCACGTCATCGGGCGGCCGCTCGTCCATCCAACCTTGGAGGCGCGGTTACCTTCACCGTTCAGTTCGTCTCCTGAACTTCGCCATTCCCTTCGGCCTCCGCCCAAGGCTCGAAACCGCTCTGAAGCACTTCGCGTAGCGACTTACGCAAATTCTCGGCCCGCCTCTCCCCGTAGCGACCTTCAAACTGACTCTGAACGGCTTGCCAATGCGGCAGAGCGGTGTGATATCTTGCCGCTCCCGCTTTCGTCAGCACAGCAATCTTCACGCGCCGGTCTTCGCCCGCCACCATATCAATCAGTCCATTCCGCTCGAGCAACTTTAGATTGGTCGCCAATGTGGTGCGGTCCATCGCGATAGCTGCCGCCAGCTCGCCGATGGCGAGAGGGCCGCCGGCCAGCAGCTTATGCAAAATGGAGAATTGAGTCGCACGGATGCCCGCCCGGCTGAGCGCTTGGTCGTAAACGGCCGTCAGGTATCGGGCTGCTTGACGTACCGCCAGGCAATTGCAACGACCCTCGGGGATATCTACCGTATTTTTGGGCATCGAATGCTCCGAACATAATCAGGAATGGCCGCGTTCCAGTATATGCGTATCTGCGCGTTTCCCATAGCGGCGGAACGAGCGCAAGCGCTTCGGGCACTCCACTGCCCTGCCTGACGTCCCAATCTGCTGCGAACGCCTTCTATCTCACACCAGGTACCTCTTGCAATTGCCTACTGCCGGACCGAACCGCGAGGTCGTCGCGGCGGCGGGTTTGAATTTTCAAATCAAGACACCAGGCTACATGCAGTTGCGCCCGCGCCCGGATTGGGGCAAGGAAAGTCGAAATTTGCCGCGACAGGAATGCCGGAATGGCGCTCCTGCCTTCGTGAAGGCCGCATTGCCGACATGGAGCGTGTACACTGGCGTGGGGCCCTGCGAGGCTGCAAGGGCGGTGCCGACGACGATTCCCATGAACCAGCCCCCCAGCAACCCGATCGAGCCGGGCGGCTCGGTGCACACGTTCTCGGTCCCGGCCGATGCAAGCGAGCCTGCGGCATGCCCTGGGACGGCCAGTCACTCCTTTTCGAAGTTGACGGGAAACACATGCTTGCAGACGCTTCGCTTTCCGAAGAAGTGTTCGGCCCCACGTCGTTGCTCGTTCGCGTTGCCGACGTCGAGCAGCTGATTGCGCTGGCACGGCAGTTCCGCGGTCAGCTCAGTGCAACGAGCAATTTCCCCATCGCCTATTCGGTCGCCGGTGGAGACACCGCTTCGGCGCTGGCAGCCGGATGCCCCGTCACAGACTGCGCCAAATCACGGCTTTTACCGGAGTTGTCGCATGAAAGCTGAACTGATCTATCTCGAAGATCTCACACCGGGCTCGGTGTACAAAAGCCTGGAGCACCGGCTCGACGCCGCGCAGATCCGCGAGTTCGCCCAGCGATTCGACCCACAACCGTTTCATCTGGACGAGGATGCGGCGCGGGAAACGTTTTTTGCCGGGCTCGCTGCAAGCGGCTGGCACACTGCGGCGATCACCATGAAACTCCTCGTGGAGAGCTTGCCGTTAGCGGGCGGAGTGATAGGTGCCGGAAGCGAGCTGTCATGGCCTCGTCCGACCCGTCCAGACGACGTCCTGCATGTCGTTAGCACGATAATGGAAATCACACCCTCCAGGTCGAAGGCAGACCGTGGGATCGTGACGGTGCAGAGCGACACGCTGAATCAGCGGGGCGAACTTTGTCAGCGATCGGTCGCCCGCCTTGTCGCGTTCAGACGCGGTTACAGCGCCTGAGCTTCGACAGCGCACCCCGGGAACGCAGTCGGCCGAGGACCTGTCGTTCGCGCGTTCGCAAAATGTCCCTTCTAACGGCCGCTCCGGATCGGAAACTTGCCTGGCATACTCCGCAGTCGTTTGTGCCGTTTAGCAGGTATGTTCGGCCACCACGCGGGCCACTGTCTCCAGCGACCGCTTGAGCGTGGTCAGATCGACGGAGCCAATTGCCAGGCGTCATGAACGCCACGCACGCCAGCACGACCGGGAGCGGTTCGCGCTGGCGCCTCGCGCCGGCGCATTTCGACCTACAACTTTCGCCGCGTATGTCATACCAGTGGACGGCCGGGCGACCAAAAACACTCTAGTGTGAGCGTGCGCTCAGGCAAGCAAAGTTGGGTCTATCGTTGCGCGAAGCACAATTTCGTCATCGCATCCTTAAGTCGCACGCGACCGAGCGGCAGATCGTCGTGATTCAGCACGACATCGAACAATTGCGCGAGGTTTCGTTCCACTGCCGCTGGCCAGCGGCGAGTGAGCAGGATACGCGGCAGGGGCAGAGCCGAAGTGGGGGGGCGGACACAGGACTGCCTCCTCAGGCGAGCGCCAACTTGGCGTCTGCGCGAGCCTTGATTTCGGGCAGCCACTGCGGTACGGAATGCAGATCCGAAACCTTGCCGGCCTTGCCGACTTGGCCCGGCACATCGTGACCGACCATAGCCGGGAGGCGACGACCACAGGCGATCAGGAGGTCCAGATCCACATTGGTGTCGTATCCGCTGAGAGCCAGCATGTGCGTCAGATCTTCGGTGCAGATATTTCCCGTCGCGCCGGGCGCGTAAGGACAGCCGCCCAACCCTCCCAACGAGGCGTCGAAGCGATCCACACCGGCCTCCAGCGCGGCTATCGCGTTGGCGAGTCCCATGCCACGCGTATTGTGAAAATGCAGCGTGAGTTCAGTGCTCGGCCAGCCTTGCTTGAAAGCAGTGCACATAACCTGCACCTGGGTGGGATGCGCCATCCCGGTAGTGTCGCAAAGCGTGATGCCGTCGACGCCGAGATCGACAAAGCGATGCGCCCAGCCAAACACCTCGTCTTGCTCGACGACACCTTCCATCGGGCAGCCGAAGGCGCACGACAGCGACACGTTCAAGGCCACGCCGGTCGGGCGTGCAAACTCGATGACCTCAGCGAGCTGTGAGAACGACTGCTCTCGCTTCATCCGCAGGTTGGTCAAGTTGTGCGTCTCGCTCATCGACATGACGATGTTGAGTTCGTCGGCACGGCAGGCCAGTGCGCGCTCGGCGCCGCGCACGTTGGGCACAAGTACGGTGTAGATCACGCCAGGGACACGCTCGATGCCCTGCATGACAGCCTCGGCGTCCGCAAGCGCAGGAATGGCTTTGGGCGATGTGAACGAAGTGACCTCAATCTTCGCGAGCCCAGTTCGGCTCAACGTATCGATCAGACCGATCTTCTCGCTGGTAGGGATGAATTCGGGCTCGATCTGGAATCCGTCGCGCACTGCGACGTCCTGAATGTAGACCCGCTGATTATTTCCGTGCTGCATTCGATTTCTCCGTTGACTGGGGAGCCTCAGGCAATCACGTGCTGCTCGCGCAAGTCATCAAGCTCCCCAGCGCTCAGGCCGAGGTCGCGTAACACTGCGAAAGTATGCTCACCGAGCGCGGGCGCGGACTCGCGGATCTGGCCGGGTGTCCCGCTCAGTTTCGGGACGACGCCGGGCACCTTCATACGCGTTCCGTCCTTCGTTTCTATGTCATGGATCATCTCGCGCGCCTCGTAGTGAGGATCGCTCATGATGTCCGCCGCTGAATAGATCTTCCCTGCCGGAACACCTGCCTTCGACAGCACGGCCAATACCTCCTCTTGGGAGCGAACGGACGTCCACGCCTCGATGGCGCCGTCGATTTCCTGAACGCCGGCGACCCGACCATCGTTGTGCTCAAACCGGGGGTCGTTGACCAGGTCATCCCGCTCGATCGACTTCATCAGGCGACGGAAGATGCCGTCGCCGTTGCCCGCCACCAGCACGTGGTTGCCGTCGTTGCAGCGGTAGGCATTCGTTGGCGCGATGCCAGGCAAAGAACTTCCCGTGCGCTCACGGGTATGACCCATGAGATCTTGCTCAGGGATCAGGCTCTCCATAACGTTGAACACCGACTCGTAAAGTGCCACGTCAATGTATTGGCCCTTGCCGCCATGGACGTCCCGGTGGTAGAGCGCGAACATCGTGCCCATGACGCCGTGCAGGGACGACAGCGAGTCACCAAGACTGATGAAGAACGCGACCAGGAATGTTTTGGCGGCGTTGCTCAAGAGAATGACCAGAGCCTGCGCCGCCAGATCGCGGTAGATGTCTGTAAGGGTGGCCTCGATGCGCAACACGCCGATGTTCTCCGGGTGTGCACCGCAGCAGACCAGCGTGAACTCCTTCGCCACGGCAGCGGAGGCGGGCCGCTCGCCGCGAGAAATCGTGAAGACGTCGGCGGGCGAAAGCGTCTCCCGCACCTGCACTGCGCGAATGGAGGGCAGGCGCAATATTCCATCGAGCTGCACCTTGAGTTGCTCTGAGTCCATTGCCCACAAGCTCTCGCCCAGGCTGCGCGACGTGGCCTGATCAATCTCGCCAAACCGGCTCTCGAGATTCGCCCGCTCGCTGCGGTAGCTCAAGGTCAACTGCAGGACAGTCAGGATCAATGTGACCACGGAACTGAAAAGCACCACGCGCAGCAGCAGCGCCATCGCGATGCCACCTCGAGGGATTCTCGCAATCGATGCCAACCACCGGCGATGCAGCGGCTGCAATTCGGATTGGTGTTCCTTGGGCGACATCCGTGAGTTCGCTCGAGATGAAATTTGAGCGTAGCGCTTTCCCAACCGTTCGGGAAGTGCCATGCGCGAGCAGTCTTCCTATGCTTCGCATGCATTGCACTATCCGGGAGCCGAGCCCGATCGCGACGATTTGACCCTTGTTCATATCCGTCTGGTCAAATGGTACGAGGTGCACGCTATTCTTGCGTGACCTTCTCTGTCCGCGCTGATTGAATCTTTGACCCATACGCGAATGTCGACGAAGGCCGACTTGTGCGCGTGACTCGTCCGTAGGTTTCCGAAGCAATGCAGCCGTTCGAACGGAAGGTTCCCTGGCACGCCGGACGGCAGGTCGTGGCCGAGAGCACCGGTTCGACGAGTCTCCACAGACCGGACGTTGAAATCGTCGAAGGCAGCTTTCGGACTACCTTCGTGAATGAGTAGAGTCGGCCACGTACAGCCGTTCATCGACGCCCTCGCAAGGACGCAGCGTCGGCTCCAGCTCGCTTTCGGACCCGAACACCCGTGATTCTGCCGTCACATTGGCGTTTGCAGGCGTACCATCACTGCACATCGCATGGAGGTTGCACACGCCCGCCCGGTTTGCCCAAGCCGGACGCCGCACAGCAGATCAGCCGCTTCACAGCGGCAAGGAGCGCTTCATGGCCACCGGCAATGATCTTCACGATCAAGGACGGCAACTGCTGCCGTTTCGCGAGTCGATATTGGCGATGCTCGGAGTCGCGTCGGTTTCGATGCTGATCGCGCTCGACCAGACCATCGTTGGCACCGCGATGCCGCGCATCGTCGCGGAGCTTAAGGGTTTCGAGCTCTATGCATGGGTCGCGACGGCCTACATGCTTGCATCGGTCATCACAATTCCGATTTTCGGGCGTCTTGGCGATCTGTTCGGTCGCAAGCCCTTCATGCTGGCCGCCATCCTTGTCTTCACCCTCGCATCGGTGCTCTGCGGGGTGGCGACCAACATGCTGTTTCTCGTGCTCGCGCGCGGCCTTCAGGGAATCGGTGGCGGCATCATGCTGGGAACGGTGTTCGCGACCGTCGCTGACCTGTTTCCCGACCCGAGGCTACGCCTGCGTTGGCTGGTGTTCGTCACCTCGGCGTTTGGCCTTGCGAACACGGTCGGGCCAACGCTCGGCGGCATGCTGACCCAGCACGGAAGCTGGCGACTCGTGTTCTTCGTCAACGTACCGATAGGTGTAGCGGCGCTCTACTTCGTGCGCACTTTCCTTCCGCATCTGCGCCATGCCCGCGACGGCGCGCGGCTGCGTCTCGACTGGCTCGGCGCATTCGTCGTCGCCGTCACGTTCGGCGCGCTACAGCTAGCGATCGAACTCGTGCCGAGGCAAGGATGGACGGATTCGACGATCGTGCTGGCTGTGATCGTGCTGGTCTGTTCGCTGACGCTTTTTTTCTGGGAAAAGCGCATGGGATATCCGATCATCCCCGTGGACATGTTGCTCGACCGCAAGCTCGGTGCGCTTTTTGCAATGTCAGTGCTCGGTGGGTTCGCGTTGTTCTCTCTGGTTTTCTACGTGCCGCTGCTGCTCCAGGGCGGCTATGCGATGTCTCCGCGGGCCTCTGGCATGCTGATCACGCCGCTGCTGCTCGGCACGACGGTCGGAAGCTTCATCAACAACCGCGTGGTCACGCGCATCCGGCGCGCCAATGCGGTCCTCTACGTCGGCTTCGCGTTGTGTGCTTTTGCGAGCCTCGCGGTGGTCGTTCTGCGAGGCAACGAGCCGCACCTCGTGTGGATGGCGTGTATGGGCGCGAGCGGCCTGGGGCTGGGCCTCGTAGGCACGAGCCTCACGGTCTGCTCGCAGCAGATCGTCTCGCGAGACCATGTCGGCGCCGCCACCGCATTGCTGCAGTCGCTGCGCACATTTGGCGGCATGCTGGGCACAGTGATGACAGGCGCGTTGCTCGGGCACCTTTACACGATCAGCGTGAATCGTTCGCTGGACTCGTATCAGGCGGCGCAGTGGTTCAAGTCGTTTGCGAGTCCCGAACTGCTCGTGGACCGCGCCGACCAGGCCGCGCTCATCAATCGCCTCGTGAGTGCCGGCCACGCCGGCGACGCAATGATGAGCTCGGCGCGCAGCGCGCTCGTGGATTCGATCCACATGGGCCTCATCGTGGCTGCCGTGGCTGCGATGGTCGGCCTGTGTCTCGCGTGGTTCGTGCCGCCGGTACAGGTCGGCTATCTCGAGGCACGGCCGCAAAAAGGATGACGATTAGATATCACCGTGTGGACGGTGAAAGCCGGATATTGCGACGTGCCGCGCAAAGATCTTTGTCGATCCTCAATACCAGGAACGCAACCCTGTAACCGCCTCGCCAGTGGGGCGCTGCAACTGAGACGGTGCACATTCACGCCCAATGCCTTTCGTATCTTGCATAAGAGTATCCTTATCTCAACAAGGGGACGGAAGTAGCTACGACGTCCCTTAAGGAGCCAGTGCAGGAGGTATGCGCATGGACGCGCCGAATAACGAATTCGTGCTCGTTGGGTGCCTTGAAGAGCTGAAGGCGAAAGGGCGGCTCGTTGTGCAAGGGGGCCATCGACCGATTCTTGTAATCCACGACCGAGGGCGGGTCTTCGCCTTCGACAATCGTTGCCCCCACATGGGCTTCCCGCTCGAGCGGGGCACTGTCGAGGACGGCATCTTGACCTGTCATTGGCACCACGCCCGCTTCGATCTGGAAAGCGGCTGCACCTTCGACCTTTGGGCGGACGATGTACCGAGCTACGCGGTCGAGGTGCGCAATGGCGACGTCTGGGTGGCGACAACGTTTCGTCATTCAGATCCCGCGGCGCACTGGCATCAGCGGCTTGCGGACGGCCTCGCACACGACCTCGGACTCGTCATCGCCAAAGCCGTGTATGGTCAGCTCGCGGCCGACGTACCAGCGGTCGATGTCGTGCAGCAGGTGACGCTGTTCGGGGCGCAAAACCGTGACGGCTGGGGCGTCGGTCTCACGATACTAACCGCGCTCGCCAATCTGTTGCCCGCGCTGCCAGCGGACGACGCCTATCTCGCCCTGTTCCACGGCGCAAGCCGTGTGGCGGCGGACTGCGAGGGCAAGGCGCCGCGGCGGGAACGGGCGTCGCTTGGAAGCCGGCCGGAGCCAGCCGCGCTCAAGCGCTGGCTGCGCCTTTGGACCAACGTGCGCCATCGCGAGGCAGCCGAGCGCACGCTATTGACGGCGATTTCTGCTGGTGCCTCACCCGCCATGCTCGCCGATGCCCTTCTTTCGGCCGGGACCGATCGGGCGTTCGCCGACACCGGTCATTCGCTCGACTTCATCAACAAGGCGTTCGAGTGCCTCGACCTGATCGGCTGGGAGCACGCGTCAGCTTTGCTGCCTACTATCGTCGCTCAGATGGTGGCCGCCCGCGGCGCAGAGGAATCAACCGCCTGGCGGCAGCCCATTGATCTTGTCGCGCTATGTGACGAATCAGCCAGCCAGATGGCGCAACTTTTCGCTGCCGGGCGCGGCTTGCAAGGCTGGTCGGACCATGCGGCGCTCGCCTCGGAACTGCTCGGAGACGATCCAGCGAGGATCATTGATGCGCTGAAGGGGGCGATCCGCGCTGGCGCCGCCCCTGCTGACCTCGGCCAATCCCTCGCTTATGGGGCGGCGCTACGCGTGGCCCGCTTCGGCAACGCCAACGAGCACGCCGACTGGGAGACGGCGCACCACGTCTTTACCCATGCCAACGCGGTCCACCAGATGCTAAAGCGGATCGGAACCTCAGGCATCGACGGTTACGTCCCTGCCGTGCGCAGCATAATGCACGGAGCCATGGCGCTCTACCTTGCCCGCTATCTGAACGTGCCACCGGCCCGCTTCCCGGGCGAGGACAACGATCAACTCGATGACCTTCCTGCCGATGCCGAGGCGATCCGCACCGCCTTGCTCGACGCCTTCGACCGGCAGCGACAGGTTGATCCTGCGGCAAGGCTGGTGGCGCGCCATCTCACGCTCGGCTATCCGCCACAGGCGCTGATCTCCACGCTCGCGTTTGCGGTGCTGCGTGAGGACGCGGGCTTCCATGCCTATCAGATGCTGGAGGCAGGCGTCCGGCAGTTTGCTGCCTGGGGCAATACTGCCGAGGGGAGGCATGTCCTTATTGCGGTCGTCCGCTATCTCGCGGCCCATTCGCCGACTGAACGCGGGTCGCTGCAAACGGCCGACATCGCCCGGCGTCTGATGCGAGGCGGCGAACTTCATGAGGGAACTGGAGCATCGTGACGGCGCGTGAGGGCTCTGTCGTGACAACGGATTTGATTGAGAAATGGGCGGTCGTGAAGGTCTATCTGTGCCCCTCCGGCTCCAACCGCCCGCTTGGCCTCATGCAGTTCATCGCGGGCCAACGTATCATTGAGTAGCCGCCGATGACGCCGAGTTCGGCCTGAACAAGGGCTACGCGCAGTTGCTGTACTCGTTCTGGATCGATTCACCGTTCTTCGTCTGCACTCAGAAGCTATGCCGCATGGCAGCACGCACAACGAGCTGCCCCGAGGTCGATGAAAGATCCTGCGCACCGGGCACGTATGCCTGGTCGAGCGACGAGCCGGTCCTGTCGCCCGCGACCAGTTGGAAGGCGCCTTGCAGGTAGACATCCGTGCGCTTCGACAGGTTGTAGTCGGCCACGCGACAAACGGCGCTTTGCCGATCAGGAAGCGCTGCTGCGCGAAGCCTTCGCTGACCTCGACAACGTTGACGACGACAACTAGCGGACCGCGCACCCGCTGTGACCATCAGGCGCGCTGGTCGCGTGGCCAACCGGCAATCCATTGAAGCTATTGTGTATGCGAGGCTTGTGGATCGCATCCCAGTCTGTGCTGTTGTACGACCGCGTGCTGCTTGCCTTGACTGCGACGCATGATAGAAATATTGACATGCAATTCCCTGAAACCGGAGACAACCCATGTCAATAACCGCAGCAAGAATCGCGCGCGATTACGTCGTCATCGCCACCTTCGCTCTCATCGCCGGCTTCGCTTCGATGGTGATCTCCTAGCACGTACGCGAACGCGTCTCCCAGCAGAAGAAGAACTGGCCGCAAAGGGAACTACGCGTCGCTGCATCGGCCGCTCTCGCGTTCCAGAAGGACCACGGTCGGCTCCCCTATTCCCTCAGCGAACTGAGCACCTCACAGTCTGATAAATACCTTCCGCACGAATTCGACCTCAAAGGAGTGATGTACTTTCGCGACGAAGGGGGTCGTCCACGTCCAAGCTGGCGGGACGACGTCGAACGTGGCGTCGCGTACTGCAGCCTTGAGGCTGCACTGGACGAACACTGCTAGCCTTTGAACTTCGGCGAGTCCAGTCTCCAATCCGCGTGAACTACCAGCGCCTGACGCACCGAACTCTGCCAGTCAAATTCGGATGAATGCAGGTTGCCAATTGAGGACCGGCTCGCTCCGCGTCCAGGAGAGCAAAAGACTAATCACCCCATCGCACGGCAGGTCCGGCATCCTGTGGCCTTATCACTTGTTGACCGCCCTTTATGATATCGACGGTGACGCATTCACCGTCGCATCGCCGGAACATGCTCTTTGTACAAGAGGCGAGTTCAAAAAGTGCCTCCGCACGTTTGAACACGTTCCGCGGACAAGCGAGCACAAGGTTCCGTGATTGCACGCGAGGGCGGCTACGCGATCGTGCTCTCGCTCTCCTCATGGGCGGCCGGAGCCTTGCCGGCTTCAGGCCTGATCTTGAACCAGATGGCGTACATCGCGGGCAGGAACACGAGCGTCATGATCGTTCCCGCGAAGGTGCCGCCAATCAGGGTGTAGGCCAGCGTGCCCCAGAACACGGAGTGCGTAAGCGGGATGAAGGCGAGCATCGCCGCAAGCGCGGTGAGTATGACCGGTCTCGAGCGCTGGATGGTCGCCTCCACCACCGCATGAAAAGGCGTCATCCCTTCGCGCGTATTCTGCTCGATCTGGCCAATCAGGATCAGCGTATTGCGCATCAATATGCCGGAGAGCGCAATGAGCCCCACCAGCGCGTTGATCCCGAATGGCTGGTTGAACAGCAACAGCGTCGGAACCACGCCGATCAACCCGAGCGGACTGGTCGCAAACACCATCATCGTGGCCGGGATGGACCGCGTCTGGAAGATGATGATCAGCAGCGTGAGTGCGATCATGATCGGAAAGAGTGGCACGAGCGCCTTCGTCGCCTTGCCAGCTTCTTCAATCGCCCCCGCCTCCTCGATCCGGTAACCGTCCGGGAGCTGAGCAATCACCGGCTGAAGCTTCGCCAGCATCGCCGTCGATACATCGGGCGGCTGCAAGCCCTCCGCAATGTCGCCGCGAACGGTGATCGTCGGCGTGCGGTCGCGACGGCGAAGGATCGGATCCTCCATCCTGATATCGACCTTCCCCACCTGGGACAGCGGCACACGCTGGCCGGCGGAACCGATCAAGGTGAACCCGCTGATTCGTTCCGGATCGAGCCGGGTGTCGCCCGCCGATCTCGCGACCACTTGCACGGAACGGATATCCTCGCGTACGTTCGTGATGGGTATGCCGGTCAGAAGAAACTGCAACTGCTGGGCGACCGAACTGGACGTCAATCCAACTGCCCCGAGGCGATCCTGGTCCAGCGTGAAGTGCATGGTGGGAACGAGCGGACCCCAGTCGGTATTGACCGTTCGCATCATCTGGCTGGCATTCATGACGCCCTCGACCTGCGCGGCGATGGAGCGCAACTTCTGCGGGTCGGGGCCCATGACGCGGAAGGCAACGGGATACGGCGAATAAGGACCGAACACGAGCTGGGTCACGCGGACCTGCGCGCCGGGCAGCAAACCCTCCGCAATGGCCTTGCGCAAACGCAATTTGAGCACTTCCCGCTCTTTCTCGTCATTCGTGCGTATCACGATTTTTGCGAACGACGGATCGGGAAGTTCGGGAGACATCGCCAGATAGAATCGCGGCGCACCCTGCCCGATGTACGACGTCACGATTTTTGCTTCGGGTTGCTTCGCGAGCCAGGCTTCGACCTTTTTCGTTCCCGCGGCGGTTTGTTCGATGGAGGTGCCATAGGGCATCTGAACTTCGACCAGAACTTCCGGCCGATCGGAAGTCGGGAAGAACTGCTTCTTCACCACACTCATTCCCATCACGGCGACCACGAACGATCCGACTACGATACCCGCGACCATCCACTTGCGCTGAACCACGCGCACAAGGAACTCGCGAAAACGCTGATAGTTCGGAGTGTTATAAATCGCCTCATGACCACCCTCGATCTTCGGAATATCGGGCAGCAGCTTGACGCCCAGATAAGGTGTGAAGACGACCGCAACGATCCATGAAGTGACCAGCGCGATGCCGACGATCCAGAACATGTTGCTGGTGTATTCGCCAGCCGTCGAGTGGGCAAAGCCATTCGGCATGAAGCCGACTACGGTGACCAGTGTGCCCGAAAGCATCGGCGCGGCAGTGTGACTCCACGCGTAAGCCGATGCCTGCACCCGGCTGTAGCCTTCCTCCATTTTCACGACCATCATCTCGATGGCGATGATGGCGTCGTCCACCAGCAGGCCCAGCGCGAGAATCAACGATCCAAGCGTGATACGGTCGAAGTTCTTGCCCGTCGCAGCCATGACGACGAACACGCCCGCGAGTGTCAGCGGCACCGCGGCCGACACCACGATGCCGACGCGCCAGCCCATGCTGACGAAGCTCACCACCATCACCACGAGCAAGGCAACGAAGAACTTGACCATGAATTCGTCGATGGCCGAATGAATATTCACGGCCTGGTCGGTCACCTTCGTAAGACTCATACCCAGCGGCAATCCCGAATTGATCGATGCGACTTCCTTGTCGAGCGCCTGGCCGAGGCTCAGACCGTTCCAGCCGTCCCGCATGACCACGCCAAGGAGCAACGCCGGTTCACCGTTGTTCCGGATCTGGAATGTCGCCGGATCTTCGTACCCGCGTTCGACGCTTGCCACGTCCGAAAGCTTGAGCGTGCGGCCCTGAACGACAATCGGGGTGTTGCGGATTTTCTGCAGCTTGTCGAAGGCGCCCTCGACACGAATGAAGACCTGCGCCCCAGCCGTATCGATCGAACCTGCCGGTGTCAGCACGTTCTGGCCGTTGAGCGCCGCGAAGATGTCTTGCGGCGTCACGCCGAGCGTCGCAAGACGGTCGTGCGAAAACGAGATGTAGATGCGTTCGGCCTGCTCGCCGACGATGTTGATCTTTTTGACGCCCGGTACGTGGAGGAGTCGCTGACGCAGATCCTCGGCGTCACGCACGAGCAAGCGCTCCGGTTGCCCTTTCGCTTTCAGCGCGAACAGCGCAAACGTTACGTCGGAGTACTCATCATTGACGAGCGGACCAATCACGCCATGGGGCAGATTCGCTGCCTCGTCGGAGAGCTTCTTGCGGGCCTGGTAGAACTGCTCCGGAACCTCGGCAGGCGGCGTGCTATCCAGGAACGTCACCGTGGTGAATGCCAGTCCAGGACGGGTATAGGTTTCCGTGCGGTCATACCAGCGCAGCTCCTGCATGCGCTTTTCGAGCGGTTCGGCGACCTGCTCCTGCATTTCCTGCGCGGTAGCGCCGGGCCATGCCGTGATGACCGTCATCGACTTGACGGTAAAGGGCGGATCCTCCGCGCGCCCGAGCTTGAAGAACGCGACGATCCCCGCAACGGAAATCAGAATGATGAGAAAGAGAGTGACGGAGCGCTCGCGAACGGCGAGGGCCGACAGATTGAAGCCGCTCATTGCGCCTCTCCTTCGCGTGTGACCGACGCCGTGGTCATGCCGTCATTGGCGAGGCGCACCTTTTCGCCGTCGTGAAGCAGCTGAGCCCCAAGCGCGACGACCTGCTCGCCTTCGCGGAGATCGCCGGTCACGGTCGCCGTCTCGTTGCCGAGTGCCGCGACGTGGACCTTATGCCAGGACGCGTGCGCCGGCGATCCTTCGATCGTCCAGACGCCCGTGCCGGTTCCCGGATCGAGCAACGCGCCTGCGGGTACCTCGAGCGCGGCCTGCCGCTGTCCGTCGTCGCCTGGCAGGTTGAGCGTCACCGTGGCGCCAAGCGGAGCGTCGGAAAGCGCGCCGCCGAGGACATACCTGGCCTCGTAAGTGCGCGTCAGACGATCGGCGGAGTCCGAGAGCTGCCGCAAAGTGGCGGGAACGCTCTTGCTGCCGGCGCCGTAGAGCGTCGCCTGCGCAGCCGAGCCCGGCTCGGGCCGAAGTGTTTCGGGAAGCTGAACAACGGCTTCGCGCGGCCCTGCGTGCGCAAGACGTACGACAATCTGGCCTGCGCCGACGACCTGACCCGGCTCGGCCAGGGTTTCGACCACCACGCCGTCCGCATCCGCCAGCAGCACGGCGTAGCCGGACGCGTTGTTCGCGAGATCGGCCTGCGCCTTTGCCGCTACAAGCTGCGCCCTGGCGGAATCGGCGGCCGCCTTGAGCTGCTCGTACGTCGACGCCGACACCGCACCTGCCGCCACGAGATCGCGGTAGCGGGCCTCATCGTCAGCCGTCTGCGTGGCCCGCGCCTGGGCGGCGCTGACCAGTTCCTGCTGTGAGCGCGCCTGCAATCCGAGATCGATCGGGTCGATGCGCATCAAGGGCTGGCCGCGTTTGACCGTTTGCCCCGCATCGACGAGACGCTCGGTGATTTTTCCCTGAACCCGGAACCCGAGATCGCTTTGCACGCGGGCGCCGACCACCCCCGTGAAGGAGCGGCTCGCCCCCGGGGCGCTATGGACCACGGCCGTGCGCACGAGCGGGGCTTCGGTGCGCGCGTCGGGGATATGGCTGTCACCGCAGGCCGCAAGCGCGAGCGATGCCAGGCTCAGGGTGTAGACAATGTAACGGTGCCGGAACATGAGGTCGCTCCTTGCGACGAGTAGGAGGCCTCATTCTGATCCTGGTGACCAAATCAGTCAATAGTCACAACGCGAAATTTTAGGGAGCCAGACTTCTGAGCACGAGGCTCGCCAGTTGGGCCGTCGCTTCGTCAGCCGCGTCGAGGTTGTATTGAAGGAGCAGCGGACTGAAATACGGCTTCATGACGAGGAAGATCGCATTCACCGTTTCGTCGAGTGGCGTCTTACGCTCGAATTCGCCCGTCTCGCGCCCGAGCAGCACGATATCGGAGAGCAGTTTCCGGATCTGCTCCTCGTAGCCCGCGACCGAAGGCCATGGCGAGCCCGCTGCAACGGCGGCGATATCGTAGAGCTTGCGATCCTGAAAGAAGAGTGCGCTGCCGGAGGCCAGTAACGCCTTGAACATACGGCGGAATTTTTCGGTTGCGCTGTGGGCGTCGCTCACCGCTTCGCTCACGGCCTCGACGATGGCAGCCAGGCGATTCGCGCAGATCACCTCGCCTATGGCCTGCTTCGAGTCAAAAAACTTGTAAATGTAGGCTTTCGAAAAACCAATTTCCTTCGCAAGGTCGGAAACGGTTGTCTTTTCGTAGCCGTAGCGGGTGAAATATTCGGTCGCTGCGTCGACGATCTGGGCGCGAACCTCATGGTCCGAAGGACCACGGGACGGCTGGGCGGAGGCAATGGGCTTGTTCATGGCTCAAGCTTAACTTCTCAAAGAGTGATTGACAACCAGTGACCGTATTGTATATTGGTCACTACGTTGCCACTCTTCGAGACTCCCATGTTTTCCCATCGACCTCTTCTGCTCCTGTTGAGCGCCGCCGTTCTTTCTGCCTGCACCGTGGGCCCCGACTATCACCGGCCCGACGCACCGCTCGCGCAGGGCTATATGACGCAGCCGCCGGCCGCAAAGACGGCGGCCGCTCCCTCGGCGAATCTGTCGGCCTGGTGGGAAGGATTCAACGATCCCCTCCTGACCCGCTACGTGTCGCTTGCGCTCGCCCAGAACCTGGACCTCGCCCAGGCCGTCGCGCGAATCGACCAGGCCCGTGCGCGCCTCGGTGCTGCCGACGCTGCATTGCTCCCTTCGGCCACGGTTTCGGGTTCGGCGGCACGAGCCTACCAGTCTGTCGATACGCCGGTAGGCCAGCTTCTCAACGCACAGCCGGGTTTCAAGCGTTGGGGCAGCGAGTATGAAGTCAACCTGGAAGCCGGTTGGGAGATCGACATTTTCGGCGGACTGCGCAGGCAGCGCGAAGCTGCGCTCGCAGACTATTCGGCGACCCAGGCAGCGGCTGTCGCCACCCGACTTGCCGTCGCCGCACAAACTGCGGATATCTACGTCACGATACGGGGGCTTCAGACACGTCTGGATATTGCGAACCGGCAGGTGAAAACGCAGGAACAACTGCTCGCCGACGTGAAGCTCCTCTACTCGAAAGGCGCGGCCGCCGACTATCAGGTCCAGCAGGCGCAAGGATCGCTCGACCAGGTGCAGGCAACGGTGCCCGTGCTCAATGCGGGCCTGGACGCGGCATTGAACTCCCTCGATGTCATGCTGGGCTCCCCTCCGGGTACGCACCGCGCAGACCTCGCGGATGCGCGTTCAATCCCCGCCGCCCCTTCCATTGCGGATATGGGAACACCGGCGGATCTTCTGCAACGGCGCCCCGACCTGATCGCCGCAGAACGTCATCTCGCGGCATCCAATGCCCGCATCGGCGCGGCAATCAGCGAGTATTACCCGACTGTCTCGCTGAGCGCGTTCCTCGGCAGTGCGACCTCGGCAGCGGCCGGCACCTTGTTTACTGGCGGCGCCAGCCAGATGGCAGGTCTCGTCGGTCTCCGCTGGCGCCTGTTCGACTTCGGGCGCATCAACGCCGACGTCGGCGAAGCGAAAGGCGCCGACGCGGAAGCCCTCGCGGCCTATCGCCAGGCCGTCCTTCGTGCCACCGAGGACGTCGAAAATTCGCTCTCTTCGCTCGTGAACCGGGAGGCTCAGGCCGCCACCCTGTCGCACGCGGAGTCGTCATTGTCGAAAGCGAAGGACTCCTCGATGGCGGCGTACCGTGGCGGCGCCGCGAGCTTCATCGATGTGCTGCACGCCGATGAAACCCTGCTGCAGGCTTCGGACGCGAGGGCGCAGGCGCAAACGGAATCCGCGCGAGCGGCGATTGCGACGTTCAGGGCGCTCGGTGGCGGCTGGAATCCGGAAACGCTGCAAACGCAGAAGCCCTCGCCCGCACATTCTGGCGCGCAGATTGCCGCCGCAAGCGCCCCATGAGTTGTAGCGGACAGTGCGCTGTTTGACGATTCCATATCGGCGGCGTATCGGACCGGCCGCCGCGGCGGAAATACGGGTCCGCGCGCAATGTTGCACCGGGACGGAGCACACAATCTGGGACAGGCAAGCGCGATAACGCGAGAGCCATGAAGCCGGGTTAAGCTAACCTGGCTGTCGTTCAACCCAGCTGCTCTTCAACGGTTCAAAACATCGGAACGGCGGCATTCATGGTGACGTTGAATGAACGAGAAAATCGATGCGGATTCCGGCCAGCACGCCCCGGACAGAGCCCTTGCCGGACGGTTTCGTCTGCGGCAAGCGCCGACACTGCAGGCGAGCGTTGCACCGCTCGCGCCGCCGGTTACCTTCTCGAGGCTGCGAAACGACCGGCCGCAACCTGGCCGCTCACTCCCGCCACCACCCGAAGAAGCGGTCATCTTTCAGATACCGCTTGTTGCCTGCCCCGAACCGGACATATGTTATTCAGGAATCCGTATCGACGACTCGGCGGCCTGCAGACAGGGCTGGAGCTATCTGCTCGACCTTCGCTGCGAGCCGACACGTCGGCTTGACAAGCCGTTCGACGCCGTACGGCTCTATCTATCCCGCAGCACGATCGATGACTTCACGTGGCAAAAGGGGCGCCGCCGCATCGGCGACCTCATGCAGCGCGAATTCGGTGTATACGACCCTGTCCTGTTTCACCTGACCCAGGCCGTGCTGCCCGTTCTTGAGCAGCCGGCGCTGGCGACCTCGCTATTTCTCGACTACGTGGGCCTCGCATTCTGCGAGCACGTGGTTACGCGCTACGGCCAAGCCGACGCGCCATCCCGTCGGCGGCGCGCCATGCTCGCTCCCTGGCAGATGCGGCGCATCACGGAGTTTGTCGAGAGCCATCCCGGCGTCAACCCGTCCATTCTCGACCTTGCAGGCCAATGCGATCTTTCCGCGAGCTATTTCGCCGAAGCCTTCAAACAGACAACCGGAATGTCGCCCCATCAGTGGCTGTTGAAGCGCCGGATTGAACGCGCAAAATCGAAGCTTCGCGATACGGACGCGAGCCTTGCCTCCATCGCTCTGGATTGCGGCTTTTTTGACCAGAGCCATTTCTCCCGCGTGTTCACCCGCTATGCAGGTTGCGGCCCGAAGGACTGGCGCGCGCACAACCGGTCGCGCTAGACAGTTTGCCGTCGGGTGACGGGAGCCGTCCTCTCGTGAGATATCAGGCGCGGGACGAATATCCGGATCGATTGATCTCCGACGCTTCGCGCCGCGAGGCAGGCTTTCGCATACCTTCCCGGAAAACAGCGTGTCGGCCTTTCGAAAGCCGAACGCCCATGGTTTGTGCATCGATGCGTAGTTTTATCCAAGACCGGCGCGAGCCTGACGGGATACCCTGCCTGCGCGCTGACGCCTGAAGTCGCCGCGCGAATGACAACCCGGCGTCGCGCTGAATATTCGCAGACTGGTGCGAGTCTGGCTGCACGCGAAGCACTTCACGAAATGCATCATTCAGGCATTCCATGGTCGAATGAATAGCAAGCCTGGAACGCCAGGAGGGAGGAAGCCGTGGATCAGCCGCTTCAACACGCGTCGGCAAGCGTTCTGCAGACGCGTGCCGGTGACCGTGCAACACCTGTCGTCCGGACATTCTTCGATGAAGCGACGTTCACTGCGAGCCACGTCGTGCACGATCCCGGCACGCTCGCCGCGGCGATCGTGGACCCCGTGCTCGACTTCGACGCCGCAGCCGGGCGAACCTCGACGAAGTCTGCGCAAGCGATCGTTGCTTACGTCGAATCCGAAGGTCTCTCGGTTGAATGGCTGCTCGAGACGCATGCGCATGCGGACCATATGACGGCGGCACCTTACCTGCAGGCACAGGTCGGCGGAAAGGTAGCAATCGGCCGTGCCATCACGGTGGTCCAGCAGATTTTTGGTGATCTCTTCAATGTCGGGTCGGAGTTCAGGCGGGACGGCTCCCAGTTCGACGCCCTCTTCGACGACGGCGATGAGTTCATGATCGGCTCGCTCAGGTGCGCGGTGCTTGACGTACCGGGCCATACGCCGGCCGACGTCGCCTATGTCATTGGTGACGCGGTGTTCTGTGGGGACACGATATTCATGCCGGACTACGGAACGGCGCGAGCAGACTTTCCCGGTGGCGAGGCGCGGCAACTCTACCGCTCGATCCGGCGCTTGCTCAGCCTGCCGGATCAGGCGCGGGTGTTTCTTTGCCACGACTACAAGGCACCTGGGCGAGACGCTTATGTCTGGGAAACGACGATCGGCGCCGAGCGCATGTCGAACGTACATGTTCGCGAGGGCGTGACCGAGAGCGAGTTTGTCGCCGCACGCAACGCACGCGATGCGACGCTTGCGGTACCCAGGCTGATCCTGCCGGCGATCCAGGTGAACATGCGTGGCGGCGCGCTTCCCCCCATGGAAAGCAACGGCACGCGTTACCTCAAGATTCCGCTCGACACGATCTGATGGATTCGCCCGCTTTTCGCCCCGACGTGTCCGCGCACCGACCGCCCGGTGCGGAAAACACGCGAAGCCATGCGGGCTTCCCTGAATCGCAAGACCATCCTCAAACATATCGCCATGCTCGTTAGACCGCTCGCACCGCACCTCTCGGTCAGTCCCCAGCTGAGTCTTGCCGATGTCGCCACCGTCAAGGCTCAGGGGTTCCGGTCCATCATCGTCAATCGTCCCGATGGCGAGGAAGCCGGCCAGCCCACCCTCGTCGAGATGCAGGAGGCGGCCAGCGCTGCCGGGCTCGGCTTCGCCGCGATTCCCATCGTTCCGGGGAAGGCCACGATGGAGGATGCCGGGCAATTCGCAGCCGCGCTGGCGGCGCTCGAAGGGCCCGTCGTGGCGTATTGCCGCACCGGCGTGCGTGCGGCCACGCTTTGGGCGTTGTCCGTGGGTGCAGGACTCGAGCCCGACGCCGTGCTCGAACGAATCGCTGCCGCAGGCTACGACCTGAACGGCCTGCGACCCAGGCTCGAAGCGCTTTATGAGAGCAGTCGCTCAGCCCGCGCAGACGGCCCATGCAACGGGAGGAGCGACGCGCCGTGAAACGCCGCGGGTGCGCCTGTTCTCAATCTCTCAAGGAATCGTTGAAATGGAATCTCCCAATCTGCCTCTCCCGGCTTTCGCCGAGCATCGCGTCGCGCGCGATCGCGGCAGCGTCTATGTCCGCAACTTCGCCGGCAACGGACCCGCCTTCGTCGTGCTGCACGGATTTCCCGATGATTCGCACATCTACGACCTGCTCATTCCACATCTGGTTGCAGCAGGGCGAAGAGTGGTGGCGGTAGACTTTCTCGGCTTCGGCGGGTCGGATAAACCGGACGGCATGCAATACAGCTTCCCGCAACAACTCGGCGACCTCGAAGCCGTGGTCGAGGCCCTCGCGCTCGATCGGATCATCCCGGTCGGCCACGACGCAGGCGGTCCCGCCGCCGTCAATTTCGCGCTGAAGCATCCCGAGCGCACGAGCGCGGTCGTCCTGATGAACGTCTTCTACGGGGCCTCTCCGGGGTTGAGGGTGCCCGAGCTCATCGAGCTTTTCTCGAACCGGGAATTGCGCGCACTGGCCCTGCATTTCCTCCAAAGCCCGCAGCAGTTCGCCTGGCTCGTCGATTTTCAGCGCAACCTGCTTCAACATGGGCTCACCGATGCGCAGAAAGTCAACTACTTCGATTTCCTCGGCCCCGTGATCGACAACAACTTCAGGCAACAGCCGAGCGCAGCCGTGGCCTTCGCGCAGATGACGTCCCAGCTGCACGAGGAGATCGCCGCCAATACGGCCCGCCTCGTGGACTTCAGGCGCTCCGACGTTCCGGTTCAGCTCGTCTGGGGCAACGCCGATCCTTACCTTCACGTGAGCGTAGCGCACCACATCCAGTCGCAGGCACGCAAAGCTACGCTTCACGCGGTCGATGCCGGACATTGGCCACAGATCGATGCCGCCGGAGAAGTCGCGCGAATCATGCTGGACGCGCACTAGACCTGTTTTTCCTCGAGCAGACAGCTCCTGCTGCCCGAGGGCCTCTGTGCCGCCCGCGTCAGTCTGGCGTGGGCGGCCATCGCAATTCCCCTTGACCTCTCCATATTTCCGGAGTCAAACATGAACATCGAAGGTTCCGTAGTACTGCTAACCGGTGCGAATGGCGGCATTGGCCGCGCGTTCGTCAGCGAGTTGCTGGACCGTGGCGCATCGAAGATTTATCTCGGCGTGCGAAATCTGACCTCGGTGCAGGATCTGCTTGCCGTTTCGGACCGGCTCGTCGCCATCGAGCTGGACGTCAGCCGGCCCGACCAGGTCGCGCACGCTGCGCAGATCGCTTCCGATATCAATCTGCTGATCAACAATGCGGGGACTGCCGCTTTTTCCGGCGCACTGTCTTCGAGCGACACGATTGGCGCGCGCGCGGAAATGGAAGTGAATTATTTTGGTGTCCTCGCGCTTTCCCAGGCCCTGCGCGATACCCCGGCATTTCGTCCGGGCGGCGCGGTCGTCAATATTCTTTCGATTCTGGCGCATGTCACGCTTCCCGTTGCCGGAACCTATTCAGCGTCGAAGGCAGCCGCATTGCATCTCACACGTACGATGCGCGCCGAACTGAAGTCACGCGGCGTTCAAGTTCTGGCGGTCATGCCGGCACAAACCGATACGGCACTCGGCGCTCCCCTGCCCGATCCCAAGCTGACGCCGCGGGAGGTCGCTGTCGGCACACTCGACGCGCTCGCCGCAGGCCACGACGAAGTCTTCCCGGGCGAACTTTCCCAGACGACGGCAAAGGCGTTCAGGGCCGACCCGGAGGGCACCCAGGCTTACCTGGCGAACCTCGTCCATGCAATTGCCTGAAACACGCCCATTAGTCGAAACTCAAACGCATTCAATGGAACAGAAAATTGTATTGATCACCGGAGCGTCCTCCGGCATCGGGGGCGCGACCGCGCGAACGCTGGCGGCGGCTGGATACCGGGTTTTCGGCGGCGTGCGAAGACTTGATTCTGTCACCAGCGTCCCGGGCATCGAGTGGATCCAGTTGGACGTGCAGGACGAGGAGTCGGTCGCAGCCGCTGTGAGGGTGATAATCGAGCGGACTGGCCGCATCGACATCCTCGTCAACAATGCGGGCGTTTCGCTCGTCGGCCCTGTCGAGGCAACGAGCATCGCCGAGGCAGGAGCGCTTTTCGACGTGAACGTCTTCGGAGTCTTGCGCGTTGTGAGGGCAGTCTTGCCCTCGATGCGAAGCAGACGCAGTGGGCTGATCGTCAACATAAGCTCCGTACTCGGCTTCCTGCCAGCCCCTTTCATGGGGCTTTACGCGAGCAGCAAGCACGCGCTGGAAGGGCTGTCCGAATCACTCGATCACGAGGTGAGGTCCTTTGGAGTCCGGATCGTGCTGCTAGAGCCGAGCTTTACGAACACGAATCTCGATACGAACGCGACGCGGACGAAGGCGGTCATCAAGGACTATGCCGCCGCTCTGGCATGCAGCGTCGATGCCGTGCGGCAGCAGGTGAGCAACGCCCCGCCGCC
Source organism: Paraburkholderia sp. JHI2823 (assembly GCF_038900695.1). Taxonomy (NCBI): domain Bacteria; kingdom Pseudomonadati; phylum Pseudomonadota; class Betaproteobacteria; order Burkholderiales; family Burkholderiaceae; genus Paraburkholderia; species Paraburkholderia sp. JHI2823. The sequence goes on along the minus strand of NZ_JAYMRY010000020.1, from coordinate 63,018 downwards.
GGATGAAGTGGCGAAGAAAGTCCTCGCAATCGCCGAAGGGACGCGCCAGTTCAGACAACCCGCGGACGGACGGGCGAAGCTATTGAGCTTTTTGCGCCGCTTCGCGCCGTCCGGACAGGTCGACAAGAGTCTTAGACGCGCTTTCGGCCTCGAAGCATGAGGGGATGACAAGGCGTTTGCGCAAGGCGAAAGTCGCTTCGACTAACACGGTCATGGGGCCGCGCCCTGCGTCAATGGATAGACGGGCGATGTCGCGGCGCACGGAACAGGTTGCTTCCCGTGGCGCCGCGCCCCTCGGTCTCCAGATCCGTTGCCCGATCTGCGGGGTTTTTTGCCCGCCGTGAGCATCACGGGCGCAGATACCAACCGTCTGGACACCGGTTTTTGCGCAATCGACCTATATGGGAGGCGGGGTCCGCGGTAGACCGTTAGTCGCGTTTCTCGGCCGGACTTCGCAGCCGTCAACCGTCGAGTGCGGCCCTTGGATATGGAAAGGGTCCACATGATGCCGCGCATCGACGACACCGCGCATTCAGGCCCGCACATCCCTACGGCGACGCACCCACTCAGCGAATGCTTCATCCTCGATGCGGTAGTCACCGATAGCTAGTCTCGTAACGATATTGTGAGACTGGAGCCGGCGTAAGGCGTGGGCAGCCGTGTTCTTGGTGGCCCGCTTTCCGGTTAGTGCTGTGAGCCGCGCCAGACCTGAGGCACCGTGGATATCCCCTTCCCCACGCGCGAGCATGGTCACGATCGCCTGGTCCGCGGGATTCAACTCGGTCCACTGACGCAGAAAGTGTTCGTCCGAAAATACCGACGTTCTCGTATGCGCAAGCGCCGCCTCGTCGCCCTGGAGCTGGTAGAGCATGTACCGCTCGACGAACCGCTTGAAGAACTCGGGCGTTCGATGCAGCTCTTCGAACGCGTGCATGCCCTGCTCCAGTGTCAGCCTGTGACGGGCCATGCTGTTGAGCAGCTTCACCGTGAACGCGACGAATTCTTCACCAAGCAAGGGAAACGGCTCGAGCGCCGCCCAGTTGTAGAACGGCTCGGAGGCCCGGGCAAACATCTCACGCAGTGTCGTCTCCGAACTCCCTGCAAAGATCACCTTGATGCGATCCTTGCGAACGTCGAGTGCCGCGCGCAACGCATGCGCGAAATCGCTGTGGTCCGCAAGAGCAAGAACCTGCGCCTCGTCAATGACGAGGAGCAGCGGCCGTTTTTGTTTGTCGAGCTGGCGGAGCACCTCGCGTAGCGCCACTGCGCTGTCGCCTGCCGCGCCGAGTTCGGCTTCGAGGGAACCCTCCGCTCCCGCGATCCTGGCGGTCGCCTTCAGCTTCCTCACCGGACTACCGAGCTTCGCGAGCACCGCCCGCACACCCTGGGGTTCGAGCGCTTCTGCAAGTGCGCTGACCAGGGCCTCGTCCGGCGCGGAACGTTTGTCCCAAAGGTTCGTATACGCTACGAGGTAGTTTCTCTCTGCCGCGGCTGGCAACAGGTCCCGGCGGAGGAATTCGGTCTTTCCCATGCGCCGGCGTGCAAATAGCCCGCGAGCAGACGAAAGCTTCAGGTCGAAGGCCTGGAGATAGGCAGCAGCGAGGTCTGGACGGGGAAAATGCCAAGGGTCCGGCTGCAAGGTTTCAAGTGGTATCATCGATTACGATCAGTATCAAATCGCATGATACCGGATGATACTGCAGTGGGATGCCCAGCGCAAACCAGAAGTATCCGGTAGCCGACCTGATGCCCACGAGTCCTGGTGCCTGTCGATTGCACCCCCGAAGTCGCGAAGGCGCTGCAACAAGGCTACTGATGCGCAGCCGCGGGGCGGCCCTGATACGCAATGCGTCGACGTCGTTCCTGTTGTGCGCGGTAGAACAGCAGCGTACTGCCAGGCCGCAGATTCAGTTAAAGGGCACAACCAGCTGGCCAGTTACGGATGTATACCGGTACCCATCTCCGCCGCTAGAGAATCCAGACGTATGGTTGTTGGTCGTTTCGACCGCCACCTGCCACTGCATTTTCCGGCTGCGATGATTCTGCAGACCGATGCGTGCACCCCAGATGCCGGTACCGCCGCTCTCCGTATTCTGGCGGCCAGCGTCGGCGCTCACAAAAAATACCGCCTTGTCGCTCAGTGCGGCTCGCCACGAAAAACCACCCGAGACCTCTCCGAGCCAACGCGGCGAATAGTAGTTGCCCAGACCCGGATCAGTGTCGTAGTAGTGCCGGGTCTTGATATAAGCGTTGACCCCGCTGTTCTGCACGAGTTCGTAGCTCCAGCGCGTGCGCAGGAAAGGTCTGGTGTTGTGATCCGAGAACCACATGGCGCCTGCAACCGCGCCCACTGTGAATCTCGGGGTGAACTGGTGGTCCAGCACCAGCGCGAGACTGTCGTACGTCAGTCCTTTTTCGATACCCTTGATCGAATCGACAACGTCGCGCTCCGCGCTCACCCCGAGCGACGTGGCGGACGTGACATGACGCATGAAATCTAGCGCACCCGTAGGCGTCGTGTGACCGTCAGTGTCCATGACCCCGACGCGGGCCGACAGGGTTTGCTGCGCATCGGCGGACCGGTATTGTCCGAACAGGCCGCGCCCGCGGGCCGACCAGTCGGGCGCACCGTAGTAGGTGACGCCACCACCTAGTCCCCAGCCGTTCGAGAACAGGTAGCCAAGATAACCGCGCGCCTCCCGGAAGTGATCGCTGTCGTTGCTGAACAGGGCGTCTCCAGTGATCGCGCTATGCGTTGCCTGCCTATCCGCCGACTGCCCGAAAGCGGCGGAGACGGCGCCGATGGCCAGTGCGCCGGCGAGGCCGACTCTTAGCCAGGGCGCGGGTGTGCTGAGGGAGCGGCTTGCTTGCATGAATAAATTACCCATTTCGATTCAGTTGCTACTTGGTGCCCCAACGCTTGCCGCGCGTGACAAATTCCTGCACATAGCCCACTACACAGGCGGGTTGCAAGACGACGCCGTAAAAGAGGCTATAAAAGATGAATCCGAAGGCGTTGCGGCGCACCTTCAAGCCCTGTGCCGAGAACATCCCCGCCTGTATGCGGAACATGATCCAGTTGACGAGCATGGCCATCGGCAGCACCAGAAGCGTGATGGGGCCCGCTATCCAGTAGATGCCGAACAGCGCGAGCACCAGCCCGGGAACAAAGGCGAGCGTGTAGACCAGATCCATGTAGGGGAACAAGAGATTCCACCAAATGAACAACGTGCTCATGCGGGGGTGGAACAAAAGCTGCCAGTGCACCTTGAACGCTTCCATCAGGCCGCGGGACCAGCGCTGTCTCTGTCGAATGAACTGGCGCCACGTCGTGGGCGCGTTCGTGAAAAGACAGGCGTTTTCGGCGTAGCCAACCCGATAACCGAGCTTCAGAATTGCCCAGGTCAGCACAATGTCTTCGCCTACCGCGCCCGGCCACCCACCGACCTCGCGAAGAACGGCGGTGTCGTACACCGAAAATGCGCCCTGCGCGACAAGGGTGCCCTGGTAAAGGCTTTGCAGACGCTTCACGGACGCGATGCCGTGGAAATAATCCCATTCCTGAATTCGCGTGACGAGGTTGGCTCGCGAATTGCGCACCAGCACCGCTCCCGCGACTGCCCGCGTGTTTGGCGGGTCGTTCTGGTAACGGCGAATCAGGTTTTCGAGAGCATTGCGGTACAGGTATGAATCGCCGTCGACAGTGACCGTCAGGCCGTGGCGCACGCGCTCAAGCCCCGCGTTGAGCGCGCGCGCCTTGCCGACATTTTTCGGCATGTGAATGACTTCCAGCCATGGATATTCGAGTCCGTCCAACTGGTGCGCCGTGCCATCTGTCGAGCCGTCGTTGATCACAATCACCTGCAGCGGCCCCGCATACTCCTGCCGTGCAATGCTCTCGATGGTTTGGGCGATGGATTCTTCCTCGTTATAGGCGGCGACCAGAATGCTGAGTCCCGGCAGTGGCTCATGGGTTGTGCGAAGCCGGGGCCGGCGATCCAGCAACAGGCTCGACAGCAAGAACGCGTTCATTCCCCCTGGCAAAATCGCGATGCCGTACACGATCAGGTGGGCGCACACTGCCCCCAACTGGATACTCATCTCCCTCAGCCATCCCTGCGCAAGAAGGCACGACACCGCGGACCATAGCAGCGCGAGCGCAAAAGACAGCGCGAATTTGTACTTGACTGGAAGATACAGGCGGGACCTGTGATCCAACGGAAGGGATGCCGGATCCACCTGGCTGGGTGGAGGGCTTCTATCGACGGATTGAATACGGTTCGTCACTTTGAGACAGTCATGGAAGTTGAGATGCTTATTACTGAATACCAGATAGGGGTACTAAGTAGATGCAGTCGTTCTGCCTGTCGGACCCGGTGTCCGCCGACGCATCTAAAGCTGGCTGGAAGATTGGGGCGTGCGGCGACGCACGCGCAAGCGTGGAGCGGCAGTACGGCTTGCCGTCGTGAGCGAAAAGATTTGACCGAGCACCCGCTTCTGCTCGTCATGAGTAGGCAGCACTGACACTTCGTTTCCCCGGTATTGCTGTTGCGCCCACTGTTGACTTTTCTTTGCCAGCGGACGTTCTATTTTTGTTCAGCTCGGCGCGGTAAAGCTTAAGAGGCCGCAGTCTGTTCTTATTCGTTCTTCTGAAATGCCTTGACGCTCCCGTTGACGTGGGAGCTTCGATTTTCCGCGGCCAGGGACTGAAAAGTCTCGCTATTTCATTGCGATTCCAGGTTCTGCTGGCCGCCTTTTAGAAAATAGGCTGACGAAATGCTAACCAAATGTCCGGGTGGCGGCAACAGATTTTTGTTCTTCGCAACACTGCGCAACTGCGCATACGTTTGCGCAAACATTTGCGCCTTCTCACAAATTTGGGGGCGACTGAATGCGATCTTTTCTCCATGTTAAACATCGAGGGATCTCATTCAGATAACGGACGAAAGGCGGGGTCTTCCCGGTCACGCTGCGGAGATGCTCGCACGAGACCAGGTCATTCAGGCGCGGCCTGAATCGTGGGCGGTCAGCGCCGGACCGGCGTCGGACGCGGACTTCTACCCTCACAAATAATGCTAAAGATCACTAACCAGCCCGACGCCACAAAGCCTGCTCGTGCCCCTCCGCCAGCAATCCGCGCGCAATCTCGGCCACCCTGGCCACGTGCGCAATCGCAGCGTCGCGCGCGCCTGCCGTGTCTCGCGCCTCGATGGCGCTCAGGATCTGGCGCATCTCGTTCACAGCCTGGCAGCCGCGGTCGTCGGAAGCAATCGTGAGCGCTCTAAGCCTGTTGATGCGCGCCGTCAACGACTGCACGATCTCCCACGCCACCTGTTTCTTGCCGCCCATGAACATGCGCTCGTAGAAAGCGGACGTGAGCGCTCTCACGGCCTGATGGTCCTGTGTCGCAAAGGCCTGCTGGATCTGATCGATCACGCCTGCGAGATCGGCAATGACAGACTCGTCGGCATGCTGCGCGCAGGCCATGGCCGCCTCCCCTTCGAACAGCGCGCGTATTTCGTAGATCTCTGCCGCCGTTTCGGAGTCGAGCACGGCGACAATCGGCCCCTGGTTCGGTATCGAATCGACGAGGCCTTCCGTTTCCAGGTGCCGCAGAACCTCGCGCACGACAGTGCGGCTCACGCCGAGAATTTCGCACAGCGAGCGCTCGACCAGTCGCTCGCCAGGATGAAAATGCGCTTCGAGAATCGCCGTGCGCATTTTCTCGAGGGCGAGTTCCCGCAGGGTGGCGGTCGGGCGCTGGACCTTCAGCGATGGGAGTGCGTCGCTCATGGCAGTCATGCTCACGCTTGCGCAAAGAGGCGCACGTCCCGCGCATCCCAGTCGACGAACGCCTGCGCGCCGATCGTGATCCCGCTGTCGTGGCGATGCGCCGCCGGCATGCGAATCGAAATCTCCTGCTGCCAGGGTGTGGCCACGGCGTAGTGCATCGCGTCGCCGAGATACGTGATATCGCGCACCGTCACGGGCAAACCGCTCGCCGCCCTCGCACCGCTCGCGCCTTGCAGCGCGCTGATGCGCATCTGTTCGGGGCGGATCATGAGCGTGCCCTCGTCGCCGGCGGCGAGTGTCGGCGTGAAGGCGTCCGAGGCGATCTCGTGGCCGTTGGGAAACACGCCGTTCATTTGGCCGCCGCCGTTCTTCGTCACCTTCACCGGCAGGAAATTCGAATTGCCGATGAAGCTCGCGACGAAACGCGACGCCGGATTCCCATAGAGTTCCTCGCCGGTGCCGACCTGCTCGATGCGGCCTTTGTTGAACACGGCGATGCGGTCCGAGAGGCGCAGCGCTTCTTCCTGGTCGTGCGTCACGTACAGGATCGTCACGCCGGTCTCCTGGTGAATGCGGCGCAGTTCGAGCTGGATTTCCTCGCGCAGCTTCTTGTCGAGCGCGGAAAGCGGCTCGTCCATCAGCAGCACGGGCGGATCGTAGGCGAGCGCGCGTGCAATGGCGACACGCTGCTGCTGGCCGCCCGAGAGCTGCGCGGGCATGCGGTCGCGGCACTCTGAAAGATGCACGAGCTTCAGCATTTTCTCCACTTTCGCCTTGATCTCCGCGTCGTGGCGGCGGCGCACGCGCAACGGGAACGCCACGTTCTCGCCCACCGTGAGATGCGGGAACAGCGTATAGCGCTGAAACACCATGCCGATGTTCCGCTTGTTGGGTGCCACCGAAAGCAGCGGCTTGCCGTCGAGCAGCACGCGCCCCTCGGTCGGCTCCTGGAAGCCCGCGACGATATACAGCGTCGTGCTCTTGCCCGAGCCGGACGGCCCGAGGAACGTCATGAATTCGCCTTTGCGCACGTCGAGCGAAACATGGTCGATCGCGACGACATCGTCATAGGTCTTGCGCAGACGCTGGATTTGCAGAAATGCAGTCATGGCTTGTTTACCTCAATTAGCACGCGCGCGGCGCAGCAGAGCGCCGGCAAGCATCAATACGGTCGTGAGTCCGACGAGCAGCGAAGACGCCGCCGCGACGACGGGCGTCAGGTCCTGGCGCAGCGTCGACCAGATCCGCACGGGCAGCGTCTGCAGGGTCGGGCTGGACATGAAGATGGACACGACCACCTCGTCCCACGAAGCGAGAAACGCAAAGATCGCGGCGGCGAACAGGCCCAGCCGGATCGCCGGCAGCGTGACGCGCAGCTTCACCGTGAGCGGCGACGCGCCGCAAATGAGGGCCGCGTCCTCCAGCGCCGTGTCGAAGCTCACGAGCGAATTGCTGATCGAGATGATCGAGAACGGCAAGGCGATGATCAGATGCCCGATCACGAAGCCGGTCATCGTGCCGTTCAGGCCAACGCGCAGGAAGAACGCATAGAGCGCGACGGCCAGCACGACCACGGGCAGCACCATCGGCGTGAGGAAAAAGCCCTGCACCGCTTTGCGTCCGCGAAATTTGCCGCGTACGAGCGCAAGCGATGCGAGAAACCCGATCGCCACCGAGAGCACCGTGACGATCACCGCCAGCTTCGCGCTCGTGAAGAGCGAGTCGATCCAGCCCGGATCGGTGAAAAGCTGCCGGTACCACTCGAGCGTCCAGCCCGGCGGCGGGAAAATGAGCCACTGCGAATCGCCGAACGACAGCGCGACGATGAAGACGACAGGCAGCAGGAGAAAAAGCGCGACGGCCGCGCCCACGGCCACCAGGATCCAGCGCAGCCCGCCGAGACGATCGAAATCGAGCAGCATGTCAGCGCCCTCCCATACTTGCGTTCGCACGGCCCGTGAAGCGCAGTTGCAACGCATAGAGCGCAAGCGTCACGGCGAGCAGCACGAAGGCTGCGGCGCCCGCGAGGCCCCAGTTGAGCAGTTCCTGCACGAGCTGCGCGATCAGTTCCGCCAGCATCATGTACGAGGGACCGCCGAGCAGCGCGGGCGTGACGAAGTATCCCAGCGCCATCACGAACACCATGAGCGCGCCGGAGGCGACGCCGGGCATGGCGAGCGGCACGAGAATGCGCCAGAACGCCTGCCAGCGGCTCGCACCGCAAACCGCCGCGGCGCGCAGCGTCGACGGGTCGATGCTGCGCAGCGTGGCGTGCAGCGGCATCACGAGAAACGGCAGCATGATGTAAGTCATGCCGATGGTCACGCCGGTGAGGTTGTTCACGAGTGACAGCGGCTCGTGGATCACGCCGATCGCCATCAGCATGCGGTTGATCGGCCCGGTCTGCTGCAGCAGCACCATCCACGCGAAGGTCCGCGCGAGCAGGTTGGTCCACATCGAGAGCAGCAGGATTGCGAACAGCACGGAACTGAGCTTGCGCGGCGCGATGGCGAGCAGCCACGCCATCGGAAAGCCCACGAGCAGCGTGACCAGCGTCACGACCGTCGCCACGAGGAACGTATTGCCGAACACGCGCAGATACGTGGTCGAGCCGAGCAACTGCTCGTAGTTGTGCAGGCCCGGCGTCGGTTCCAGCACACTGCGCAACAGCAGCGAGAGCACCGGCAGCAGGAAGAAGATCACGAGCAGCAGCATGGCCGGCGCCAGCAGCCGCATGCTACGCCAGTCGCGCCGCTTGCGCGCGGCCGTCGCGGGCGGGTGCGCGACGGTACTCAATACGTTGGGCATGATGTTTCCTTTCGAACCGGTTCGCGACGTCGGACTGGCTTTTACTTCGATTGCCACGCGTACCAGCGCCTGGCGATCGCGTCGCGGTTCTCGGCCCAGTACTTCATGTCGAGATTGATCTGCGAGTCCTTGTATTGATCGGGCAGCGTCTTCGCGATACCCGCTGGCATCAGCGCGGCCGATTTGACGTTGACCGGGGCGTAGCCCGTGTCGGCTGCGAATTTCGCCTGCGCCTGCGGACTCGTTGCGGCCGCGAGATACTTCATCGCTGCGTCGCGATGCTTCGCGCCCTTCGGGATCACGAGCATGTCGGCGGCGGTGAGGTTCTGGTTCCACGAGATCCCGACGGGCACGCCGGTTTGCGCGAGCGCGTGCAGACGACCGTTCCAGAACATGCCGATCGGCGCCTCGCCCGAAGCGAGCAGCTGCTGCGACTGCGCACCGCCGCTCCACCAGACGATGTCGCTCTTGATCGTGTCGAGCTTCTTGAACGCGCGGTCGAGGTCGAGCGGATAGAGCTTGCTGGGCGGCACGCCGTCGGCGAGCAGCGCGATTTCGAGCACGCCGGGCGCCGACCACTTGTAGAACGTGCGCTTGCCGGGGAAGCGCTTGGTATCGAAGAGATCCGCCCAGGTTTGTGGCTGCGCGCCAGTGAATTTCGCCTTGTTGTAGCCGAGTACGAACGAGTAATAAAAGCTCCCCACAGCGGCCGGCGTCGCGAAGCGCGGGTCGAGTTCGTCCTTCTTCACCACCGAATAGTCGATCGGCTCGATCAGCCCGGCCTTTTGCGCGGCATAGGCAAAGTCGCCCTCCACGTCCACGACGTCCCAGCTCACGTTGCCGCTGTCGACCATCGCCTTGAGCTTGCCGTAGTCGGTCGGGCCGTCCATGAGCACACTGATGCCGCTTGACTGCGTGAACGGCTGCGCCCAGTCCTTCTGCTGCGACGATTGCGTCGTGCCGCCCCAGCTCGTGAAGACGATCGGGTCGGCGGCCAGTGCGGACGCTGCCGCGAGCGTCGTTGCGCACGCAACGAACATCGGCGCGATAAACGAGGTGCTTCTGCTGCTCATGGCTCTCTCCGGTGATACGGTTGGTTGTCGCTTCGTCAGGCCGGCTGCGAGAAAACGCGCCGGAATCGGGGTTGGGGTAGCTGGGTCTTGCATCGCCGCGGCTTCAATGCGTCAGCGCGAGCGGCTGCACGGTGCCGGCTTCGTTGTCGCCGACATAAATGCCGAACGCGTCCTGCCTGCGTTCGCGCACATAGCGTTCGAGCATCGAGCGCACGGCGTCGTCGCGCAGTTCGTCCCAGGGAATCTGCGAAAGCGGCACGATGCGGATGCTGCTGTCGAGCCAGGGCGAGCCGTTTTGCATCACGCGGCCGCGATAATAAATTTGCACGCCGGGCGCTTTGCCGCCGGCGTCCTCGAACACGGCGAACAGAAAGTCGAGATGCGCACGCAAGCCGAGCTTCGCGAGCACGCCCCGCAGGCTGGCGGGGTCGCTCGCCGGTTCGAGCCTGATGCCTGTGGGCAGCGTCACGCCTTTGGCCGTGTCGACGAGCACGAGCCCGTCGCGATGTTCGAGAATCGCGCCCACCGTCGCACGCGCACCGGCCGCGGCCAGCGCGTCCTGCGAGAGGCTGAAGTTCACGTACGCGCCACGGCAGTAGCCAAGCGGCGAGGCACTCGTTTGAACGAAATCGACCACGCGGCCGATCAGGATGATGTGATCGCCCGCGTCCACGACGTCGTGCGTCGTGCAGTCGAAGCTCGCCGCAGCGCCGTCCATGACCGGCGCGCCCGTTTTGCGTGTGCTCCAGGGCACTTGTGCGAACTTGTCGGCGGCCTTCGAGGCGAACACGCCCGAAACCTGCTGCTGGTCTTCGGCAAGCACGCTGACGGCGAAGCGGCGCGTTTGCGAGAACACGGCATGGCTCGACGCCGTCTTCGCGATGCACACCAGAATGAGCGGCGGGTCGAGCGACACCGAGGTGAACGAGTTGGCCGTGAAGCCGCGCGGCGAACCATCGGGCTGGATCGTCGTGACGACGGTCACGCCCGTCACGAACGCGCCGAGCGCGCGGCGAAATTCGGCGGCATCGAAAGTCGGTTGCGCGAGGTGGTCAGTCATCGGCTCAGCCATGGCGTTCTCCTGTGTTTGCAACGCTATTCGCGGCATGCGTCGACGCCGAAGCTTCGGACAGGAACGCGAGCAGGCTTGCGTTGACGCGCTCCGGGTCGGTGACGTTCATCATGTGGCGCGCGTTCGCGATGACTTCCGCGCGGCCGCGCGGCGCGACCGCCGCCATCGCATGCGACATCTGCGCGCTCGAATTCGGATCGCACTCGCCGGTGAGGAAGAGCGCGGGCACAGCGAGCGCCGCGAGACGCCCTACGTGGGCATCGTCAGCGGACGCAAAAAGACGGTAGGCACGCGCGTAGCCCACGGGATCGACGGCAAGCAGCAGCGCTCGCACTGCCTGCGCCGCCTGGGTCAAATGACCGGGAACCGGATCGCCGAACCAGCGCGAGAGCGTCGCGTCCACACCGCTCGCGGCGGGCGCGTCGCCGAGACTAGCCGCGCGCGTCATCACCGCTTCGCGCTGTGCCGGCGTACGGTCGTACACCGCGTTCATCGCGACCACGCTCAACGTGCGCGGCGCATTGAGCAGCGCGAATTCGAGCGCGACGAGCGCGCCCATCGAATGCCCCACCACGTGCGCGCGCTCCACGTGGATGGTGTCGAGCAGCGCTTCGAGCTGCGCAGCGTATTCGTCGAGCGTGGGCTCGGCGCTGGGAAGCGCGCTCTCGCCGTGACCGAGCATGTCGTAGGCGACGACACGAAACGATTCGGACAACGCCGCGATCTGCGGCGCCCACACGCTCTGGTTCATGCCCACGCCGTGGATCAGCACTACGGTTTCGCAGTCGGCATCCGGCTGCGGCGCGTACACGCTGTAGCAAGTGCCAGCGATGCTTGCGCGCTGGCCACGCGAGACAGCATGTTCGGAGACGAAATCAGGCTTCATGGTTCAAGCTCGTGTTCGATGAGATTATGGTATTCCATCTTATGGCCCACAACAATGCGCGATGTATTATGGAATACCATGAGATTGTCCGCGCCTCGCTATGGCGTGCGCAGGCATCCAAAACCGACGCGCGAATTGAGCAGACAAAAGAAAAAGGCCGCCGGCGTCTGCCGGCGGCCGTTGTCAGACGGCCAGGTAGCCGGGGCGCGTCAGGCCTCCCCGGGCTCTTCGTTTTGCGCGGCGAGCGCCGAAAGCGCAAGCTCGGAAACCCGCTTGATGTGCGCGAACGACGCCGCGGCCGCCGCCTCGCCGTCGCGCCGCTCTATCGCATCGAGCAGCAGGTTCATCTCCCGGTTGGAGTCGCTGCCTCGCCCCGGCGTGGCGATGGTCAACGCGCGCAGGCGGTTGATGCGCGCATTAAGCGTCTTGACGAGCGTGAGCGATACCTGCTTGTTGGCGGCCTGGAACAGCGTTTCATAGAAACGCTCGGTGTACTCCACCACGCGCGGCAAGTCGTTTTTTTCGAACGCGTCTTCGATCTCCGTGCGAATCTCGCGCAACTGCTTCACGACTTCCGGCGTGGCGCTCTCTGCGCAGGCCCGGGCGGCGTTGGCTTCGAGCAGCCCGCGCAGTTCGTAGATCTCGCCCACGTGGGCGGGGTCGAGCCGCGCCACGATCGGCCCTTGCCGCGCGACGCTCTCGACCAACCCTTCGGTCTCGAGATGGCGGAGCACCTCGCGCACCACCGTGCGGCTCACGCCAAGCTCGTCGCATAGCGTGCGTTCGACGAGGCGCGTGCCCGGCCGAAAATATCCCTGGACTATCGCGCCGCGCAGTTTGTCGAGCGTTAGCTCACGCAGGGTCTTGGCGTTGCGGTCGATTTTGAGGTCTTGCATAGGCGGCGATGAGGCGTTGGTCAGGAGATGAACGAAAAGCCGCGCACCAGGGCGTGGATATGGAATGCCATATTATGACGCAACCGACGTTCAGCTTTCCCTCCGCCAGCCGCAGCAGGTGAGTGATCACCCCACCAGTCCCTCGACGATCGTGATCTGCGCCACGCAGTGTCCATCGCGTTTCGCCTTGGCAGCCTGATACTCCGGCGACCGATAACAGTCGAGCGCCGCTTGCATGTCGGGGAACTGAATCACGACGTGCCGCGCGAACGACTCCCCTTCCAGCACCTGCGCCGCGCCGCCGCGTGCGAGAAACACGGCACCGAACTTCTTGAACGCCAGCGGCGCAGCGTCCGTGTAGTCCTTGTACTTCTCGGGATCCAGCACGGTGACATGGGCAATCCAGTAAGCAGTCATCTCTCCTCCTGTCCATCTTCAAGCATCAAAAGTCCGCAAACCCTTGCCAGACGGGCGTCACGGCATCTATCGGGTTAACACTCATGGCATGCCGTAACATGGTATACCAAAATGCCTCATACGATCAATGTACCGAGGAAGTCGCCATGAGCCTGATCCGCAAGTCCGTCCTGCACGTCGAAAACATCTTCGTAGATGGCGAAAAGCCCGCTGCAAAACCGCTGAAGCTGATCGGCGCGGTCGCTGTCATCAAGAACCCGTGGGCGGGCCGCGGTTATGTGGAAGACCTCTCGCCCGAGATTCGCGCCCTGGCGCCTCAATTGAGCGAACACCTGACGAAGCTCATCATCGACGAAGCCGGTTCGGGCGAAGCCGTCGAAGCCTTCGGAAAGAGCGCCATCGTCGGTCTTTCCGGCGAGCTGGAGCATGCGTCCGCGCTCATTCACACGCTGCACTTCGGCAACACCTACCGCTCGGCCGTGGGGGCGAAGTCGTATCTCGCGTTCAACAACACGCGCGGCCCGGCCAATGCGCCGCTGCTGATTCCGATGATGGACAAGAACGACGAAGGCCGCCGCTCGCATTACCTCACGCTGCAGTTCTCGATTGCGGATGCGCCGGCCGCCGACGAACTCGTCATCGCCATTGGCGCCGCAACGGGCGGCCGTCCGCATCACCGCATTGGCGATCGCTACAAAGACCTCGCGGAACTCGGAAATGACGTCAAGAACCCTGCCGCTGTCAAATAAGCGCGTCGCGCACTATCTGGAGCAGGGCGCGGGCGAACCGCTCGTCCTGATTCACGGCGTGGGCATGCAGGCAACCGCGTGGCATCCGCAGATCGAAGACTTGTCATCTGAATTCCGGGTGATCTCGGTCGATATGCCGGGCCACGGACAAAGCGATGGGCTCGAAGCGGGCGCCGCCTTGCCGCAGTTCGTTGAGTGGGCAACGGATTTCATCGAGGCGCTCAACGCAGGCCCCGTCAACCTGGCCGGACACTCGATGGGTTCGTTGATCGCGGCTGGCGTCGCCGTCACGCGGCCGGATCTGGTGAAACGCGTAGCCGTGCTGAACGGCGTGTACCGCCACACGGAGCAGGCGCGCGAAGCGGTGCTGCGGCGCGCCGCCGAATTGCGTTCGGGCATGACCGACGTGGAGACCCCGTTGCGGCGCTGGTTCAACGCGGACGAAGCGCAACAGGTCGCCGCGCAAAAAGTCGAGTCGTGGCTAAAAACGGTGAACCTCGCGGGCTACGCCACGGCGTATACGGCCTTTGCGAGCGGCGACGAAGTCTACGCCGACGGCTGGAACACGATTGCCTGCCTGGCTCTAGTGCTCACGGGCGCCGACGATCCGAATTCGACGCCGGAGATGGCAAGGCAGATGGCGCGAGCCGCTCGAAACGGCCGGGCCGTCGTGATCGAAAACGAGCGTCACGTGGTGAATCTGACCGCGCCCAACGAAGTCAATCGCGCGCTGCGTGCCTTTGCAAACGGCGCCGCAAGCCGAAAACCACGAAGTGGAAGTGTGAAATGAGCCAGGAGACGAGTCAGGCAATGGGACGGAATGCGGGTCAAGCGATATCGAAGATCAACACACGCGAACTGCGCGACGCGTTCGGCGCCTTCATGACTGGCGTGACGATCGTGACCACCGCCAGTGACGGCGGCAAGCCGCTCGGCTTCACCGCCAATTCGTTTTCGTCCGTTTCGCTCGATCCCGCCTTGCTGCTCGTGAGCATTGCGAAGACGTCGAGCAATTACCAGGCGTTTTCCACGGCGGGCCACTTCGCCATCAACATTCTCGCGGAAGGGCAGAAGGATTTGTCCAACACGTTCGCGCGGCCGAGCGACGATCGCTTCGCCAACGTGAGCTGGCAGTTGAGCGCCAACCGCAACCCGCTCATCGACGACGTCAGCGCCTGGTTCGACTGCACGACGCACGCCGTGATCGACGCGGGCGACCACGCGCTCATCATCGGCCGGGTCGGGGCGTTTCATTCCGCGGGATTTGCGGGCCTTGGCTACTATCGTGGTGGCTACTTCACGCCGGCCAGGGTGTCGGCGGAAGTCATCGCGGGACCGAAGGTCATCGTGAATGCGATCATCGCGCGCGAAGATAAAGTGCTGCTCGTGAAGACAGCCGGCAACAAATGGGGACTGCCTTCGAAAGCGATCGGCAAGGAAGGCGCGGACAAGGCGCTTGCCGAGATCTTCGCGAAGTACCAGCCCGATGCTTCGGCAAGTTTCATTTATTCGGTCTACAACAATACCGAAACCCATTACCAGTACATCTCGTTCCTGTGCAGCGCGCCCGATGAACTCGCCTCTGTGGGCCACGTTTCGGGCGACGCTTCGGGGCAATTCGTCAGCCTCGACGACATCGAGACCGAAGCGTTCCAGGACAATGCATTGGCCAGCATGCTTCAACGCTACCGTAAGGAAAACGAATTGAAGAGCTACGGCTTGTACTTCGGCGACCATAGCAACGGCACAGTCCGTCCGCTTCATTCCTGAAAGGTTACATCATGCGATTCTCGCTATTCGTTCATATGGAGCGCGTCTCCGACCAGACGAGTCAAAAGCAGTTGTACGACGAAATGATCGAGCTGTGCCAGATCGCCGATCGCGGCGGCATGCACGCCGTCTGGACCGGCGAGCACCACGGCATGGACTTCACGATCGCGCCGAACCCGTTCCTCAATATCGCTGACCTCGCCAACAAGACGAAGCACGTGCGCCTCGGTACGGGCACGGTCATTGCCCCCTTCTGGCATCCGATCAAGCTCGCCGGCGAAGCCGCGATGACCGACATCATCACGAACGGCCGCCTCGATCTGGGCATCGCGCGAGGCGCATACTCGTTCGAATACGAACGCCTGATGCCGGGCCTCGATGCATGGGGCGCGGGGCAGCGCATGCGCGAACTCATTCCGGCCGTGAAAAAGCTCTGGGAAGGCGATTACGCGCACGAAGGCGAGTTCTGGAAATTCCCTTCGACCACCTCGTCGCCTCTGCCGCTGCAGCGCCCGCATCCGCCGATCTGGGTGGCCGCGCGCGACCCGAACAGCCACGAATTCGCGGTGTCCAACGGTTGCAACGTACAGGTCACGCCGCTGCATCTGGGCGACGAAGAAGTCGAGAAGCTGGTTGGCCACTTCAATGCCGCGTGCGAGAAGTTCCGCGACGTGCCGCGCCCGCAGATCATGCTGCTGCGCCACACCTATGTGGCGAGCAGCGAAGACGACGCGCAACTCGCCGCCGACGAAGTCAACACGTTCTACAACTACTTCGGCGCGTGGTTCAGGAACGAGCGGCCGGTGAGCCGTGGCATGATCAAGCCGCTCACGAAGGAGGAGATCGCCGCCCATCCGTTCTACACGCCCGAAGCGATGCGCAGGAACAACGTGATCGGCACGCCCGGGGAAGTGATCTCGCGCCTGCGGGCCTATGAGAAACTCGGTTTCGACGAGTACTCGTTCTGGATCGATACGGGCATGAGCTTCGCGCGCAAGAAGGCATCGCTCGAGCGCATGATCAACGACGTCATGCCGGCGTTCAGGTAAGGGGGGGCGATCCCATGGACATTCATTTTCAGCTGTATATCGACGGCCAGTTCGAGCCCGGCGCCGCCACGTTCGGCAGCGTCAACCCGGCCACGGGCCACGTGTGGGCGCAAATGCCCGAAGCGCGCACGCAGGAGGTCGACCGCGCCGTCGAGGCAGCCAATCGCGCGCTGAGCGATCCCGCATGGGCCGGACTCACGGCTTCGGCGCGCGGCAAGCTGCTGCACAAGCTGGCCGGGCTCGTGGAAAAGGCCGCACCGCGACTCGCTGAAATTGAAACGAACGACACAGGCAAGATCATTCGCGAAACGTCGAGCCAGATTGCTTACGTCGCCGAGTACTACCGTTACTACGCGGGCATTGCCGACAAGATCGAAGGCAGCCATATTCCCGTCGACAAGCCGGACATGCAGGTCTGGCTCGAACGGCAACCCGTTGGGGTAGTCGCCGCGATCGTCCCCTGGAACAGCCAGCTGTTCCTTTCCGCGGTCAAGCTCGGGCCCGCGCTCGCCGCGGGATGCACAGTAGTCCTGAAGGCTTCCGAGGAAGCGGCCGGTCCCCTGCTCGAATTCGCGAAGCTCGTTCACGAAGCGGGTTTCCCCCCGGGCGTCGTCAATGTGATCACGGGCTTCGGGCCGGAATGCGGCGCCGTGCTGAGCGGCCATCCGAAGGTCGACAAGGTCGCCTTCACCGGTGGCCCCGAAACCGCACGGCATATCGTCTCGAACACATCCAGGAATCTCGCGAAGGTGTCGCTGGAACTGGGCGGCAAATCGCCCTTCATCGTATTCGCCGACGCCGATATCCAGAGTGCCGTGAACGCACAGGTCGCGGCCATTTTCGCCGCAAGCGGCCAAAGCTGCGTGGCGGGCTCGCGGCTCCTGATCGAGGCCTCCGTCAAGGAGCGGTTCCTCGAACTGCTCGTGGAGCGGGTCTCGCGCATTCGCGTGGGCTCACCCAACGAGATGACGACGGAATACGGGCCGCTGTGCACTGAACGGCAACTGCGCAACATCGAGAAGATTGTCGAGCGCTCCGTGAGCCAGGGCGCGAAGGTGCTTGCCGGCGGCAAGGCACTGGAGCGCAACGGCTATTACTACGCGCCTACAATTCTGGACTGCACGGGCGTGAGCAACGCGGACAGCGCCACGACCGAACTATTCGGCCCGGTGCTTTCAGTGGATACGTTCTCTTCCGAGCACGAGGCGATCGAGAAGGCGAACAGTACCGCTTACGGACTTGCCGCGGGCATCTTCACGACCAATCTCACGCGCGCGCATCGAGTTTCGCGCCGCGTGCGCTCGGGCATCGTCTGGATCAACACGTACCGCGCAGTTTCGCCGCTCGTGCCGTTCGGCGGGTTCGGGCTTTCCGGGCACGGCCGCGAGGGTGGCATGGCCGCCGCGCTCGAATACACGACGACGAAGTCCGTGTGGCTTCGCACCTCGGACGAGCCGATCAGCGATCCGTTCGTGATGCGCTGATTCGTTGCGGCTTGTCGTCGACATCTGCCTTTCTCCGCCGCGCTGCTCGTATGCCGTTCATTGCGCGAAGCGTGGCTTTTTCTGCGCGCTGAAGGCAATTCGTTGTCGGTTTCCCCTGAAGGCATCTGCCGGTAGCATTGAAACTTGGGAGTTCGATCATGCAAGAAGATGATGCACTGTTCCGCAAAGGATTGCCGATTCGGCGGGAAGTTCTCGGCGTGGCGTATGTCGATGCGTCGATGGAAAAAGCCGATGCCTTCATGATGGCATTCCAGCGCGCGACCACGGCGTGGGCATGGGGGTGGGCATGGGGCGACGAGACCCTCGATCGCAAGACGCGCAGCTTGCTTAATCTCGCGATGTTGACTGCCGCGGGACACACCAACGAACTCAAGCTGCACGTGAAGGGCGCGCTCAACAACGGCGTGAGTGTTGACGAAATCAAAGCGACGCTTCTGCACGCTACCGCTTACTCGGGCATCCCACACGGCCTCAGCGCGTTCAAGGCAGCGCACGAAGTGCTGATGGCTGAAGGGGCGTTGAAGTAAGCGCCGATGATCGAGCCATGTTGCACCGGGTTGGCAACATAGGCTCGATGTAACGTCTCGCGCGGGAAAGCCTCCGCCGACACGTGCTCGATGCGCTGCCAGTCCGTCTGATACAGCCGGTGTACGGCTGCACGTGGACGGCCACAGCCCCTTGCGGGGCACCGTCATCGAAAACCCACCCACGTCACGAGGCGCTGATCACCGCAACGTCCGGCACAGTTCCGCGCATCGCGCAGTGAACGGCGCAATATGCGGAGCCGGCACGGGCACCCAGGCAGCCGGGACCGGCCGCTAAACCGCGGTCGCTGAGCCGCCTGAAACGGCCGGCTACTGAGAAGTAGTGAGCTTCAGGTTCGGTCGCAAATCGTGCGGCATCGTTTCACGTTGCCTATTATGTCGGTCCGATACCTGTTCGATGCCGGCCTTCACGACTTCTTCGCAAAACGAAATTCGCGTGCGGTAGTAGTCGGCCTGCAATTGGGCATCCATGACCCGCTGTTCAGCCTGGAACAGTGCCATGCGCAATTCACCCAGCGCGCGTTCAGCCTGCTTCTCCGGCGTTGGGGCATTGTGTGCAATCAGGTTTGAAAGCCAGCGCAGCATGAATGAGCCCTCCTGTCTTCGATTCCGCAATCGCACACATCGAGGGCCCTTGCAGGCCGCGCGCGGTGGTTGCGAAAAGACTATCAGAGTGCAAAGAACGCCGTGTGTGCCCGAACGAACATGTTGTAGAAATGACGCAACAGCATGCGACTGTATGACTTCGCAGTGAATCCATTTGCCGCAGTCAACGCGCTTGATCGTTTCTGAAAATGGCGATCGTCTATTCATTGGTAATACTATAAAAGAGACTCTAGATTCTCTCGTCGTGAAGAAGAACAGGTTCTGGCGCGCCATGCCCGCTTGGCCTGGCAGGATTTCGCAGTGTCCGAAGCGGGCAAAAAGGCAGATTGCAACGTGATATTGCTGCATTGCAAACGTCTGCTGAAATAATCCATCGGCTTGCGACAAACGCCCATTCCCTATGCGGGTATGTCCTGGTTATTGCCTGCAGACCCAAGCCTGTCGCGGCTTTGCCGATTTGCTCCCGCGCCGGGAAGCGGCTTGCTCCAACAAACCATTGACATACGCCAACCCGCACCTAGAATGGACATTGCTGCATCGCACCACTGACTCTGTCTTGTGTCTTGTTGCCCGTGAGCCGTTTTCGTGGACATCCGGGCACTTCCCCCTTTCATGGAGCCATTGATGAGCGGTCTCACAACGGAACAGCATGTCGCAACGCAGAAAGCCAGTGTCGACACATCGTTTGCTCTCCTGAACAAAGCGTTTGAAGGCATTGACAGATTGGCCGAACTGAATGTGCAAGCGGTCAAATCGGTCCTCGCTGAAAATCAGGAATTCGTCATCAAGGTTCTTTCGGCCAAAGATCCTCAGGAAACGTTTTCACAACAGTCCATCGTGGCCCAACCTGGCGCTGAGAAGGTGCAGTCGTACTGGCGCGACGTCTACGAAATTCTTTCAAAAACCCAAGCCGAATTTTCTGCGCTCGCCCAAGCGCAGTTGCGCTCCTTCATCGACGGACTCACGAAAAATGCGCCGCCGGGAAGCGAAGCCGCAGTGACGGCATGGACGACATTCGTCACGAGCGCGACCGATACGGCCAATTCGATGTACGAGACTGCGGCGAAAGCGGCAAGGCAAGCAGTGGAGACGGCGGAAAGCAATCTCAACGCCGCGTCTACTGGCAAACCGAGCCAACAGACGCTCAAACCCGTCGCACCGATTGATAAAGAATAGACCGTTGGAAGTCAATAGGTAGCGCCAGAACGGGAACGCAAATGCCTGGCGACTGTTTTGCGTACGATCTGGGGCTGAACGGCACGATATCGGGCAGCGGCGTGGGGACCTGGCCATCGAGCAGCTAGGAAGCCCTGGTGCACGCTGTCCGCATTTGCCGCCAACCAAGGGTTTTCCCCGGGGCGACTTAGCCGTTTCATTCAAGGCTTTGCGCACGACCTGCCACACAATCGGTTAACACGGCCAGCGCCCCGCTTCTGTCCGGCGCATTGAGCAGCAGCTGTCGTATCGAATTGACGACGGAACGTGGTGCCAGGAATGCTTCTAGTGTGCCTTGAAATTGATGCGGCGAAGCACGTCGCGCTGTGCCCACGCGGGCATCTGCTGCGCCCGGGCGAATCGGCCTGAATTTCCGGCGTTCGCCAGCATGGCCGGATTCATTTTTTCGCTCTGATAGCTGGAGTGGAACAGTCCCCCGACGGCACCTCTGAAGGTGGCGTTGTGTGTCTTGGCCGGCGCCACTACGGGCCGGATTTTTTTGACACCGCGGGCGAGCCCTGGCCGAACGGTGAATGGGGAATCCTAATAGACAATGTGTTTTGGGTCGATCCTTTCAGTTGGCCGGTGCCGGGCGACAAAAGCCGATCCGGAACGCCGATTCTTCCGCAAGCCGGCTCTCGAACGGTGGCTTGTCATGTGCAACGCGCGTTGCCTGCCGCACGGACACTGCGAACAAAGGATCATTGAATGGCAAACACGCAACGCGCGTAGACACCATCGAAAGTACAACCAGACGCAGGGGGACCGAACATGTGGCGACTGCTTGCAAGCCTGATTGCCCATCAGGCTCCGACTCCCGAGAAGCAGGCTGAACGCGAAGTGAAGGACTTGCGCATGGACCTGTTTCAGGCCGAGCAACAAGTCATGCATGCGCAGATCCGCGTGGACTACTACCGGGCCCGCCTGGCCTTCATCGAGGATGTGGCGCGCAACGGCATCGAGCAGGTATCCGACCAGCGCAAGGGATGCCGCGAAGAACGCGAATATGCCGTCCGGCCCGGGTTCAAGCTTCAAACGGCGCAGTCGAACTTATTCGAGAGGATCATCGGCGCCGGGCAGAAAGGATGACAAGCGCGTTCTGCCGTGTGCCTGTCTGATCAATGCGCGCGGACCTCAATTTATTCTCGGAGCAGCCGATGCACGAGACTGATTCACCGGATGCCGGAACGCCGCGAGCGAGGCCGCCTCTTGTGCTCGCTACGAAGATCGTTCCGCCGCGGCTTCCCACTGGCCTGATCGAACGTCCGCGCCTCGTCCGGTTCGCCGCGGGCGCGGAGAACAAACGGCTCACGGTGATCAAGGCGCCGGCCGGGTTCGGCAAGACGTCCCTCGCGCTGACGTGGCTCCAGCCGCTACGTGCACGGGGCGTGTCGGTCGCATGGCTGTCGATCGACGCCGGGGACGACGAGCCCGTGCGCTTCGTCTATCAGCTCGCTCAGGCGCTTCGGCACGCCTGCGGCAACGTCGGCGAATCGGCAATCGGACTCGCAGCGGCGGCCTCCCTCGCGCCAGCCCGATCGATCATATCGGCGCTCATCAACGAGTTGGCAGCGCTCGACGAAGAGGTCTGCATTTTCCTCGACGACTACCACCTCATCAGCCTCCCGGCCGTCCACGACGCACTCTGGTTTCTCATCGAAAACATGCCGTCGCACGTGCATGTGGTGCTCTGCACGCGCATGGCCCCCCCGCTGCCGCTCGCCCGCTTGCGTGCCGGCAACGGCTTGCTCGAACTCGATGTGTCGATGCTGCGCTTCGACCTCGAGGAAACGCGCCGCTTCGTCGAACATGAACATCCGGGCGAACTGCAACCCGCCAGCGTCAAGTCGCTCTTCGCACACACGGAAGGGTGGGCGGCGGCGCTGCGCATTGCCGCATCGGTACTCTCGCGCGAATCGGGCAAGCCACACACGGAGCTCGCGCCACCCTCCGGCGCGTCATATCCGTTCGCCGCCTACCTGCAGGACATGGTCGATCGCCTGCCTTCCCCCATGGTCGAATTCATGCTGCGCACGTCGATACTCGATCGGCTCACGGCACCGCTGTGCGAGGCGATCACCGGCGTGAAGTCGAGCGAGGCGATGCTGGAGTCGATCGCCGCACGGCACTTGCTGCTCGAACCGATGGACACGGACGGCAAGTGGTTCCGCTTTCATCACCTGATGAGCGAGTTCCTGCGACAGCGCCTGCAAACGCAGCACGCCGGCGAAGTCGCCGACCTGCACCGCCGGGCGTGCCAGTGGTACTCGAAACAAGCGCTTTGGATCGATGCGGTGAAGCATGCGATCTCCGCTGGCGACACCGAAGATGCCGTCTCGCTGATCGGCCACTGCGCGATGACATTGGTCGCGAAAGGCGACCTGCTCACGCTTCTCGGCTGGCAACGGCAGTTTCCGGCACGGCTGATGCGCTCGCAGGTCAAGGTCACCCTGGCGATAGCATGGGGGATGGCGCTCGCCATGCGCTTTGACGAAGCGCTACCCCTGCTCGATGCGATCGAGCGCGAGGCGTCCAGCACGAGTGCCGATCCCGACAGCATCCATTCGGAATGCCTGGCAATCCGGGCGGTCGTGGCTGCCTTCCAGGACGATGCGTACCGCGCGCTCGCGCTTGCCGAACGGTGCCTCGAAAGACCCTCGACCAATATCTGGACCACCAATGTGGCTTCCTATGTGGCGCGTTTCGGGCACTGGAAGGCGGGCAATCTCGAAGCGCTCTATGCGGTGCCGTGGATCCCGTATTCGAGCGAGGAGAACCCGCGCAACGTCTTTGCATCCGTCTATCGGCTGTGCATGCTTGGCCACGTGGAAATGCAGCAATTGCATTTCCCGCTCGCGGAACGCTACTTTCTGGAATCGATGCGGCTTGCCGAACATCACGCCGGCCCGAAGTCGATTGCCGTTGCCCTGGTGGCGCCGATGATCGGGCAGCTCCGCTACGAGCAAGGGCGGCTCGACGAGGCCGAGGCCCTTGCCGCCGACCTGATGTCGGTGGTCGACGCCGCCGTGTTTCTGGACAGCGCACTGATTGCTTACTGGTTGCTCGTGCGCATCGCCGTTGCACGCTCCGACATCGTGCAAGCCCACGCGTTGCTCGATCGTGCCCAGAAGCTGAGCTATGCGCGCCAATGGGATCGGATGAACGCCGCCGTCCTCATGGAGCGCACGCGGCTATGTCTCGTCGAGGGGCGCGTCGCGGAGGCCACCGCCGGCGTCGCGCAACTCGACCGGCTCGCGGCTTCGGCGCAAGCGGCCGGAAGTTCCGCGGCGCCGGATATCGCCACCTACTGGGGCTTGGCAGCGGCCTATCTGGCGATGGCACAGGGGCGCGCGCAGGACGGCGCCGACGCCTTGAACGCCGCGCTGCAGACCCTCGAACGCCAGCGCGCCAGCTACTTCGCGTTGCGACTTCGCGTCGTGCTTGCGATAGTGTGGATGACGGCGGATGAGCGTGCGCTGGCCGTCGAGGCATTCATGGAAGTCCTGAAGGCGGGTGCACAGGTGGGTCTGTACCAGACCATCGTCGAGAAAGGTCCGGTTATCGTCCCGTTGCTGCAAGCGGTTCGCGACGAGATGCGCGTCACGCAACAATCGAAGGAACTCGTCGCTTATGTCGATCATCTGCTCGACAGCAGCCGCGCGTTATACGAACCCGTCGAAAAGGCCGATCGCAACGCCGAGCGCGACCCGCTCAGCATGAGGGAACGCGATATTGTCCAGTTGATCGCACGCGGGCAGTCGAACAAGGAGATCGCGCGTACGCTGGGCATCGCGCCCGAAACGGTCAAGTCTCATGTCAAGAGCGTGTTTGTGAAGCTCGCCGTGGAAAAGCGCGCACAGGCGGTGGCGCGGGCACAGTCGCTCGGGCTCGTGGAAAGCGTCTAGCGCGCGTCGATGCGCTTCACGTCGCGACGACAAGTATGAGCGCATGCAGCAGCACGCCAACGGTGCCCCCGACCAGCGTGCCGTTCACGCGCACGAACTGCAGATCGCGCCCGATCTCCACTTCGATCTTGCGGCTCACCTCTTCGGCTTTCCAGCTCTTCACGACATCGGTGATGAGAGTGGAAAGCTGATGGCGATAGCGCACCACCAGATCGCGCGCCACTTCGAGCCACCATGCGTTCAGCTTGTGCTGGATTGCGCGATCCTCGCCGATGCTCTTGCCTAGCGCCGTCAGCACGGCCGCCACCATACCTCTAACTACGGATTCCTTACCATTGATATCGGCATTCACGCGCTCACGCGCCGCGACCAGCAGGCGATACGCGTAACCCTCGCGCTGGAAATACCGGATGCACTCGCGCGTCAGTCTGTGGCCGAAACGGCGATAGACCGCCGATGTCCGCAGCTGGAGGGCCAGGTCCTGCACAGCCTTGTCGAACTGGTATCTGAGCTCGTGGTCCGGTCTCGCCGCCACTTCGTGCAGCAATGCGACTATGCCGTCAACGAATTTCCTGACGATCCACGCGTCGAACGGTGCAGGCGTGTATTTCGAGGCCTCGCTGAACTTCGCCTTGATCAGGTCCACGTTGGTCGACAGCCACGCTTCGAAGCCAGCGAGCCCCCGCTCCAGCAGCGGCTGATGATGATCGCCCTCGGTCAGCACCTTGAGAATCTCGCTAGCCGCGCGGGACACGTCGAGCGTTCGCAGCTGCGGCGCCGCCACGTGCTCGAAGAAGCGTGCGGCGTCTGCCTCGTCGATTCCATCGAACAATCGAGGCAGCGAATCGGCCACCACATCGCCGACCGCGCGGCTGTTCACCGGCTCGGCGAGCCACATGCCCAATGCCCCTGCGGCGTTATGCTCGACCAGCCTGCCGATGATGAGCTCTGGCGTGAGGAAGTTGGTCTCGACGAAGCTGCCCAGGCTTTCGGCAATGCGCGCCTGGTTCTCGGCAATGATCGCCGTGTGCGCGATGGGCAAACCGAACGGCCGCCGGAACAGCGCGACCACCGCATACCAGTCGGCCACTGCGCCCACCGTGCCGGCCTCCGCAAACGCCCGCACCCAGCCAAGCCACGGATGCTGCACCTGCCATGCAACGCATGCGAGGAGCACCGCGACCATGACTGCGAGCAGGCAGGTCGCGATACGCTGCATCTGTTTGAGCCGTTGTATCTTGCGTGCATCCGATGCCGCTTGCGACACGCTCAGTAGGTCATTCTCGCCTTCACTCATGGTTCATGGCGTTCAGGCTACATCCTGCCGCAGGAAACGGCGCACGACGGGCGCCACCTCTTTCGCGCGCGCGACGAGGAACAAATGGCCGTCGTCGATCACGTAAAGCGTCGCATTGCGAATGCGAGCCGCCAGAATCTTCGCGTTCGCCAGCGGCACAATGGGGTCGTCGTTTCCGTGCATCACGAGCGTCGGCTGACGCAAAGAGCGGAGCCACGGCAGGCTCGTCCAGCCGTAGGCGGCGAGCAGTTGATAGAGATAGCCGCGACCGCGCGGCGCCTGAATATGTCGGCTATGTGCGTCGAGCAATTCGGGGTCACGGCGGTACACTCCGCCGTAGATCTCCGCACCCACTCGCTTCAGGTAGTCCCGATCGGTATAGCGGCGCGCACCGATCAGCTTCGAGAGCACCGAGAGCCGCGCCGGCACCATGATCATACCGGGCGAGGTCGCCGCGAGAATCAGCCTGCGGCAACGCTGCGGGTACAGGTGGGCGAATTGCTGCGCGAGCGCGCCGCCCCACGAAACGCCCAGTACGTCGACGCTCGCGTCGTGCCCCAGCCGCCTGAGTAGCTTCTCCGCCAGCACGCAGAGCGTCGAAAAGCGGTAAGGCATGAGCGGCGCGGGCGAGCCGCCGACGCCGGGGACATCGAAGATGACGACGCCGACGTCGCCGAGCGCCTCGACGAACGGCTCCACGAGTTCGAGGTTTGCACCGATGCCGTTGAAAATGAGCAGCGGCGGCGAAGCGTCGCTGCCGTGCCGCACGCCGACGCGCAATACCTGGCCATCCAGATCGACGGTCCGTAGCTGCATGCCGCTGACCGAATCGCTGCTTGACTCCGGAGTGCCAGGCATTGCTTTCATCTTGTCGACCTCTCGACAGGACGCCTCACCACGCGATGCGTAGCTGGAAACATCGGCGTTTTTCATTGCCGCTTCCTTTCTATTTCTTCGACTGCACGAGCGCCTTCAGCTCCTCGACGTGCTCGGCCACGCGCTTCGTGACGACCGCAACGCTGTCCGATTGTGCCCGGTAAGCGGTATCGACGAGGTCCTGAATATCCGCGAGCGACTTCTTCACGGCCTGCTGGACCACTTCGCCGGTATTTGCGGCCGGCGCCGCATCTTGCGCCGCTGGCTTGGTGATGAGCGATTGCAGCCCGGAGATCGCCGATTGCAGAATCGCAACCTGCTTTTGCGCGATCGCCTGCACGCCGCTCAACGCGGCGCTGCTGGCGAGGCCAAGCGCTTCGATATCCTTGCGGCCCGACTCGAGAATGGCGGCCAGATCGATGCCGGGCAGTTTGAAGCGCGTGATTGCCTTCGTGTATTCAGCGAGAACATTTGCCGGTTGGGTCGTTTCCATGTTTAAGACTCCAGAGTGACAAACTACGTTGATGAAGTGACGCTAAAAAAAGTAGCGGAAATTGTCACGCTTCCGAGACGTAGGTTCCGGGCGCATCGGCGAGCGGCGCGTGCCGACGGTTGCCGAGCGATGCGGGTGCCGCTTTGCGCTCCCCGGAACGGCTCGCGATCCACTCTCGCCAGTCGTTCCACCACGAATCCTTTTCGGCCTGCGCCTTGTTGAGCCATTCGTCCGGATCGGCGGGCAGTTCCGGGTTCAGGTAGAACTTCGCCTTTGGATTGCCCGGCGGATTGATGAGGCTCTGGATGTGTCCGCTGGAACTGAGCACGAAGCGCGTATCGCCGCCGAACGTACGCGCCGTGTTGTACACACCCTTCCACGGCGTGATGTGATCGGTGACGCCCGCCACCACGTACTTGTCGCATGTCACCTCGGACAGATCGATCGGTGTGCCGAGAACCGTGAACGCATGCCGCTTGCCGAGGAGGTTGCCCGTGAAAATGTCGAGTAGCTGGCCATGAAAACGCGCAGGCAGGCGCGTGGTGTCGTTGTTCCAGTAAAGCACGTCGAACGCGGGAGGCGCCTTGCCCAGCAAATAATTATTGACCCAATAGTTCCATACGAGGTCGTTAGGGCGCAGCCAGGCGAACACGCGCCCCATCTCCTCGCCGGCAAGGACGCCACGCGCCAGGCTAGCCTGTTTCGCTGCCGCAATCGCTTCCGGTGTGGCGAACAGCCCGAGCTGCGAATCGGCGGTATTGTCAAGCAACGCCACCATCAGCGTGATGGCATTGACCGTCTCTTTGCCGCGGGCCTTGAGGTGCCCGAGCAGCGCCGCGATCGTCATCGCGCCGGAGCATGCGCCGTGCAGGTTGACGTCCTCGCTGCCGGTGATTTCCCGAATTGCCTTGATGGCTTCGAGGAGCGCCGCGACATAGGTGTCCATGTCCCAGTCGGCTTGTGCAGCCGTCGGATTGCGCCAGCTGACGGCAAACACCTGGAACTCGCTCTTCACGAGGTGGTTGATGATGCTCTTGCCTTCGGCAAGATCGAACACATAGTACTTATTGATCTGCGGTGGCACGATCAGTTGCGGGCGGCCGTAGACCTGCTCCGTTGCCGGCGCATACTGGATGAGTTCGAGCACTTCGTTGCGAAACACCACCGATCCCGGCGACGTCGCCAGATTCTTTCCCACCTGGAACGCGTTCTTGTCGACCTGTGCCGGCATGCCATGATTCTTCAGGATATCGAACAGTGCGTTCTTCAGACCACCCACCAGACTCAAACCGCCGGAATCGACGACATGCTTCAGCGCTGCCGGGTTGCCGAGCAGCATGTTCGTGGGCGAGAGCGCGTCCGTGAAGAGCGAGAGCACGAATTGCGCGCGATCCTTGCTTTTCGCGTCCAACGCCGAGCGATCGACGAAGCCGGCCAGGGCGTTGCGCCACGCTAGATAGCCCTGAAGCGTCTTGCGGTACAACGAATTGTCCTGCCACGCCGGATCCGCGAAGCGCTTGTCGCCGGGCGGCGGCGCGCTTGGCGCATTGCCCGCGAGCGTGGCTATCAGTTCGCGCACGAGCGCCGCTTCCTGCTCCAGCACGAGCGCGGGCTGCCGCAGAGCCTGCGCACCGAGCCGCTGCGCCGTGGCCAGAATGTCCCATGGACGCAACCCCATCAATGGAGTCAGGCCGCACATGCCCTTCACCACAGACGGCACGAGGTCTTCCGAGTCGTCCTTTTTCACCACGCTTTCATTAGCTACCGTCATGCTGCCGCTCCTCCATCGACGTCGTTGTGTATCATTTCGCGCTTTCCCTATGCCGTCGTTTTGGCCGCGTCAGGCCACGAGCATCGCGAGCGTATCCGCTACCAGAGCCGGCTTTTCCTCGCCCTCGATCTGCAGTTCGTTCATCGTCTTGAGGATCACGCGACCGCCGCCCTTCTTCTCCACCGAAACCAGCGTCACGCGGTTGCGTACGCGCGCGCCAGCCTTCACGGGCGTCATGAAGCGCACCTTGTCCAGCCCGTAATTCAGACCGGCAGACGCGCCCTCCGGAATCAGCCCGATTTCCATTGCAAGCGGCGCGAGCAGCGAAAGCGTCAGATAGCCATGCGCGATCGTGCCGCCGAATGGGCTCTCGCGTTTTGCGCGCTCGGTGTCCACGTGAATCCACTGCAAATCGCCCGTGCAGCGCGCGAACGCGTCGATGCGCGCCTGGTCCACGACGACCCAATCCGAAACGCCCAGCTCGCGGCCGATGAATTCTTCTATCGTGGCGAGGCGATAATTCTCGATGCTCATGTCATTTGCTCCACGGGTAAGGCGACTCAGGCGAACTGCTCGCGCAACCACTTCTTGTTGATCTTGCCGACGCTCGTCTTCTGGAGCGCATCGACGAACTTGACGGTTTGCGGCACGGCATATTTCGAAATACGGCCAGATTGACTGAAGGTCATCAGGTGCTGCTGAATGTCCCCGGCATTGACGGCGGCGCCGGCCTTGAGCACGACGAGCGCTACCGGGCGCTCACCCCACTTTTCATCCTTGATGCCAATGACCGCCACTTCGTCGACGCCCGGATAGAGCGAAACGAGGCTCTCGATTTCCAGCGACGAAACCCACTCGCCGCCCGACTTGATCACGTCCTTCATGCGATCCGTGATCTGCAGATTGCCGGTCGGGTCGATATTGGCGATGTCCTGGGTATGCAGATAGCCGCCGGCCCAAAGCTGCGCCGAGGCATCGGGATTGTTCAGGTATCCTTGAGTCAGCCAGGGTGCGCGCGCAACGATCTCGCCGGTGGCGCAGCCGTCACGCGGCAGATCTTCCATTGCATCGTCGACAATGCGCAAATCGACGAGTGGAACCGGGAAGCCGGTCTTGCAGCGCAAGCGCACCTGCTCATCGAGTTCGAGCGTTTCGGCGCCCACGGGTAGTTGGGCGAGGCTCAGCACGGGGCACGTTTCCGACATGCCGTAACCGGCGAAAATATCGATGCCGCGCGCGAGGGCGTGGCGTGCGAGGCCGTGCGGCAGTGCTCCGCCGCCGATCACGACCTTCCACTTGCTGAAGTCCGCCGAGTCCGCTTGCGCGCAATTGAGCAGCATATGGAGAATCGTGCCCACGCAATGCGAAAACGTAACGCCCTCGTCCTGTACCAACTTCACCAGTTGATCCGGTTGATAGCGGCCCGGATAGACTTGCTTGACGCCAAGCACCGTCGCGATATAGGGCATGCCCCACGCATGGACATGGAACATCGGTGTGAGCGGCATATAGACGTCGCCACGGTGAAAGCGCTGGCCCGACACGGGGCTCGTCAGCGCTGCCATGACCGTGAGCGTGTGCAGCACGAGTTGACGATGCGAGAAGTAGACGCCCTTTGGCAGGCCCGTGGTGCCCGTCGTGTAGAACGTCGTGGCGCGGGTGTTCTCGTCGAAGTCGGGAAATGCGTAGTGCGCGGCGTGCTCCGCCAGCATCGCTTCGTACTCTGTGGCAAATGCGATCGAATGTGCAGCGGCATCGCTGCCCGGCTCGTCGATGTAGACGAACGTGCGCACGGTTTCGAGCTTCTCTTTGATGGAGTCGACGACGGGCAGAAAATCGGCGTGCACGAGCAGGACTTCCGCGCCAGCGTGATTGATCGTGTAGGCGATCTCGTCCGGCGAGAGACGCACGTTGACCGTCTGCAAGACGGCACCCATCATCGGGATAGCGAAATAACATTCCAGGTAGCGATGACTGTCCCAATCCATCACCGCGACCGTGTTGCCGTGCCGTACACCGAGTTTCTCCAGGCCGTTGGCGAGGCGTGCGATGCGTTCACGAAGCGTGGAATACGTCATTCGCAGTTGCCCGCGATAAACGATTTCCTGATCCGGCGCCTGAACGAACGGGGTATGCAATAGTTGCTTGACCAGCAGCGGGTAAGCGTAGGCCGGAGTTGCCGCTTCCTGCACGTCTTCCTGCATCGGAGTCTCCTCGTGTCCCGGTATGGATCGCGGGCTTGCACAGGTCAGACAGCGCAGTGACCGTGGCATCGCGATGAGTCCATCTTCGGTACGACCAGGGGTCCGAGCCATCCCCCGAACGGGGGAGCGCGGCGGGCGGGCCGGCAGTGGCTCCCACAAGTTACGGGGGTGGCCGCCCTGTCCCTACATTCATGCGGGATGGCGTGGTTGACGAGAAAACCTGCACGAGGAGCAAAGGCGCAGCGTGGCCGCGGCGCTTTGGCGCTCCAGGCATCGCGTACGTACACGACGCGTCATTCGGCACTCTGGTCCCGATTAACTGCCTGTCGATCGCATTCGGGCCTGGGATGCCGCAATCTGCTGATGACCTGCAGAGACGATCGAAACGCGGGCCAATACCTTGGACCTGCACGCAGCAATCGCCTCGTCGCACTGCCGTTGCATCGACCCCACGCCGAGGCCGCTGACCGATCAGAATTTCGTCTGGATGCCGACGCGCCCTACAAACTGATGATTGCTGCTCGACGGACCGAACGTGCCGCAGATGGCGGCATTCGCTCCCTCGTTCGCGATCTGCCTGGAGGTTTCCGCGTAGACCATCGTGCGTTTGGAGCGGCTGTACTGCGCCACGGCATTCATCTGGTGTGCGCCCCGTCGTCACGTCACGGAGCGAACACCGCCGCCTGGTCCTGCACGAGCGCGAGAACACGCAATGGGCTGCCAGATCCGCCCTTGATTTTCAGCGGCGCGGCCACGATGACCGCCCCCGTGGCCGGCAACTGGTCCAGATTCTTCAGACACTGCAAGCCATAGCGGTTGGAGCCGTGCATCAACGTATGGCACGGATACGGCACGGGCCAGGCGTAGGACTGGCCCGCGTCGGTATTGATCGTCTCCACGCCGAAACCGTGCACGCTGCGCTCGTGTATGAGCCACTCCACCGCTTCCTGCGTCGGACCCGGCGTGTGTGCGCCGTCCTCTTGCAGGTTGAGGAACGCAGCGGGATCGTTGCGCTTCGACCAGTCCGAACGAAGCAGCACCCATGCCCCAGCCGGGATGCGGCCGTGCTTCGTTTCCCACGCCTCGAGAAATGCGACAGTCAGAAGCCAATCAGGATTCGCAGAGACTTCCGCGCTGGCGTCGATCACGACAGCCGGCGCAACGAAGTTCTTCACGTCGATGGTGTCCACGGCGTTCTGCGCATGGTCTTTGCCGGTCACCCAGTGCACGGGCGCATCGAAGTGAGTGCCCGTATGTTCGCCGCACGAAAAATTGTTCCAGTACCAGCCCGGACCACGTTCGTCGTACTGACTGATCCTCTCCATCTTGAACGCCCAGACCTGGCCGAACTGCGGCGGCAATTGCAGGGCCGGGAATTCCGGCGACAGGGTTTGCGTCAGGTCCACAACGCGCACGCGACCGCTCGCCATATCGATCACCAGTTGTTCCAGACTGCTCGTCATGTTGTGCTCCGTTTTTCGTTCAATCGTCAATGAATGCGCCGTGTTTCGGCGTAGCCCGTGTCGCCGGCTGTCCGGTTGTCGTTTGCGTCTAATTATGTTTAGGCATAAACCAATTCATAATCATGGTTAACCCCTTTTTACCTGTGCCTTTGAAGGAGCGCATAGATGCGCGTGGTATGTTTGCGTTTCAACGGCCGCAGCCCTGATTGCAGCCCTTATCGATTGCAGGCGTTTTCCACGTATGAGTCATTCTCCCGCTAGCGGTTTTGTCGATAACTACACGCCTGCGCTGCTCGCGCAGGTCAGTCAACTGATCTCCGGCGAGTTTCACGTGATCGTCCAGGCAGCCGGCTTCGAGGTGTCCGACTGGCGTGTGCTATCCACACTTTCGGAAGGCAAGGCGATCAGCATTGGCCAACTCGCACAGATCTCCGTGACCAAGCAGCCCACCGTCACGCGCCTGCTCGACCGCATGGAAGCGCAGGGCTACGTGAAGCGCATCCCGCACGAAACGGACCGCCGCGTCACGCTCGTACGCATCACGCCACAAGGTCAGAAGCTCGTTTCCGGACTCATCAAGGAGGCGCGAGCGCACGAAGAGCGCGTGCTCGCGCCACTCGGCAAGGCGAAAGCGGAAGAACTCAAGACCACTTTGCGTCTGCTGCTCGATCTGCATCGGCCGCCGGCCTGATCCGGACACCGCGCGTTCACCTTCGGGCGGCTGCCACCGCGCCCTCGATCACCGTGCGCAGGTCCTCTGGAA
Organism: Paraburkholderia sp. JHI2823; assembly: GCF_038900695.1. Classification (NCBI taxonomy): domain Bacteria; kingdom Pseudomonadati; phylum Pseudomonadota; class Betaproteobacteria; order Burkholderiales; family Burkholderiaceae; genus Paraburkholderia; species Paraburkholderia sp. JHI2823. The sequence continues at coordinate 29,862 of NZ_JAYMRY010000020.1, read as the reverse complement.
TCGCGATCGATTGGTGCGCATCGAGCGAAGTCGTTACGATGGTCTGGCGTGCTGCCATGCGCACCACGCCGTCCTCACCCGTGCACGCCCACGCGAGCGTGAGCGACTTCTGCCCAAGACGCTCGACGTCGAGCGAAAGCCGTACCGCTTCGCCCATTTTGCTGATTGCCTTGAAATCCACCTCCAGATGCACGGTCGGCATGCCCACCCGGCGTGCGCCGATCAGCCCGTGATAGCCTTCAGGCAAGAGCGCGTCGATCCAGGATTCGATCAGATCGTTGAAAAGCACGAAATACTGCGGATAAAACACGATTCCGGCGGGATCACACTCCGAAAAATGAATCTTGTGTTCGCGCTCGAATGTATGTTGGGTCATGTCTTTTGCTCGGTCCATGCTCGCAGCCCGCTCAAACCAGCGCGTGACGCATGAGCGCCGCGTTCAACTTGTGACCGTGTTCGTCGGCTAGCGCCGCATCGCGCAGCTCGCGCAATGTGGCGGGCGCGAGCCGAGCGCCGGCCTGGCGCACCGCCGCCATCAGCGTCTGGTAGTTCTTCAGGCCGCGCGCGTGCGTATCGCTATAGCCCTTCACGAGCCGCTGGCACCGCGCGACTTCGGTGGCGAGCGCGGGATTGTGTTTTGCGGACTCGACGATTTGGGCCAACCACGCTTCCACGCGCGCATTCTCCATCGCATAGCGCAGTGTGCGGCGGCGCATGGGGCGCAGGCTTGCGACGGCATACAGCATCAGGTAGCCGCGCAGCGAGCTGGTCTTGACGACGCGTCCCGACTGCGTGCACCGGCGCACGAGACGATGAACCCAATGCGGCCGTGCGAGCCAGCGGCCGAGACCGGCAGGCAGCGTCTCGCAGATTTCCTCGACACGCGGATGCATGAACTCGTTGATCGCCAGTAACTGGTTGGTCTGCGCCTGCACTTCGCTGCGCACGCGCTCGAAGCGCGTGCCGCGCGTTTTCAGGTCAGCGACGCGTATCGTGTCTTCGTACGACATCCAGAGCGCGAGGTGGCGCGCGCATTCGCGCAACAGCGTGTCGTCTGCGGCAGGCAGTGCCGCGCGCAGCCCTGAAAGCCGGTCCAGATACTGGCTCGCGTAAGCGAGGTCCTGATAGTCGATCAGGCGGCGCACGCCGTCGAGCACGATCGCCTGAACGTCGATCGGAAATTCCTCGCGCACGCGCTCGACGAGCCGCCTCACCGCAGCATCGCGCGGTGCGGGTTGCAGGTCGTTCGCCGCGCTCGTCGCTTCGGGCAGGGCTTCGTCGCCTGCGCGATCGAATGCAACGTCAAACGCGCGCAGGCTCGGCTTGACGCCCACGCCGCCGCGCGCGATCGTCTCCTCGAACTGGCTGCGGCTGAACGGCAGCACGCCCGTGCCGGCGAGGGCACCGAACAGCACCGCGCTGATCACGCTGCCGCTCGCGTACGCGGCCTCGGCCATGTCGAAGCGCACGTAGCGCTTCGCGGCAGCGCTGGCGTGCGCGATGAGCGCCTCGCTGTCCACGCGGCCGTCGCCCAGTGCCGTTTTTTCGGCGATCGAATAGATGCGATGCGTGGACGAGATGAGCGTCGTGCGCTCCGGCGTCACGAGACCGCGCTGCACCGCGCGCCCCGCTTCCATCAACTCGGAGGCGAGCACCACATCCACGTCGCCCGGCAACGGCATCAGTGCAAGCACGGGGGCACGGTCTTCGCCTGAATCGCGAGGAAACAGTTCGACGTAGTAAATCGTCGCCCCGGTGCGCTGCGCCACGCCCGGAACCGAGGTGGTCTGGGCGTGGTAGCCGTTATGTTCGCCAAGGTCGACGATCCAGTCGGCCAGTACGCCGCCCCCCTCGCCGCCCATGGCGAGGATCGCGATCTTGATCGGTTGAGACTTCATCGTGTATTTCCCGGTTCAGAATGCGTAGCGCGCGCGGCGCTGTGCCCCGCGGCGCTGAAGCCAGCCGATTACCGTGTCGCGCACGCGCTGGCGCAGCTTGTCCATTCTTGAAGGATTACTGATGATCTGCGCACGATAGAACGACGGACACAGCACCGCCGCGTGCGAGACTTCGCCGCACAAGCCACAGCCCACACAGCTGTCGAGCACGGTCGCCACGGGGTCGGTGCGCAGCGGGTCGGGGTTGGCCTTGATGGATAGCGACGGGCAACCCGAGAGCCGAATGCACGAATGGTCGCCCGTGCAGGTATCCGAATCGACGCCGAAGCGCTCGCGCACCACCCGCTCGCCGGCCGCGATCGCCTTGCGCTGCTTCGGCTTCTCGCGCCGCTGTTTGTTCAGCATGCATTCGCTCTGCGCGATCAGCACCTTTGGACCTTTCGTCGCTGTCGTCAGCGCCTCCTTGAGCGTGGCCTTCATGGCTTTCAGGTCGTAGGTGCGCCGCACTGTCCTGACCCACTTCACGCCAACGCCACGCACGGCCTCTTCGATCTCGTGGCCCGTGCTGCGCGTCGGATTGAGTGCCGTCGAGGAAAGGATGTCCTGACCGCCGGTCGCCGACGTGTAGCTGTTGTCGACCACCACCGTGAGATTGTCGCTCTTGTTGAACACGGCATTGGCGATGCCGCTCGTGAGACCGTTGTGCCAGAATCCGCCGTCGCCCATGACCGAAATCGCGCGCCTGGCCGCGGGTGCGTTCAGTGCCGCCGCGCTCGCGCTGCCGAGGCCGTAGCCCATCGTCGTCGCGCCGAGGTTGAACGGCGGCAGGATCGAGAACAGATGACAGCCGATGTCGGCGCTCACGTGATGCGGCCCGATCTCTCGCTCCAGCAACTTCATCGCCGTGAAGATCGGCCGCTCGGGACAGCCGGTGCAAAACCCGGGCGGCCGCGCGTGCACGTTTTCATCGAGCGCGGGCAAGGCATCCGCGGATGGCTGCGCTGCTTCGGGCGTGCCTGGCGATGCTGGCAATGCCAGCACGGGAATCACCTTGCGAGGCGCGGGTTGTCGTTCGAGTACACCGTATTGCTCGAAGAATGCACGCAGGCCCTTCATCACGGTCGCAGTGCTGTACTCGCCCGCGAGCGGCAGCACATCCTTGCCGTGCAGCGCGACCGCCACGCCGCGCTGGCGAAGAATGGCGCCTGCGTTCTGTTCGACGAAATTCGGCTGACCTTCTTCGATCACGAGCACCGCGCGTTTGTCCGCGCAAAAGCGCTCCCATTCGGAATCGATGAGCGGGTACGCCACGTTCATGACGTAGAGCGGAATCTTCGATTCGCCGTAGACGTCGGCAAGACCCAGGCGTTCGAGTGCACGCATCACGGTGTTGTAGCTTCCGCCCTGCACGGCAATGCCGATGTCGTGTGTCTCGCCGGCGAAGCATTCATTGAGCCCGCGCGACTCGATGAATTCGACGGCCGCCGGCCACCGCTGGTGAATCTTTTCGCGCTCGTGCAGAAAGCTCGCGGGCGGCAGTACGATGCGGTTGACGTCGCGTGCCGGATTTTCGAGTGCGTCCTTGATCGTGAACGCAGCCCGTTTGTTATCCGAAGCAATGAACTGGCCGTGAACGTGACAGGCGCGAATGCGCAGTTGCAGCATGACCGGCGTGTTGCTCGCTTCGGACAGGTCGAAGCCGTCTTTCACGGCCTTCACGATGCACGGCAGATTGGGGCGCGGGTCGAGCAACCAGATCTGCGACTTCATGGCGAAGGCGTGACTGCGCTCCTGCATGATCGACGAGCCTTCGCCATAGTCCTCGCCCACGATGATCAGCGCGCCGCCCATGACGCCGCCGGAAGCGAGATTGGCCAGCGCGTCCGATGCGACGTTGGTGCCCACCGTCGCCTTGAACGTGACCGCGCCGCGCAGCGGATAGTTGACCGACGCAGCCAGCGAAGCCGCTGCCGTCGCTTCGCTCGCGCTGTTCTCGAAGCGGATGCCGTGGTCGCCGAGGATGTCCTGGGCGTCGGCGAGCACGTCCATGAGGTGCGAGATCGGCGCGCCCTGATAGCCGGCCACATAGGCCACGCCCGACTCCAGCAGCGCCTTCGTCACGGCGAGTATGCCCTCGCCGCTGAATACCTCGCCTGCGCCGAGGCGCAACTTCTTTACTTCCTCGACAAACGACCGTTCAGCCATGACCGTCCCCTATGTAGCCTTTCTATGGCGCACGACGCGTCGTCGTCATGCGCAAGACTAGTTTAGTTGAATCGTCAATATTTCCATAATCATAGTTAACCCTGCAGCGCAGGCCAACATGATCAGCCCACGCACGGCAACGCGGGACGTGCAACGACAGCGTTGCCGTTGCTGCCCCAATCCTCAGCGTGCTGCTGCCAGCGGCCCCGCAAGCGCCGTGTACTGCCCTTGCCAGTAGACGAGCGGGCGTGGCGCCGACTCGTCGCGCGCGAGCGCACGCACGCGGCCGATGATGAGGATATGCCCGTGGCGCACGAGTAGTTCCTCGACCTCGCAGTCCATGGCGACGACGCTGTCGGCGAGGAGCGGCGCACCGTCGGGCGTCATCCGCACCCATTCGTCGTCGCCGTAACGCGCGCCACCCTGCTCGCCGCGAAAACCCGTGAATCGCTCAGCGATCGCGCGATGCTCGACGCGCAGCAGGTTGACGCCGAAACGTCGCGTACGCGCCAGCAATCCCGCCGACGAACTCGTCGCCTTGAGCGACGCGACCACCATGGGCGGCTCGGCCGAAAACGAAGAGACCGAGGTCGCCGTGAAGCCGCTACGCTCGTCGCCGTCCGCGACCGTCACGACGCAAACCGCGCCGGCAAACCCGCGCATCGCCTGCACGAAGCGCCCGGAGAGCGGCGCGGTGGCGTCCACGCGTTCAGGCTGCACGACGCGTCTCACGCGGGCTGCGCAGCCCGTGTGCCTCCAGAATGGGCAGCACCGTGTCGCGGAAGTACGGGAACTCCTTCACGTAGTCCACGAACGACAGCGTCGTGCCTTTGAATCCGGCTTCCGCGAGCGAGATCAGTCCCGCTGCGACCTGTTGGGGCGTCCCGACGAGCGGGAAGCCGCCGTGCCCGGCCGCCATGCGGTCGCGGATCAGCGCGAGCAGGTCATGCGGGAACGAGTGCGCATTCGCAAACTGCAGCGCGACGAGGTTGTCGACGGCGCCCCAGTCTGCGTTGTCCTGGGCGAAGTACTGGAGATACTGGCGCGCCTGCTCTTCGGTCGGGCGGCAGACCACGTGCGAGAACGTCAGCACGTTCACCGTCTTGTTCGCGGCGACGGCTTTCTGCTTGAGCTCGGCGACCTCCTTGCGCGAACGCTCGAGGTCGATCGCCGGCGTAAACAAGAAGTTCGCATTGCCGATCGCGAAGTCGCGTCCTTCGCCCGAGCCCGCCGCGTTCAGAATCGGAGGACGTTCGCCGTTCCACGGACGCGGCAGGCCATAGATGTTCTTCAGCTGGAAATTCTCGCCTTCCCAGTTGAACGGACCTTCGTGGGTCCAGATCTCCTGCACGACGTCGAACCACTCCTGTGCATAGGCATAGCGCTTGTCGTGGCCCGCCGCGAGCGGCAGCCCGAGCGCCTCGTATTCGGGGCGGTTCCAGCCCGCCACGATATTCAGGCCGGCGCGGCCCGCGCCGATCTGGTCCAGCGTGGCGATCTGCTTGGCCACGACCACCGGATGGTTGGCCGCCGTGTGGATGGTCGCGAAGACCGTGAGGTTGCGCGTCTTGGCGAGCAGGCCGGCCGCCCACGTCATCGTTTCCAGCACCGAGCCGTGGAAGTCCGTCTCGCCGCCGTAGCCGATCCAGCGCGCGATGGGCAGCATGAAATCGATGCCGGCTTCGTCGAGCATTACCGCGAGCTTTTCGTTGTTCTCCCAGGAGTTATCCCAGCGCTCACCGATCTTCGTCACCGACATCCCGCCCGAGCAATTGGTCGCGAATGTGCCGAGAATGAAATCCCTGGTGTTCAGAATTCGTCTCATATCGATCCTGTCGCAGTAAAATTATCTATACGGTGGGCTGCCTCGTGGCGGCCCTGCCTTCCCAACCCAGTCGACGGCACCGGCCGCAACCGCGCGATTCCGCAATGACCGAAAAATCACGCAGAACCCCTAAAAAAACCGCTACTGCCGAACATCGCTGGCACCTTGCGATGGACGACTTCAGTGTCGAGATCACCGACCTCGAATACGCCGTCATGCGGGTCGATCAGTCGTTTTCGCGCTGGCAGTCCGAATGCCTGGCCGCTGTCACGGGTGCCGCGCTGAGCGGGCAGGAAAACGCGCTGATGCACGTCATCTACATGCATGAACGGCCCAAGACCATTCGCGATCTGCTCCACCTGACCAACCGGCAAGACGTCGCTAATATGCAGTACGAACTACGCAAGCTGATCAAGGCGGGCCTCGTCGAAAAAACCGGCACGGCACGCACTGGTGTGTACTACTCAGCAACGCCGGAAGGTGCGCGTGTGTGCGAAGACTACGCTGCGCTACGCCGCACCGTGCTGCTCAAGATGGCCGAGGCGACAGCGGGCATCCAGTCCGCGGCCGCTGCCGCCACGGCCTGCCTCGAACAGATGGAGCGCGTATACGAGAGCGCCACCCGTGAGGTCGCAACCTTCCATCGGCGGCGCTGATCTTGCGCCTTCATTGCGATCACGGTTAAAGCGCGTCGGACCTGCTCCTCCTGACCCAGGACTTTGAATAGAGTTTTACATTGAATATCTATTTGATCGGATCGTAGTGCAGCCGAATTTCCACCGCAACCGTTTTCGGCTAGGGGAAAACACCATCCGGTGAAACGCGAGGCACGTCAGGACGCCGGCGCGAAGCCGCAGACGGCAGTCGTGCGCCAGGCGCCGCAACGATTCAGGCAGCAGCGCCGTCGCCCGGTGCCCTCGCCCTCTCGTAGTCGTCCACGATGCCCAGCAGCGTATCGAGATCAGCTGGTTTTACGAGGTAATGATCGATTCCGGAGTCGGATGCGCGGTGCCGGTGTTCCTGCTGGCTATAGCCACTGATCGCAATGATGAGGCTTCGCGGCAACGACTCGTCCGTGCGCAGCCGGTGCGCCACATCGAAGCCCGTCATGCCTGGCAAACCGATGTCGAGCAGAACGACATCCGGCAGGAAAGTCTTCGCCAGGACGAGAGCCGCAGGACCATCCGACGCGCGCTGGACCTGATGCCCGTGAATGCGCAGAATGGCTTCGAGGCTTTCCGCCGTGGCCGCCATGTCGTCGACCACGAGGATGCGCAGACCCTGGCTGCGTCGAATCGGCACCACGTTCAGCCGCTTGTCAGGCGAATCTTCGACTGCGCGCGCCGGCAGCCGCACCGTGAACCGGCTACCTTTTCCCAGCCCGTCGCTCTTGCACTGCACGCTCCCGCCGTGCATCTCCGTCAAGTGGCGCACGAGTGTGAGCCCGATACCCAAGCCACCCTGGGCCCGATCCAGGGAGGTCTTCCCCTGGGCGAAAAGCTCGAACACATGGGGCAAAAACGCCGGATCGATGCCCTCGCCCTCATCGGACACGACGATCGTGGCCGTCGTTCCGTCATGCTCGGCCGAAATGCGCACGCGGCCACCCGGCGGCGTAAATTTCGATGCGTTGTTGAGCAGGTTGGCGAACACCTGGGACAGCCGCACGATGTCACCGTCGATGACAACGTCCGTCCCTGACGTTTCACGCGTCAGCGATTGCGATCGCGCGGCATAGTTAGGTCTGCTTGTCTCTATTGCCCGATCGATCACCGCCGAAAGCAGGACGGGCTCTGTGCGCAGCGTGATGACGCCGCGTGCGATCCGCGAAACGTCGAGCAGATCGTCAACGATTCGCACCAGATGTTCCGCCTGGGTTCCGATCAGGTTGCTGGCCCAGCTCAACACCTGCGCGTCAGTCGGTCTTGCGCTTCGCATGACGGCCACTGCGTTGACGATGGGCGCGAGCGGGTTGCGCAGTTCATGGGCGAGCATCGCCAGAAATTCGTTCTTGCGCCGGTCTCCATCGCGGATTGCGGAAAAAAGCGAGGCGTTTTCCAACGCGATCGCCGCGCGGCTGACGAATTCATGCGTGACCGACGCATCGTCGAGCCGTTCGCTCGACCGGCGAATACCGAGCACGATGACCGACGGCTGGGCCGCGTCGGTCAGCAACGGATACGCCGTCATCTCGTCCAGGTCGAGCAATACCTCGCAACAGGTGTTGTCGTCCTGGATGAATGCCAGGACTGGCCGCCCTTCGACCTGGAGGTGAGCCGGCTGCCCTGTTGACAGCGTCTCGCGCACGAGTTTGTCCAGATCCGGCAAAGGCAGAACCCGGTATTGCCGCATGCCGGCACTGCCGCTGCGGGGGTCCGCATAGGCCGAATTCGCGATGCACGCGACGGTTCGCGGCGCGTGCCCCTCTCCCGCCGACAAAACGAGTACCGCCGCGTCGGCCAGCGCGGGCACGGGCAACTCGACGATATTCGCGACGGTATCGTCGACTTCCAGCGAGCGGGTCAGCGCCTGGCTCGCGCGCGCGAGGAAATCCGCCCTGAGCCGTGCCTGTTCTGCCGCGGCGCGCTGAAACTCCGCCGTCGCCAGTGCTTCGCGTTCCGCGGCACGCGCGATCAACTGATTGCGCATGCGGTACATATCGACGAATACGCGCACCTTCGCCCGCAGGATCTCGGGCACGACAGGCGAAGAGATGTAATCGACGGCGCCGAGCGAATAGCCTCGCGACATTTCGCTCTCGTCGACGTATGCGGTGATGAAGATGATCGGCGTGCGCGCCGTTCGCCGATACGAACGCATCATCGAGGCGGTTTCCAGGCCGTCCATGTCCGGCATGTTGACGTCGAGCAGGATCACTGCGAAATCCTGCTCGAGAACCGCCGCGAGGGCAGCACGCCCCGATGAAACCGTCACGATGTTTTCGCCGAGCTCTTCGAGCACGCTGCGCAGGACGAAATGCTGCGCCGGGACGTCGTCGACGACGAGGATATTGACCTGGTCGCCGTCCTCCCGGGAATGCGTTTGCATGGTCGCTCCTATGCGTGCAGCCACGCGTGCAGAACAGCGAGCAGATCACCGCGGTCGACGGGCTTTGACAGGTAGTCCCATGCCCCGGCCTCGATACAGCGTTCGCGGTCGCCCTTCATCGCCTTCGCGGTGACTGCAACGATCGGCAGGGAGCGCCCGGCCGGCAGCTTGCGCAGTTCGCGTATCGTCATGAGGCCGTCCATCTCGGGCATCATGATGTCCATCAGCACCGCATCGATCGCGGGGTCGGTCGCGACAAGACGGATCGCATCGTGTCCGTTGTCCGCCCATACATGGCGCATTCCGTAGTCTTCGACAACGGTCGCAAGCGCGAAGATATTGCGCATGTCGTCGTCGACGATCAGCACTTTCTTGCCATGCAGCGCAAGCTCCGTTTCGCGCAGGCTTTCGAGTTCCTCCTGCGCTTCCTTGCCGAGCCTGGCCGATTCGACATGGAGTGCGGCGACTGTCGTGTCGAGCAGCCGGTCGGCACTCGACACGGGAATGACGACATATCGCTCGGCGGCTTGCAGCCACTGATGCTCCCGCAGCGCTTCGCGCTCCCCGATCGCCACGATAGGCAGGGGTGCGAACGATGCGCGCGCGGCCAATGCATCGTGAAGCGGCTGTTGCGACATCCCGATCAGTCCGGCGCCGTCCACGACCAGCGCATCGATGTCGCCCGAAACCAGGCGACCCAATACATCGCGCTCCGTATCGGCGAATTCGACCACTATTCGCTCGCTCGACAGACGCTCGACAAGCGTTTCGCGCTGCGGTGTCGGCACAAGCGCGACAAGTACGCGGCGCGCCTCTACGGTCACGTATTTCATCAGACGGGTCAATGCATCGTCGAGTTGTTCGCGCGACTGGATGGGCTTTGGCAAAAAGCCAAACGCTCCGGAACCGAACGCGCGCTCGCGCGATTCGTCCGTGGAGATGACGCAAATGGGCATGTGACGTGTCGTGAAGTCGTGCTTCAGTCGCGAGAGAACGCGCCACCCTTCCATATCCGGCAGGAAGAGATCCAGCGTGACGGCATCGGGCTTGAACTGATCCGCCAGCGTCAGCGCGACGGAGCCCAAAGGCGTGACCAACCCCTTGAAGCCTTTTTCACGCGCCGCGTCGAGCAGAAAGTCGGCGAACGCCCGGTCGTTCTCGACGATCATCAGCACGCGATCGCCCACGGTAATGTTGTTCCGGTCGTCCTGTGCATCGTCGCCCGGCTTTCCGGCCTCCTGGACCGCCGCTGTCACGAGTTCGCGCACGGCCGCATCGGTGCTTGCCTGCAGGCGTGCAGCGGGATCCGAAGCGGTGACCGCACGATGCGATTCGTCATGTGCGGCCGGCCTGCGCCCGGCTTTGCCCGGGTCGCTGCCTGCGGGCAGGTACAACGTGAACGTGCTTCCCTTGTTGGGCGAGCTGACCAGCCTGATCTCCCCGCCCAGCAGTTTGGAAAGTTCGCGACTGATGGCTAGCCCCAGCCCCGTTCCGCCGTATTTGCGGCTCGTGCTGCCGTCGGCCTGCTGGAACGCCTCGAAAATAATCTGCTGTTTCTCCGCGGAGATGCCGATACCCGTATCCGACACCGAAAACGCGATGACCTGATGCGCGCGATTCAGGCTTTCGTGGTCCGGGCTCCAGCCATCGACGGCCTCTTCGATCGACAACGTGACGTGCCCTTCGTGTGTAAATTTGAACGCGTTCGACAGCAGGTTCTTGAGGATCTGTTGCAGCCGTTTCGGGTCGGTAAAGAGAGACGCGGGCAGTTGTGCGCCCGTGTGGATCATGAAGTCGACCTTGCGCGCTTCAGCAACGTGACGGAACGTGCGCTCGACATAGACGGTGAGATCTTCGATCCGATGCTCCGCGATATCCACGACCACCGTACCCGACTCGATCTTCGAAAGATCAAGGATGTCATTGATGAGCATGAGCAGGTCGTTCCCGGACGAATGAATCGTTTTTGCGAAATCGACCTGTTTCTGCGACAGGTTGCCGTCGGCATTCCTGCACAGGTTGTCGGAAAGGATCAGGAGACTATTGAGCGGCGTGCGCAATTCATGCGACATGTTGGCGAGAAACTCGGACTTGTATTTCGAGGTCAGCGCCAGCTGCCGTGCCTTCTCTTCGAGTGCCTGCCGTGCCTGCTCGACTTCGGTATTCTTGCGCTCGACTTCTTCGTTCTGGTGGGCGAGAAGGTGCGCCTTTTCCTGCAACTGCTGATTGGTCTGCTGAAGCTCTTCCTGCCGGCTCTGCAGCTCGTTCGCGAGCGTCTGGGATTGCCTGAGCAGATCTTCCGTACGGGTGTTGGCCTCGATCGTGTTGATCACGATGCCGATACTCTCCGTCAGCTGATCAAGGAAAGCCTGATGCGTCGGGTTGAGCCGCTCGACCGACGCCAGTTCGATGACCCCCTTGAGCTTCGCCTCGAAGACGACAGGCAGCACCAGGACGTTATGCGGCTTCACGCTGAGGAGGCCAGACACGATGCGGAACGGATCCGTCGCGGGTGGCTCGAGCAGGATCTTGCGTCTTTCGACCGCGCACTGCCCGACCAGTCCTTCGCCAAGGTGGACCTGCTTGCCGTGCGTGACGTGGCCGCCGGACGCATAGCTCGCCGTGAGGCGAAGCGACGGGGGAACGCATGTGCCATCGAGCACGTAGAACTCGGCCCGATGCACGCCCACCACGGGCGCGAGTTCGGAAAGGATCAATTCGCCGACCGCCACGAGATCCTTTTGTCCTTGCAGCATCCGGCTGAATTTCGCGAGGTTGGTCTTGAGCCAGTCCTGCTCCGTATTGACCTGCGTGGTGTCCTTCAGGTTACGGATCATCTCGTTGATCGTGTCCTTGAGCGCCGCCACCTCGCCCCGGGCCTCCACGGTAATCGATCGTGTCAAATCGCCCTGGGTCACCGCAGTCGCGACTTCGGCAATCGCGCGCACCTGGGTCGTCAGGTTCGCGGCGAGCTGGTTGACGTTCTCGGTCAGGCCTTTCCACGTGCCCGAGGCGCCCGGCACCTTCGCCTGGCCACCCAGCTTGCCTTCCACACCCACTTCGCGCGCGACCGTGGTCACCTGGTCCGCGAAGGTCGCGAGCGTGTCGGTCATGCTGTTGATCGTGTCCGCAAGCGCGGCAATTTCGCCCTTTGCTTCGACCGTCAGCTTGCGATTGAGATCGCCGTTGGCCACGGCCGTCACGACGCGAGCAATGCCGCGCACCTGGCTCGTCAGGTTGCCTGCCATGAAGTTCACGTTGTCGGTCAGATCCTTCCAGGTCCCCGCAACGCCCTGCACGTCCGCCTGGCCGCCAAGCTTGCCTTCCGTGCCGACCTCGCGGGCGACGCGTGTCACCTCCGACGCAAACGAGCGCAACTGGTCCACCATCGTGTTGATGGTGTTTTTCAGTTCGAGGATTTCGCCCTTGACGTCGACCGTGATTTTCTTGGAAAGGTCGCCCGCCGCCACGGCCTTGGTCACATCGGCAATATTGCGCACCTGGCTCGTGAGATTGCCTGCCATGAAATTCACGTTGTCGGTCAGATCCTTCCAGGTCCCCGCCACGCCCTGCACATCGGCCTGGCCACCGAGTTTGCCGAGCGTTCCCACTTCGCGCGCCACCCGGGTCACCTCCGAGGCGAAGGAGCCGAGCTGATCGACCATCGTGTTGATCGTATTCTTCAGTTCGAGAATTTCGCCCTTGACGTCCACGGTGATTTTCTTCGACAGGTCGCCGGCCGCCACCGCCTTGGTCACGTCCGCGATGTTGCGCACCTGGCTCGTGAGATTGCCCGCCATGAAATTCACGTTGTCGGTCAGATCCTTCCACGTACCGGCGACGCCCTGCACATCGGCTTGACCGCCGAGCTTGCCTTCCGTACCGACCTCACGGGCGACGCGTGTGACCTCGGAGGCGAAAGAGCGCAGCTGGTCCACCATCGTGTTGATCGTATTTTTCAGTTCGAGAATTTCGCCCTTCACGTCAACGGTGATCTTTCTCGACAGATCACCGGCCGCCACAGCCGTCGTCACGTCCGCGATGTTGCGCACCTGCGCCGTGAGATTGCTGCCCATCGAATTTACGGAGTCAGTCAAGTCTTTCCATGTGCCGGCTACACCCTGGACATTGGCCTGGCCGCCGAGCTTGCCGTCCGTGCCGACTTCGCGCGCCACGCGCGTGACTTCGGAAGCGAATGAGCCGAGCTGATCCACCATCGTATTGATGGTGTTTTTCAGCTCGAGGATTTCGCCCTTCACGTCGACCGTAATTTTCTTCGAAAGGTCGCCGGCGGCAACCGCCGTGGTCACTTCCGCAATGTTGCGGACCTGCGCGGTCAGATTGCTGCCCATCGAGTTGACCGAGTCGGTCAAGTCTTTCCATGTCCCGGCCACGCCCTGCACGTCCGCCTGGCCGCCGAGCTTGCCTTCCGTACCGACCTCGCGCGCGACGCGCGTCACTTCCGATGCAAACGAGCGGAGCTGATCGACCATGGTGTTAATGGTGTTCTTCAGTTCCAGGATTTCGCCTTTCACATCCACCGTGATCTTTTTGGAGAGGTCGCCGGCCGCGACGGCCGTCGTCACATCGGCAATGTTGCGGACCTGCGCGGTGAGGTTGCTGCCCATCGAGTTGACCGAGTCCGTCAAGTCTTTCCATGTCCCGGCCACGCCCTGCACGTCCGCCTGCCCGCCGAGCTTGCCTTCCGTGCCGACTTCGCGCGCGACGCGCGTCACTTCCGATGCAAACGAGCGGAGCTGATCGACCATGGTGTTGATGGTGTTCTTCAACTCGAGGATTTCGCCCTTCACATCGACCGTGATTTTCTTGGAGAGGTCGCCCGCCGCGACCGCCTTCGTGACTTCGGCGATGTTTCGAACCTGGCTGGTAAGGTTGCCCGCCATGAAGTTCACGTTGTCGGTCAGGTCTTTCCAGGTGCCGGCCACACCCTGGACATCGGCCTGCCCGCCGAGCCTGCCCTCGGTGCCGACTTCGCGTGCGACACGCGTCACTTCCGACGCAAAGGAGCGAAGCTGATCGACCATGGTGTTGATCGTGTTCTTCAGTTCGAGAATCTCGCCCTTGACGTCGACCGTGATTTTCTTGGAAAGATCGCCTGCGGCCACCGCCATGGTGACTTCGGCGATATTGCGCACCTGGCTCGTCAGGTTGCCCGCCATGAAGTTGACCGAGTCGGTCAGATCCTTCCACGTTCCCGCGACACCCTGGACGTCCGCCTGCCCGCCGAGCTTGCCCTCGGTGCCCACCTCCCGCGCGACGCGCGTCACTTCTGCCGCGAACGTACCCAGCTGATCCACCATCGTATTGATCGTTCGTGCCGTGCGGAGGAATTCCCCCTGCAAGGCGCGGCCATCGGCTTCGAGCGCCATGCTCTTCGAGAGGTCGCCCTGGGCCACGGCACCGATCACGCGCGCGACTTCGCTGGTGGGGTGAACGAGATCACCGATCAGCGAGTTGACCGCATCGACCGAATCGCGCCAGAAGCCGCGGGCCACGGGCAATGCGGCACGTTCATTGAGTCGCCCTTCCTTGCCGACGACGCGGCTCAGACGGCTGAGTTCTTCCGACATGCGCACGTTCTGGTCGACGAGCTCGTTGAACACCTGGGCGAGCCGGCCGTGAACGCCCTGCCAGTCGGCCGGCAACCCGGCACGTTCACCGTCTTTCAGTGCATTCAGCGCATGGAGGATGGTTCGTGCGCACTGCGCCGCGGGTTCGCTGCGCTGGATGATGGCGTTGACATTCGCCGCATGGTCGAACCAGAAGCCGCCGAGGCCGTCGACCGCGAGGCGCTGGCCGACATGGTCCGGGGAGGCGTAGGACGCCAGGTCACTGGAAGCGTCGCGAAGCTGGAGGGACATCCGACCGCATTGCGCGGCCAGCAGGTTGAATTCTGCGGCAGCGTCACGTGCCGGGCCTTCCCAGTCGTCGGGAAGCCGCATGGATGCATCGCCACGTCGGAACGCAGCCAATGCGCTGGAGATTCGCTCGAGGTTCGATGCGTCCGCCGCTTTCGTAGGAACCGTCAGAACGTCCATTTCTTCACCTCCTGGCCGGGGAAGGCCTGGCAAAGCCTTGGGGCGCACGAGTGCGCGTCGGGTGTCGAACCGATTGATGCTACCGCAACGCTAACCGAATTGCGGCGGACAAGGTGTAACCCGAGCGTTGCGCAATTGCCGTGCCCGAGGCTTTCGTTTTGGCAAATTCAGCGGCTGGCCTATGCGTGATTCCATCAGCGGAATGGCGCGCCCGAGCTTGGGAAGCATGGATGGGTCTTGGACTTCAGTCCCGGAATGCGGCGCGTCAGGTTTGCGCACCGTCCACGAGCAGGACGGTCAGGGCTTTTGCGGACGATCGTGCGACTATGCACCTGTGATGCTCGTATTTGCGCAGGGCGCCTGGCCTTGCAGGCAGCCTGAATGGCGTAGCCCGGTTTGACACCGGCACGCAGCGGTGAACCCGGCGCCTGATACCGGCCGTACACCGCTGCGTAGCAGCTATTCGTCGATCTGACGAGCAGTGCAGGAAAAACGGCTAGTTCGACGCGTCTCCCTCCCGATGCACGGGCTGCGTCTCCTTGAGGCTTTTCGCAAGCCGGGACGCCTGCAGGTAGCCAGGATTCGCGGGCCGCTCGAGGTAACGCCCGGCGCCGCGCCGCGCACGCAGGTCGCCGTCGGCCCAGACGAGTTCGCCCTGCGAGACCGTGTGCGTGGGCACGCCGCGCACCGTCATGCCTTCGAAGACGTTGAAGTCGACGTTCTGGTGGTGCGTCTTCACCGAGATCGTACGCGTGGCCTGCGGATCCCATACGACGAGGTCGGCGTCGGCGCCCGCCGCTACGGTGCCCTTGCGCGGATACAGATTGAAGATCTGCGCGGCATTGGTCGACGTGACCCGCACGAACTCGTTCGGCGTGAGGCGGCCCGTGTTCACACCTTGATCCCATAGCACCGCCATGCGATCCTCCACACCACCGCAACCGTTCGGAATCCTTGTGAAATCGTTGCGGCCCATCGCCTTCTGCGAAGCGCAGAACACGCAGTGGTCGGTTGCCGTCGTGTGGAGCAAGCCGCCTTGAAGCCCGCGCCAGAGCGCGTCGCGATGCTCCTTGGTGCGGAACGGCGGGCTCATGACATGGGCTGCGGCGCGCGTCCAGTCCGGATCGCGATAGACCGACTCGTCGATCACCAGATGCCCCGCGAGCACCTCGCCGAACACGCGCTGGCCTTCGCTGCGCGCACGGGCGATGGCTTCCAGCGCATCTTTCGCCGAGACGTGCACGATATAGACCGGCACGCCCAGCACCTGTGCGATGCGAATGGCGCGATTCGCCGCCTCGCCCTCGACTTCGGGCGGCCGTGAAAGCGGATGCGCCTCGGGCCCCGTGAAACCGCGCGCAAGCAGTTGACGTTGCAGCTGGAACACGAGTTCGCCGTTTTCCGCATGCACGGTAGGCAACGCGCCCAGTTCGAGCGAGCGCGCGAAGCTGTTCACGAGAACTTCGTCGTCGGCCATGATGGCGTTCTTGTACGCCATGAAGTGCTTGAAGCTCGACACGCCGTGTTCATTCACGAGCAGGCCCATGTCGCGATGCACCGTTTCGTCCCACCACGTCACCGCTACGTGAAAACCATAGTCGGCGGCGGCCTTTTCCGCCCAGCCGCGCCACTCGCGAAACGCGTCCATGAGCGGCTGCTTCGGATTCGGAATCACGAAGTCGATGATCGACGTCGTGCCGCCCGCCAGGCCCGCCGCCGTGCCCGTGTAGAAGTCGTCGCTCGCCGTCGTGCCCATGAACGGCAGTTCCATGTGCGTGTGCGGGTCGATGCCGCCCGGCATCACGTACTGGCCGCCCGCGTCGACCACGGTCGCGCCTGCGGGCGCGTCGAGGTTCTCGCCTACGGCCACGATCACGCCGTTTTCGCAGAGCACGTCCGCGCGCCAGCTCTTGTCCGCATTGACGACGGTGCCGCCTCGAATCAGGATCGCCATGATGCCAAGTCTCCTTCAGTTAGACGAATTCACGTGCCACGGCTCACGCGCTCGCGACGCTCGGTCGCCGGCTCTTGCTGAGCTTCATCATCACGCCGTACACGAGCGCCGCAATGGCGAGCCCGACGAACCACGCATAGGTGTAAATGCTTTTGAACGCGTCGGGCACGGACGGAAATACATTCGGGAACGCGGTGTTGAGAAAACCCGGCAGGTTGGGCAGCACGCCTGCGAGCAGCGCGATCACCGCAGCCGGATTCCAGCCGTTCGAGTAGGCGTATTCGCCGTTCTCATCGAAGAGCTGCGCCGTATCGAGACGCGTGCCGCGAACGAGGAAATAATCGACGATGAGAATGCCGGCCACGGGACCGAGCAGCGCCGAATAGCCGACGAGCCAGGTGAAGATATAGCCCTGCGTGGTGGCGAGAATCTTCCACGGCATCATCACGATGGCAATGCCCGCGGTGATGAGGCCGCCCGTCTTGTATGAAATCGCCTTGGGCCAGAGGCTCGAAAAATCATAGGCCGGGCCGACGAGATTCGCGGCGAGATTGCAGCACATCGTGTCCAGCGTGAGGATGACGAGCGCGATGCCCACGCCCACGCCTTCCATGCGGCTGGTGAGATCGATGGGATCCCAGATGGCCTTGCCATAGATCACCACGGTTGCCGAAGTCACGACCACGGAAACCACCGAGAGTAGCGCCATCGGAATGGGCAGACCGATGGCCTGGCCCACGAACTGGTCCTTTTGTGTCTTCGCGAAACGCGTGAAGTCGGGAATGTTGAGCGCCAGCGTGGCCCAGAAGCCCACCATGGCCGTGAGGCTCGGCCAGAACGTCGCCCAGAAGAGGCCCGCCTTCTTGCCGCCCGCTGCGAACTGAGATGGTTGCGACAGCATCGAACCCACGCCGCCCGCCTTCGAGCAGGCCCACCAAACCAGCACTGCGCACATCACGACCTTGATCGGCGCAGACCAGCTTTCGAGCCAGCGGATCGAGTCGGTGCCGTGCAGGATGAAATAGAGCTGGAGCACCCAGAACACCAGGAAGCACGCGCCCTGACCGATCGAGATGCCGAGAAACGGCAGCGCGTCGCCTACGAGCGCGTTGTGCGTGAGGATGTTGGCGAGCGTATAGATGGCGCTGCCGCCGAGCCATGACTGAATGCCATACCAGCCGCATGCCACGATGGCGCGCAGCATGGCGGGCAGCTTCGCGCCCTGGGTGCCGAACGAGGAACGCACCAGCACCGCGTACGGAATCCCGTACTTCGTCCCTGCGTGCCCGATCAGCAACATCGGCACGAGCACGATGAGATTGCCGAGCAAGACGGTCAACACGGACTGCCACGGCGACATGCCCTGCTCGGTCAGCCCCGCCGCGAGCATGTACGAGGCGATGTTCATTACCATGCCCACCCACAGCGCCGCGAAGTGATACCAGCGCCACGTGCGCTGCGCAGTGCCCGTCGGCGCCAGGTCGTCGTTGTATAACTCGCTCTCCGTGCGCCGCGCGGCGGCTTCGACTGCCAATGGCTGACTCATGGTTGGGGTTCTCCGTGACTTGTCGTTGATGTGGTTCGGTTCGGCTCTAATGCGTCAGGCGGCTTCTGGATCGGCCACGCGCGCCGGGTTATTCGGATGCGTGGTCCAGTTCGCGTATCGGCCGGAGTCGACGCGCTCCATCGTGATGCATTGATCGACCGGGCACACATGCATGCATAAATTGCACCCGACGCAATTCGCATCGACCACCTCGAAGTGGCGCTCGCCGTCGCGCGTGGCGGTAATCGCCTGATGCGAGGTGTCCTCGCAGGCGATATGGCACAGGCCGCACTGGATGCAGCGGTCCTGATCGATGCGCGCCTTGATGTCGTAGTTGAGGTTCAGGTATTGCCAGTCGGTGACGTTGGGCACGGCGCGGCCGCGTATCGCGTCCAGATTGGCGTAGCCTTTGTCATCCATCCAGTTCGACAATCCATCGATCATGTCGTTGACGATCCGGAATCCATAGTGCATCGCCGCGGTGCAGACCTGCACGCTTCCCGCACCCAGCACGATGAATTCGGCGGCGTCGCGCCAATCGGAAATGCCGCCGATGCCGGAAATGGGCAAACCTTGCGTCTGCGGGTCGCGTGCGATCTCGGCAACCATGTGCAGCGCGATGGGCTTCGCGGCGGGACCGCAATAGCCGCCATGCGTGCCTTTGCCGTCCACGGTGGGCAGCGGCGCCATCACGTCGAGATCGACGCCCACGATCGAATTGATCGTATTGATGAGCGAAACGCCATCCGCTCCGCCCTTCATCGCCGCGCGCGCGCCGTGGCGAATGTCGGTGACGTTAGGCGTGAGTTTCACGAGGCAAGGCAGGCGCGTGCCCTCCTTCACCCAGCGCGTGACCATTTCGATGTACTCCGGCACCTGGCCCACGGCCGCGCCCATGCCGCGCTCGCTCATGCCATGCGGGCAGCCGAAGTTGAGCTCCACCGCATCGGCGCCGGTGTCTTCGACCTGCGGCAGAATCCATTTCCAGTCCTGCTCGGTGCACGGCACCATCAGCGAGACGATGAGCGCCCGGTCGGGCCAGTCGCGCTTGACCTGAGCGATTTCCTTGAGGTTCACGTCGAGCGGCCGATCGGTGATGAGCTCGATGTTGTTGAGACCCGCGATGCGCTGGCCGCGCCACGTCGTGGCGCCATAGCGCGAGCTCACGTTCACCACGTGCGGGTCGAGCCCCAGCGTCTTCCAGACCACGCCGCCCCAGCCGGCCTCGAAGGCGCGGTTCACGTTGTATGCCTTGTCGGTGGGCGGCGCCGAGGCGAGCCAGAACGGGTTGGGCGATTCGATGCCGGCAATCGTGCAGCGCAGGTCGGCCATGATGCGACTCCTTCGTATGGTCTGGATTCGGTGAGTGCTTCGCGCGGTTCGAACGGCGCGTTCATGCGGCTCTGGCAGATTGACTCGCGAGGTAGCGGTCGATCGCATGCGCCGCGAGCTTGCCGTCCTGCACGGCCTGCACGGTGAGGTCCGTTGCGCCGTGGCCTGCGCAGTCGCCGCCGGCGAATACGCCTTCGATCGACGTCGCGCCATTCGCATCCACCGCGATGCGCGCACCGCCCGCGGTGAGCTGCAGCGCATCGAGGCCAGCCAGGCCCTCGGGCAAGAGCTTTTGGCCAATGGCTTTCAACACCATATCGGCTTCCACACGCACGATTTCGCCGGTGCCGTGCAACGCTCCGCCCGCATCGAGTGCGGTACGCTCGAACTCAACGGCTTGCACATGGCGCTCGCCCGTGATGCGCAGCGGCTTCATCCATTCGACCAGCACCACGCCCTGTGCGCGTGCGAATTCCTGCTCGACCCACGTGGCGCTCATCTGCGCCGCGCCGCGGCGATACGCGAGCGTCACCTGCTCCGCGCCCAGTTTGCGGCTTTGCACGGCAGCGTCGATCGCCGTATTGCCGCCGCCGATCACCACCACCTTGCGCCCCACGCCCAATGTCGAAAGATCGTCGGCTTCGCGCAGGCGTGCGATGAATTCGACAGCGTCGAGCACGCCATCCAGCGTTTCGCCTTCAATGGAGAGCGCATGCGTGCCGCCGAGGCCCACGCCGATGAACACCGCGTCATACGCGGCTCGCAGTTCCGTAAGCGTGACATCGCGGCCGAGCCGTTGACCCTGACGCAACTCGATCCCGCCAATGGAGAGGAGCCACTGCACCTCCCGTTGCGCAAAGTCGTCGACGACCTTGTACGCCGCGATGCCATATTCGTTAAGGCCGCCCGGTTTTTCGCGCGCATCGAACACGCTCACGCGATGCCCGGCAAGCGCAAGCGTGTGGGCGCAGGCAAGACCCGCCGGGCCAGCGCCGACCACGGCGACGCGCCGGCCCGTCTCGCTGGCGCGTTTGAAGAGTGCGGGCGCGCCGGTGGCTTCGCGCGCCATCTGGAAGTCGGTGGCGTGGCGCTGAAGCGCGCCGATCTGCACTGGTTCGCCATCCTGATGATTTCTCACGCACGCGCCTTCGCAAAGAATCTCCGTCGGGCACACGCGTGAGCACGTGCCGCCCAGCGGGTTCGCGCTGAGGATGTCTCGCGCCGCACCCTTGAGATTGCCGTTGCCGATCTTGCGGATAAAGCCCGGAATGTCGATGCCGGTCGGGCAGGCCGCGACGCACGGCGCATCGTAGCAGTAGTGGCAGCGATCGGCGGCTATCACAGCCGCGTTGGCCGACAGCGGTGGCGCGACGTCGGCAAAATTGCAGCCTAGCTGCTCGGCGGTGAGGCGGCCTGGGGCGATGCCGTCGGCGGCATTCGAGGTGGGCTGGGACATCCGGATGCTCCTTGCGAGACGAAACACGGGTCCGCCGGCTGCGCGTGAGGCGCGCAACCGGTACGTGGGGAGAACTGGAGAGACAGCGCGGCTCCTGGACCGCTTGCTTTTGCGACTATGTCTGCGTCAATGGCGTCAGCCGGGTTCGCTCGCGCGTTCGAGCATCGCGTGCAGCAGCACGTTCGCACCCGCCTCGATCCACTCGCTCGTCGCGTCCTCGATTTCGTTGTGACTGATCCCGTCTATGCACGGCACGAACACCATCGAGGTCGGCGCGACCGTCGCGAGATAGCAGGCATCGTGGCCCGCGCCCGAAACGATATCGCGGTTCGAGTAGCCAAAGCGCTCCGCCGCCGCGCGCACGGAATTCACGCAGGCCTTGTCGAACGGCACGGGTGCGTAATAGAAAATTTGCTCGAGCTGGGTTTCGAGCTTGCCTTGCTCGGCAATCCTCGCGATGCCTTCGCGCAATTCGGCGTCCATCTGCGCGAGCACGTCGTCCTGCGGATGACGAAAATCGACGGTGAAGAACACGCGGCCCGGAATCACGTTGCGCGAATTCGGATGCACCTGCATCATCCCGACCGTCGCGCAGGCAAGCGGCGCGTGGCGCAAACCAATTTCGTTCACGAGCTGCACGACACGCGAGGCGCCCAGCAGCGCATCGCGGCGGCGCGGCATGGGCGTGGGCCCCGCGTGCGCTTCCTGGCCGGTGAGCACGACTTCGTACCAGCGCTGGCCCTGCGCGTCCGTCACGACGCCGATGGTCTTGTTCTCGGCTTCGAGTATCGGCCCCTGCTCGATATGCAACTCGAACGCCGCATGAATCTTGCGTCCGCCACACGGCAGTTCGCCCGCATAGCCGATGCGCTGCAATTCCTCGCCGATCGTCTTGCCTTCGATATCCTTGCGCGAAAGCCCATAGTCGAGCGTGAAGACGCCCGCAAACACGCCGGATGCGACCATGGCCGGCGCGAAGCGCGAGCCTTCCTCGTTTGTCCAGATCACGGTTTCCACGGGGCGCTCGGTCTGGATGCCGTGATCGTTGAGCGAGCGGATTACCTCGAGCCCGCCCAGCACGCCGTAGATGCCGTCGAAGCGACCGCCCGTGGGCTGCGAATCCGCGTGCGAACCGGTGATCACGGGCGGCAGGTCGTTGTTGCGCCCCGCGCGGCGCATGAACACGTTACCCATCTGATCGACGCTCACCGTGCAGCCCGCCTCCTTCGCCCATTGCACGATGAGATCGCGCCCCGCTTTGTCGAGGTCGGTGAGCGCGAGGCGGCACACGCCGCCCTTCGGTGTGGCACCGATCTTCGCCATTTCCATCAGGCTGTCCCACAAACGCTGGCCGTTCACATGGATCGCGGTCGTCAGCGCGGCTTCGCTTACTGCGTTCATGCGTGTTCTCCTGTCCGTGTTCGTCAAACGTGCATTCATGCCGCCCTATGCCACCGGATTGGGCGTGAAGCGCCACAACGGTGCGCGCTTCGATGGCGCTGTGCGGTTCGCGAAACCCCGCTCTTCGAATCCTGTCCGATTGGACAGGTTGTAGACGATAATTTTCGCGAATTCAATGCGGTGTTACGAGCGAGAAGCGTGCCATCGATGTTGCAGTGCGCGATGCGCACACCGCTTGCCCACGCGTTTTCCCCGAGGCTGGCGAATGCACGTGGCGCTTACATCGTGACTACAATGAAGCCGGCATGGGCGCAAATGCTGCGCGCAGCCGCTTTCCTTCTGAACGGACCGACCATGATGCGCGACGACGATCCCAATTCGCGATCCGCCACCCACGCGATGCGCGGCCCGGCGCACGAGCAGGGACCCTCTGACGCGACGCACAAGCCGCGCCGCCGTAAAGCCGCCATTCGCGAATCGAACGAGTCGCATCTGCTCGCCTGCGCGGAGGCCGTGTTCGCCGAACGCGGATTCGAAGGTGCGAGCACGGCGCTGATCGCCGATCGCGCGGGCTTGCCGAAAGCCAATCTGCATTACTACTTTCCAACCAAGCTCGCGCTCTATTGGCGTGTGCTCGACGACGTGTTCGAGGAATGGAACGCGGCCGCCAACACCTTCGACGCGAGCGACGATCCGGTCGTGGCGATCGGCGGTTACGTGCGCGCGAAAATGGCGCTCTCGCGGCGCAGGCCGCTCGGCTCGAAGGTATGGGCGAACGAGATCATCGGCGGCGCGACGCATATGCAGGACATCCTGCTCGAGCGCGTGAAGCCGTGGATGGAAACGCGCGTGAAGCTGATCGAGCACTGGATTGCCGAAGGATTGCTCGCGCCCGTCGATCCGAAAACGCTGCTCTTCATGATCTGGGCGACCACGCAGCACTATGCCGATTTCGAGGCGCAAATTCGCGCGCTCTCGGGCAAGCGCGCGCTTTCCGCGGCGGGTTTCGAGGCAAGCACCGAGGAGGTGGTGAAACTGCTTTTGCGTGCGAGCGGCGCGCGCTCGCCTGGGCAATAAACCGCCGCGCGCCGTTGCGCGGAGCCAAAACCAAAAAAGCCCGCCTGAATCGCTTCAGGCGGGCTTTCAGTTTTGCGCGGCGCGCTGGACAGACGCTCAATGCACGGCCATACCTTCGAGCACTTCGTCGTGCTCCTGGCGTTCCGCGAGGTACGGCGAGCGGTAGCCCGAATTCACGCCCCAGTAATAGAACACGAGCGAGAAGAGCGCGACGACCAGCATGTCCCAGCCGTACGGCAGCAGCCCGCTGCCGCCGAACTGCTTGCTGCCGATCAGCGAGAGCAGCGCCATGATCGGCAGGTACGCGCACAGCCACCACGCGGCCTTCAGATCCTGGCCCCAGCCTTCATAGCCCTGCTTGCCCTGGAAATAGAAGTACACCGGCAGCGCCACGACCATCAGCAGAATGATCTCGCCCGTGAGCGGCCACTTCGCCCAGTACAGGATCATCGACGCGCAGACGAACGCGAACGGCGCGATCACGTTCATGAACGGCACGGAGAGCGGCCGCTCGATGTCCGAGGCGGCACGCTTGAGCGCCATCAGGCTGATCGGGCCCGTGAGGTACGAGATCACCGTCGCCACCGAGATCACCGCCGCGAGCGAGCTCCAGCCGCGGAAGAAGAACATGAAGATGAACGAGACGAGCAGGTTGAACCACATCGCGTTGCGCGGCACGCCGTAGAACGGGTGCACGTTGCCGAACATCTTCGGCATCGTGTTGTTGCGCTCCATCGCGTAGATCATGCGCGAGGTCGTCGCCATGTAGGTCGTGCCGGTGCCGCTCGGGCTCACGAACGCGTCGACGTAGAGCAGGATCGCGAGCCAGTTCAGGTTCAGCGCGATCGCGAGTTCCGCGAACGGCGACTTGAAGTCGAACGTGCTCCAGCCCTTCGCGACGTCAGCGGGGTTGACCGCGCCGATATAGGCGACCTGCAGCAGCACGTAGATCACGAGGGCGCACAGGATCGAGCCGATCACCGCGAACGGCACGCTCTTTGCCGGATTGCGCGCTTCGCCCGCGAGGTTGATCGGGCTCTGGAAGCCGTTGAACGCGAACACGATGCCGCTCGTGGCCACCGCCGTGAACACCGCCGACCAGCCGTACGGCGCGAACGTGGTCGTCTCGCCGAAGTTCTCGTGGTGGAAGCTGCCCGCCATGAGGCCGGCGATCGTCAGGCCCGGGATGATGAACTTGAAGATCGTGATGGCGCTGTTGGCCCGCGCGAACAGCTTCACACCCCAGTAGTTGAGCATGAAGTAGATGATCACGAGGATCGCCGAGAGCCCGAGGCCTGAATGCGTCAACGATCCGTCGACGAACAGCGCATGCGCCCACTCATAGGGCCAGGTGCTCATGTACTGGATCGACGCTTCGGCTTCGATGGGAATCACCGAGACGATGGCGATCCAGTTCGCCCACGCGCTGATGAAGCCCACCAGGGCGCCGTGCGAGTAGCGCGCGTAACGGACCATGCCGCCCGACTCCGGGAACATCGCGCCGAGTTCGGCATAGGTGAGCGCGATGGCCAGAATGACCACGGCGCCGATGATCCAGGCGCAAATGGCCGCCGGACCTGCGATTTTCGCCGCTTTCCACGCGCCGAACAGCCAGCCCGAACCGATGATCGACCCGAGGCCGGTGAACATCAGCGCGAACGGGCCGATGTTCCGTTGTATCGATTGACTCACATTGTCTCCTACGATATGGACAGCGCGCGCCAGCCAGGCGAGAACGAAGCGTGTGCGTTGCGCCGGGCCCGTCTTCGCGGGCCGCGGGGGCGCCGGACGCGCGTCCTTGTTGTGATGCCCTGTTGCTGCAGGGACGCAGGGGCAACCGCAGTTGCAGCGGAGACGCGATGATGAAGTGGCGTACTGCGATCGTCTAATGCTGTATCCGCATGAGGTTATGCATATTCTGCATAAAAGACAGTCAAGCTCGTTTGAAGGCGAGAGGCCGCCAAACACGGTCAGGGGATGCGCGCGCCGGAATCCGAGCCAGGACGGCTACCGAAAAAACAACGGGATAAGTCAACGCGAAGCGCAACGTAATCGTAAGGACCGTTAACTTTCCTCACACAAACAAGTCAGGGTGCATCCAGACGCCAATATTTCAACTGAAATTCAGCGTGTACTTCATTCATGTGCGCGCCGAACCCGGCCCGAGCCGCCCACTTTGGCACTTTCCTGCCCCAGGCAACGCGAGCGCCACCTGCTGCGAACTACAGAAAATCCGTCCGTTGCCGTTAAAAGCGGTGAGCCGATCACGGTTCTGGTTCGACCGCGATGCGATGCGATGCGATGCGGAGGCGGTGCCCAATTGACCGCTGACTGGCCTCCTGCGGAATCTTTCTGAATACCTATTTGGGTCATGAATCAGCATTCCACTGCTTCAGTTGCCTGTGGCCCCGGCGACGCGAAAACGACTCAGCCGCCAGGCGCTCCTTGCGCCGTCGCTGGAGACGGCCCATGCGCATCCTTGCAGCGCGCAAGCCGATGCACGATCGAGGCCGAGCACAATCTGCTCACGCTCGCAGCCAACGAAACGGATACCGCCATCGTCGTCACCGATCCCGACGGCACGACGATCTACGTAAACGATGGTTTTACGCGCATGCTCGGCTACACCCAGGACGACATGCAGGGCAACGTGCCGAGCGCAATAGTCGCCGGACGGTATACGGATGAAGAGACGCTGGCCTATGTTCGAGACCGGGTGATCGCGCGCGAAAGCTTTCGGGTCGAAATTCTCGTCTACGACCGCTGGGGCAAACCGCTCTGGGTTTCCGCAGTCATCAATGCTGTCAAAAACGACCATGGCGAGTGCACGAGCATGGTCGGCGTGTGGACGGACATCACGCACACCAAGATGCAAGAAGTGCTTCAGCACAAAGTCCTGCATGCAATGGCTCGCGAAGCGCCCATCACCAACGTGATGCTGCTCATTTGCCTCGAAGTCGAACGGATCGCACCCGAAGTGATGGTATCGATCCGATGTATCGACAAGGAACAAAAGCTGCGTACGCTCGCTGCGCCGAGCTTGCCCGTGCACTACGTGAAGGCCATCGACGAGACGAATCCCGGCCACGGCACGGAAAGTTCCGAGGTGTCCGGCCTTGAAGGCCAACTGGTGGACTTTGCGGAACAACCGGCCAATTCGCTTTGGGGCACGCAAAAGGAGCTGGCGCTATCTTCAGGTATCCAAAGCTTCTGGTGGCACACGATCAGATCGAGCGACGGACGTCCGCTCGGCACGCTGGCGTTCTACTACCGTGAGCCACGCAACCCCGACAATCTGCACCGACGCCTGGCAAACGTCGGCCTGGACCTTTGCTCGCTCGCGCTGGAGCGCGAGGCAAGCAAGGAAAATATCCGTCGCCTCGCCTGGTACGACAGCCTCACCGGCTTGCCGAATCGCAGTGCGCTGATCACGCTCGCGCAATCGTCGCTCGCCGGCGCAACGCGCGAGGGCCAGACTTTGGCCGTGCTGTTTCTCGATCTCGATCGTTTCAAGCAGGTCAACGATTCGTTCGGCC
This sequence comes from Paraburkholderia sp. JHI2823, assembly GCF_038900695.1. Lineage (NCBI taxonomy): Bacteria > Pseudomonadati > Pseudomonadota > Betaproteobacteria > Burkholderiales > Burkholderiaceae > Paraburkholderia > Paraburkholderia sp. JHI2823. Next base: position 2,525 of record NZ_JAYMRY010000020.1, on the reverse strand, counting down.
ATTCCGCCGGCGACACACTCTTGTGCGAGGTTGCACGACGCATCGCAGGATGCATGCTTGAAACCGACCTTGCGGGCCGGTTGGCGGGTGACGAGTTCGTGATCGTGTTGACGCCGTGTGATGCCGAAGAAGCCACTGTGCGATGTGAATCGATCATGGCGAAACTGAACGAACCGGTCATGATCGGCTCGTTGTCCGTCACACCGACAGCAAGTGTGGGCATCGCGCTCTTCCCCCAGCATGGCAATGACGTGCACACACTGCTCCTGCGCGCGGACAGGGCCATGTACCAGGCGAAGTCGACAGGCCGACATCGATATTCGCTGTTCGACCCCGAACTGAACAGGATCGCGGAGGAAAACCTCAAGCTCGACCAGGCACTACGACAAGCATTACGAAATGATCAGCTGGATCTCCACTACCAACCTCAGGTGAGACTCGAGGACGGAAGTATTCACGGCGTGGAAGCACTGGCGCGCTGGTTTCATCCAGACTTTGGAACGATATCGCCCGAGCGGTTCATCGCTCTCGCGGAAGAAAGCGGCATGATCGCCACGCTCGATCGATGGGTACTCGGGAAAGCGTGCAGACAACTGAGCGACTGGCGTTGCCTGGGTCTCGGGATTCCGCACGTTTCTGTGAACGTCTCTCCGACCACCTTTTGCGACTGCGCGTTTCCCGACCGGATTGCCCAGCTGCTTGCCGAGCATGGTCTCTGCCCAAACGACCTGACGCTCGAAGTGACCGAAGGTGTCTTGCTCGACAAGGTACCCGGTGCCCTCGCCAACTTGAGCGCAGTCCACGCACTGGGCGTCAGATTGTCGATCGATGACTTTGGCACGGGCTATTCGAGTCTGAGCTATCTCTACCGGATGCCCGTCGACGAACTCAAGCTGGATCGGAGCTTCGTTAGCGAACTCGAAACCAATCAGAGTGCAAGGACGCTGGCGGCGGCTGTCATGGGCATAGGCTCGAACTTGCTTCTGGACATCATTGCCGAAGGCGTGGAGTCCGATGCGCAAAGGCGTACGCTGCACGCTCAAGGCTGCAAAGTGGCGCAAGGCTACCTGTTCGCGCGGCCCATGACGGCGGATATGCTGGTCAAGTGGGTACACGGTAGCGAGCCGCGTGAAAACGTGGCAATTAAGATTTCGCATAAACCTGAAATCACCCCTTTCTAGCTCGTGCCAGCCGCCACGCGAGGCTCGCGCGGCGAAATCCGGCACTTCCACCCTCGGACCGTTCGGACTACCATTGCAAAGTGGATCGGAGGTGATCGCTATGGCTACGTATGGGATAAACGGCGTACGGATCAGCCCTTCAACGGACCGCGTAACCCACGTGCGCTGGGCGCTGATCGACCCTCAAACACACGACTGGCTATCCGAACCGGCCGTCGTCGATGTCGCGGCCGTGACGAGCGACATCGCCTCGGGGACAGTGGTGTATTCCGTCTTCACGCTCGGCGGAATGCGGTTTTTGGGTCCCAAGTTCAAGCCGGTACCCCATCCCAACGGGGTCGATGGAATCGACCTCGAAGTTCCCGACGGGAATGTCGAGAAGTCCATCGACGACCTACCCCGCATCTAGCTTCGCACTGCGCGTTTCGTAGTTTCGTAAGCGGTCCGCGAACAGGGCTCGCCCATCCGCCGGCGGCGGGGGGCGCGCAGCGCGTCTCCAATTCGAACCGTACCCCGAGGGCTTTCGGCGCCAGGCTCCGCCGGACGCACCGCAAACTCGTCGAAGCGGCAGCGCCAAAATGGTAGGATCCCCGGATGTTTGGAGACCTCAAGACCGCACAAATACCTGTCACCCACGGCGCAAGCCTGGCCGGCTATTCCGAGCTTGCCCAAAGCGTCGGCCTGGACGCCAAAGCCATGTTGCGGCGCGCTGGGCTCGGGCGCCACGCCCTGGACGATCCTGAGGCCCCAGTCAGCCTCGAGGCTGCCTGCGAGCTGCTCTCGGCCAGTGCCGACGCGAGCGGCGTCGAAGACTTCGGGCTGCGGCTCGCAGCGCTGCGCGATCTGTCCAATCTGGGTCCCATTGGTCTCGTGGCAAGAGAAGAAACGACGGCCATGCTGGCGCTCGACACGGTCTGCCGGTATCTGTGTTTGATTAGCGCTTCATTGATGGTGCGCATCGAACATCAGCGCGATCTGGTTGCCATTCGGACTGATATGATTTTCCGTGTCAAGCGGCTCAGTGGTTTTCGGTTTTCGCATAGGGTACGTCCAGTTTCCTGAGGGCGGCGCAGCAGTAACATCGACGGTGTATCACGCTGATATGCGCGGGTTGGATACCGCATTACAGTGGACCGCCTCATGAGCCTGCCGCTACCTTACCGCGCAAATCGGCGAATGCCGTTGCGAAACCCGAGCGCGGATGACTCGAATGCCGGGCTGCGCCGCCCCCAGGAAACTGCGCTGAAGTTGATGGGCGTGGTGCTTGTCGTCAGGTGTTTGCGTATGTCCGTGGGAGAGCCAATGACATGGCAAGGTGGCCGATGTCCCAGATGAAGCCCGCAA
>NZ_JAYMRY010000019.1:0-148910 GCF_038900695.1 Paraburkholderia sp. JHI2823 | reverse complement strand
GCCGCTGTTCCGTGTGGATGCGCCCGCGCGCGGCAAGAAGCCGGCGCAGAAGCTCTACGCGCTCGACGAAGGCGAGCTCGAAGCGATTCTCGACAAGCTGCGCAAGGACGGCGTGCGCGACACGCAGTGGAGCATCAGCCGCTTCAAGGGCCTGGGCGAAATGAGCGCCGAGCAGCTCTGGGATACGACGATGAATCCCGACACGCGCCGCCTCTCGCCCATCGTGCTCGGCGACCTCGACTACGAGGCCACGGTGTCGCGCATGACGATGCTCATGGGCAAGGGCGAAGCGGCTTCGCGCCGTTCGTGGCTCGAAGAGAAGGGCAACGAAGTCGAAGCCGACATCTGATACGCGCCAGCGCCCATCACGCGCACACACACACGCGCACACACGATTACGGACTGATTGAAACATGGACGATCTATTTGCTGAAGTGGCCGACGCCCCGAACGGCGACACGCTCACGCTCGGCCACTACGCGGAACGCGCCTATCTCGACTACGCGGTGAGCGTGGTGAAGGGCCGCGCGCTGCCCGACGTCTGCGACGGCCAGAAGCCGGTGCAGCGCCGTATTCTCTTCGCGATGAACGAAATGGGCCTCGGCGACAACGCCAAGCCCGTGAAGTCGGCGCGCGTGGTGGGCGACGTGCTCGGCAAGTACCACCCGCACGGCGACCAGTCGGCTTACGACGCGCTCGTGCGTCTCGCCCAGGACTTCTCGATGCGCTATCCGCTCATCGACGGCCAGGGCAATTTCGGCTCGCGCGACGGCGACGGCGCAGCGGCCATGCGATACACCGAAGCGCGCTTGACGCCCATCGCGAAGCTGCTGCTCGATGAAATCGACATGGGCACCGTCGATTTCATGCCGAACTACGACGGTTCCTTCCAGGAACCGAAGACATTGCCAGCGCGCCTGCCCATGCTGCTCCTGAATGGCGCATCGGGTATCGCGGTGGGTCTTGCCACGGAAATTCCGTCGCACAACCTGCGCGAGGTTGCGTCGGCAGCCGTCGCGATGATCCGCAATCCCAAGCTTTCGCACGCGGAGATCATGGAGCGGCTTCCGGGGCCCGATTTTCCGGGCGGCGGCCAGATCATTTCGAGCGACGCGGAAATCGCGGCGGCCTACGAATCGGGTCGCGGCAGCCTCAAGGTGCGCGCGCGCTGGAAGATCGAGGATCTCGCGCGCGGGCAGTGGCAACTCGTGGTGACCGAGCTGCCGCCCAACACATCGGGCCAGAAGGTGCTCGAAGAGATCGAGGAGCTGACGAACCCGAAGCTCAAGCTCGGCAAGAAGACGCTCACGCCGGAGCAGCTGCAGAGCAAGCAGACCATGCTCGCGCTGCTCGATGCCGTGCGCGACGAGTCGGGCAAGGATGCACCCGTGCGCCTCGTGTTCGAGCCGAAGACGAGCCGCATCGATCAGTCCGAATTCGTCAATTCGCTGCTCGCGAACACGAGCCTCGAGTCGAACGCATCGCTCAATCTCGTGATGATCGGCGCCGATGGCCGTCCGCGTCAGAAGGGCATCAGCGAGATCCTCGGCGAATGGATCGGCTTCCGCTTCGCGACGGTCACGCGCCGCACTAAATACCGTCTCACCAGGGTCGACGACCGCATCCATATCCTCGAAGGGCGGATGATCGTCTTCCTCAATATCGACGAGGTCATCCGCATCATCCGCGAGTCGGACGAACCCAAGAGCGCCTTGATGAGCGCGTTCGGGCTCTCCGAGCGCCAGGCCGAGGACATTCTTGAAATCCGTCTGCGTCAGTTGGCGCGGCTCGAAAAGATCAAGATCGAGAAGGAACTCGCGGAACTGCGCGAGGAAAAGGCGAAGCTCGAAGAACTGCTTGCGAACGAGTCGTCGATGAAGCGGCTCATCGTGAAGGAAATCGAAGCCGACGCGAAGCAGTACGGCGACGACCGCCGCACGCTCATCCAGCAGGAAAAGCGCGCGAGCTTCGAGGCGCGCGTGGTGGACGAGCCGGTCACGGTGGTCGTTTCGCAGAAGGGCTGGGTGCGTGCGCTCAAGGGCCATGGGCTCGACACGCAAGGATTCACGTTCAAGGCCGGCGACGGTTTGTACGCCGCGTTCCAGTGCCGCACGCCCGACACGCTCATCGCGTGGGGCAGCAACGGGCGCGTCTATTCGGTGGCGATCGCGAACCTGCCGGGCGGCCGTGGCGACGGCGTGCCGGTCACGTCGCTCATCGAACTCGAAGCGGGCACGCATCTGCTGCATTACTTCGCCGCGAACGCGGAGCAGCAATTGCTGCTGGCGTCGAGCAACGGCTTCGGCTTCATCGCGAAGATCGGCGACATGGTGAGCCGCGTGAAGGCGGGCAAGGCGTTCATGACCATCGACGAGGGCTGCGCGCCGCTGGCGCCGATGCCAATGCTGCCCGATGCGATTCAGGTGGCGTGTCTTTCGTCGGGTGGGCGCCTGCTAGTGTTCGGCCTCGACGAGATGAAGACGCTTTCGGGCGGCGGGCGCGGCGTGACGCTGATGCAGCTCGACGACAATGAGAAGCTCGTGCAGGCGCTCGCGATCAGTGCGGCAGGCGTCGTGCTCGTGGGCACGGGTCGCGGCGGCAAGGCGGGCGAGGACCTGATGGCGGGCGCGGTGCTCTCGCCGCAGGTCGGCAAACGCGCGCGCAAGGGCCGCACGCCGGACTCGAAGCTCAAGGTCGTGACGGGTATGCGTCCGGTGTTGCCGCAATAAAGGCGGGGTTCGGAGTGGGACGGGAGTGCTCTGCGTGGGACGGGAGCGCTCTGCGTGGGACCGGCGCTTTGCGTGGGACCGGGGTAAGTGCTAAAGCACTAACACCGGTCGCAAAGTGCTAAGGCACTAACTCCGGTCGCAAAGTGCTAAAGCACCAACTCCCGTCGACACATATCCTGCGCGAACGGCCGCATGGCATGGAATAATGCCGCGAACAACGACATAACGAGGGATCTCAAGCATGGGCCACGCGATCGCAACCGCGCTCTTTCTGCATCTGCTGGGCGTTGCCGTCTGGGTGGGCGGCATGGTCTTCGCGCACTTCTGTCTGCGCCCGGCGCTCGAAGACCTCTCGCCGCAACTGCGCCTTCCGCTCATCGAATCGGTGTTCGGCCGCTTCTTCAACTGGGTGGGCGCGGCAGTCATCGTGATCCTGGTTTCCGGCGGCTTCCTGCTCATGCAGTTCGGCGGCGGGCACGCCACCTGGCAACTGCATGCCATGGCGGGCCTCGGCGTGTTGATGATGCTGATCTTCGGCCACATCCGCTTCGCCGTGTTTCCGCGTATCCGCCGCGCCGTGCAGGCGCAGAAGTGGCCCGACGGCGCGCGCGCCGTGGGCACCGTGCGCCGGCTCGTCGTGATCAATCTCGTGCTGGGTGTCGTGACGATCGGTGTCGCGGTGCTTGCGCGCGGGTTCTGATTGGCGCTTCGGCGTCGCTTTCTCCTGTTTCTTCCGCCACCCGAGGCGCGTGCGCTCTCGGGTGGTTTTGCGAGCGCGCCTCGATCAGCAAATGAGGTCGTGCTTCATGCCCGCGCATCAAGTCAAAAGCACCCACGCGCCGCATGCGAGACCCACCGTCGCATAGACCGCGTAGGCGGGGAGCTTGAGCTTGCCGAAGCACATCGCCGCGAACAGGGCCGTCAGCAGGTACGACGGATGCAGCGGCACGCGCCGCACGATATGCCATACGGCGATCGCCAGGAACGCGGTCGTGGCCGCGCGCAGCACGCTCATGGCGTGTTCGAAGCGCGGGTTCGCACTCATGCCGTGCACGTGGCGCCGCGCGAGCACGACGAGGCAGCCCGACGGCACGAAAAGCGCGAGCGTGGCGACGAGCGCGCCCGTCCAGCCATCCACGAGATAGCCGAAGAACGGCACCACGTTCAGGAGCGGCCCCGGCGAAAGCGGGGAGAGCGTGAACGCCAGCGTGAAATCGTCGTTGCTGATGCCCACGGCTGGCGTGACGAACAGCGTCTTGAGCACCGGCAGCGCCGAGAAGCCGCCGCCGAACAGGGTCATGCCCGCGCCGGCGAGCCGCGGCCATAACAGCGCCGCGTCGAGCCGCTGCGGCAGCGGCAGCGCGAACATCGCGATCAGCGCGGCAAGCACAGCGAGCAGCCGCACGTCGCGCCGCGTCACGCGCATGTCGAGCCTCTGCGAAGGCACGGGGCTTACAAGCCAGCCCACGGCGAATGCGAGAAGGAGAACCACCACGTACGCCGCGCCGCTGGCGGCGAGCGCGAGCGCCACGCAGGCCGCGAGCGCCACGCCCCATTCGAGCGGGCCGCGCACGAGCGCGCAGGTTTGCCGATACCAGGTCACGGCGATCAGCATCGCGAGCACCACGCTGAAGCGGTCCAGTAACGTGCGAGAGGCGGCCCCATGCACGAGCGGCGTGCGGTAGAAAGCGGCGAATACCGTCATCACGGTGAAGAAGGGCAGCACGCTCGCCACGCCGGCGGCCCACGCGCCCGTGCGGCCGCGCAGCGCGTGTCCCAACTGCACCGCCACATTGCATCCGACCGGCCCCGGCACCATCCATGCGAGCGCGACGAGATCCGAGAATGCCGTCTGGGTCAGCCGCCGCTCGCGCGCCACGTAGTGCTGCTCCAGCTGCGCCATGAGCGCGAGACCGCCCCACGAGATCGCGGACACGGTCAGCACGACGCGAAAGAGCTTCAGCAGGGGTTCATCATCGTCGCGTTTGGGCGTCGCAAGCGCGTCGTCGGTGCGGGGTGACATGGCTGAATCATGCGGCGAAAGTGCGTGCGGGTCTGTGCGAGAAGGCACGCGCGATGCGCGAGAGGTGCCCGTTAGCGCGGTTGCGGCGCGTCGCTCAGTCGCTCGTTGCGGCTATCTTCGTGTGCCGTCTGCGTACCCGGCGGTGTGGCGCTGCACACGCCGAAGCGCTCGATCAACGCGGCTACCTCTTCGACCGGCACCGGGCGCGAGAACAGGAAGCCCTGCGCCTCGATCGGTCCGAGCGCGGCGAGCCACGCGATCTGCTCCTCCGTTTCGGTGCCTTCGACGACCACCGTCAGCCCGAGCGAGCGCGCGAGATTCACGATCGCCGAGACCATCACGCAAACGCTGCGGTCTCCGGGAATGGCCTGCACGAACGAGCGGTCGACCTTGAGCGTGTCGACGGCGAAGCGGTTCAGGTAGGACAGCGAAGAATAGCCCGTGCCGAAGTCGTCGAGCGCGACGCGCACGCCAAGACGCTTCAACGCGAAGATCTTCTCGGAGACGAGCTCCGGGTACTCCATCATCGCGGTTTCGGTGATCTCGAGCTCGAGCCGGTGCGCGGCGATGCCGGTCTCTTCGATTGCGCGCGCAACGGTTTCGTAGAGATCGCCGCGCCAGAACTGCACCGCCGAGATGTTGATCGCGAGCGTGAGCGACTCGTAGCCCTGCTGCTGCCATTGCGCGAGCTGCGCGCATGCGGTGCGGATCACGAAGTCGCCCACGGGCACGATGAGGCCCGTGGATTCGGCCACCGGAATGAACTCGCCCGCGGGGATGAGCCCGTACTGCGGATGGTTCCAGCGCACGAGCGCCTCGAAGCCCGTGATGCAGCGCCGCCGCAGATCGATCTTCGGCTGGTACGCGAGAAAGAGCTGGTCCTCGGCGAGTGCGACGCGCAGCTGCTGCTCCCACTTCATCAGGTGGTCGGCGCGGTGGGCGAGCTGCGGCGAGTAGAAGCGAAAGCAGTTGCGGCCGGCCTCCTTCGCGGCGTACATCGCGAGGTCGGCCTTCTTGAGCAGATCGATCTCGCTCTCGTGCGCGACCGCGAAGAGCGCGATGCCCGTGCTCGCATGCAGGACGAAGGCGCTGCCGCGCACGTCGAACGGATGGGTGAACGCGGCGTTGGTGGCCTCGGCGAGCGCGATGGCGCGCTTTTCGATGTCGTCGCCCTTCACGATCACGACGAACTCGTCGCCGCCGATGCGCGCGAGCGTGCCCGCGCCGCCCACGGCGTCGGCGAGGCGCGCGGCGCTCATCTGCAGCACGATGTCGCCGGCGTTGTGGCCGAGCGTGTCGTTGACGGTCTTGAAGTTGTCGAGGTCGATGAAGAGGATGGCGAGCCGCCCGAGGTTGCCCGGCTGCGAGACTTCGTGGCGCAGGCGCTGCAGCGTGGCGTAGCGATTGGGCAGGCCCGTGAGCAGGTCGTACTGCACGAGCTGCGACATTTCGCGCTCGCGCCCGAGCAGCTTGCCGATCAGCCCCGTTGCCACGGCGAAGAACGACAGCATGGCGAGCGAGATGAACGTCGCCATCATCAGGTAGACGTCGCGCGTGTGGTTGTAGTCGGCGAACTCTTCGGCCTGCGAAAGACCGACCAGCACGGCGAGCGGATAGCCGTCGATGTGGCGGTACGAGACGATGCGCGCGACGTGGTCGATCGGGTCGACGTAGGTGCCCGAGGCGTGCTCGGAGATCGGATAGACGCCGCTCGCCGAGAAGGCGCCGTTCGCGCGTTCGGCGCTGCCCGTGCGGCGCGCGAGCACGGCGCCGCTGTCCGAGATCACGGCGATCACGCCGTCACGGCCGATCGCCGCATTGTTGTAGAAGTCGCTCGTGAAGTAGCTCGGGTCTTCCGAAACCACCACCACGCCCGCGAACGAGCCGTCGGGGTGGTTGAGGCGGCGCGTCATCTGCAAGGTCCAGTGGCCGGACACGCGGCCGAGCACCGGCTTGCTGATGAAGAGCTGGTCGTCGTTCTCGTGCTCGTGCACCTTGAAGTGCTCGCGGTCCGAGAGGTCGATGGGTTTGGGGTTCGGCTCGGCCGTGTTGGCGACGAGCTTGCCGTGCTCGTCGATGATCGACACCTGCACGAGCGAGTCGCTCTGCACGACGCCCTTCTCGACCGTGCTCGCGAGATTGAAGCGCTCAGGCGACTTCTCGAACTCGTACTTCACGAAGCGCGTGATCTGGTCGACCTGGTGGATCGCCTTGACCGTGTGCTGTTCGAGCGCCGCCGAGAGGATGGCCGCGGAAGCCGTGGCCTCGCGCATCGTCGCTTCCTTCTCGACGGACAAGCGCGTGAAGATCACTGCCCACAGCAGGACCAGCACCAGCACACCGAGCAGCGGGATGGCGAGCAGCGCGCGCGGGCGCGTGTAGGCCGGCCTGGGAGTGCCGCGCAGGCTCGCATCGCGCGAGAACGGACCCCGGCGGGTGCTCATTGCAGCCGCCGTAGGCGCGTGGGCTCACCCCGCGGATGCGGCGTGCAGAACGGCGACGATGCGCTCGGAGGAGTCGGCGGCATGAACAAAAGATGGCTGGGGAATACGCGAATTGCGCACGAACTATGAACGCCGGACGCGGCATGCATCCGATGTTTCGATATTACTGGTTGGGGAATGATTAAGGAAGCTGCGCTCCCTCGGGTATACGCGAGGGACGGCTCGACGGGCCTGCAATGCCCATGTGCGGTGCATAGATGCGATGCGGCGCATGATGGCCGATGCCGCGTGCATGCAGATGGCGCAAGGCGCGTGTGGCGCCTCGCCGACACGGTGAGCGGCGTTCAGCCGAGGCGGCAGGTCCCGTCGACGACGGTCACCGCATGGCCGCCCACCCAGATCTTGCCGGCCGCGTCGTCGTAGGCGACGTGCACACGCCCGTCGCGCCCGAGCGCCGTGCCCTGGCGTACGGTGTAGCGTGTGCCGGGGCGCCGGTTCTGCTGTTCGAGCAGCATGGCGATGGCGGCGTTCGCGCTGCCGGTCACCGGGTCTTCGCCCTTGCCGAGGCCCGTCATCAGGCAGCGCACTTCGAAGGTGGCGGGGCCGTCGGCCTCGTGCGGACCGTAGGCGGCCAAACCGTGCGCGCCCACGCTCGCGGCAACCGCTTCGATCCGCTCGTAGTCGACCTCGAGTGCGAGCACCGCTTGCGCCGAAGCGAGCCGCACGACGAGCCACGGCGCGCCGTTGTCGACGCCGCAGGGCGTTGCCGTGAAGTCGATCGCGTCCGAGCGCAACGCGTCGCGCAATGCATCGCGCTGTGCGTCGGCGAGCGGCGTCACGCGCGCTGGCGGCGCGGCGAACGCCCATGCGCCGTGCTCGCCCGCGGCCAGGTCGATGAGGCCCGCGCCGCATTCCTGCACGAGGCGCCCGGGTGTCTTCGGCGTGCGGCCGCTTTCGAGGAACGCGTGCGCCGTGCCGAGCGTCGGGTGGCCCGCGAAGGGCAGTTCGCCCTTGGTCGTGAAGATGCGCACGCGGTAGTCGGCGCGGGCGTCGGTCGGCGCGAGCAGGAAGCTGGTTTCCGAGAGATTGGTCCAGCGCGCGATGGCCTGCATGTCGTCGCTGCTCAAGTCATCGGCGTCGAATACCACGGCGAGCGGGTTGCCCGTGAAGGGACGCGACGCAAAGACGTCGACCTGTTTGAAGCGGACGCGGTGCTGGGTCATGGCGGAACGATCGCAGGAGGGGTAGGAGAGCGGCAGAGGATGCGCCAGGTTGCGCGAACGCACAACGGAAAAACTGCGAGAAAGTTCGCGGACCTTGATGCAGGTCCGCGAACAGTGTCAAAAGCCCCTAATCGCTTACTCGACTTCGGCGATCAGCTCGATCTCGACACACGCGCCGAGCGGAATCTGCGCGACGCCGAAGGCCGAGCGCGCGTGCTTGCCCTTCTCGCCGAACACGTCGGCGATCAATTCAGACGCGCCGTTCGTGACGATGTGCTGCTCGGTGAACGTGAGCGTCGAGTTCACGAGGCTCATCAGCTTCACCACGCGCTTGACCTTGTTGAGGTCGCCCGTATGGGCGTGCAGCGTGGCGAGCAGGTCGATCGCGATCGAGCGCGCGGCGGCCTTGCCTTCCTCGGTCGTGAGCGTGTCGCCGAGCTTGCCGGCCCACACCTTGCCGTCCTTCTTGGCGATGTGACCGGACAGGTACACCGTGTTGCCGCTTTGCGCGCTCATCACGTAGGCGGCGGCGGGCGCGCCTGCCTGGGGCAGTGCGATGCCGAGCTGTTCGAGACGGTCGTAGACGTTGATGTCAGCCATGATCAGGATTCCTCGTTCGGGTGTTGAATCGAAACTAGCGTGTCATTGTGTCAGGCGTGCGCGCGGATCAGGGCCGCGAGCCTGGCGACGCCTTCTTCGATCTTCGCGGGCGGCACCGTGACGAACGACAGGCGCAGCTTGTTGTGTTGCGGCTCGCTCGCGAAAAACGGCGCGCCGGGCACGAAGGCCACGTTCTGCGCCACGGCTTCGGCCAGCAGCTTCATGCTGTCGATGTGCGCGGGCAGCGTCACCCAGATGAACATGCCGCCTTCGGGGCGGTTCCAGTTCACGCCTTCGGGCATGTTGCGCTGGAGCGAGTCGAGCATCGCCTCGCACTGGTCGCGATAGAGCGAGCGCACCTTCGGGATGTGCGTGTCGAGGAAGCCGTCCTTCACCACCTCGTAGACGATGCGCTGCGTGAAGCTGGGCGTGTGCAGGTCGGTGGCCTGCTTGGCCTGCACGAGCTTGAAGTGGAGGTCTTCGGGAGCAATGATGTAGCCCACGCGCAGGCCGGGCGCCAGGACCTTCGAGAACGAGCCCAGAAGCACGACATGCTCGGGCGCGAGCGAGTGCACCGTCGGCAGCGGGTCGCCCGCGTAAAGGAGCGCGCCGTACGGATCGTCTTCGACCACGGGGAACGGCGAGTGCTTCGCGAATGCCGCGAGCGCCTGGCGGCGGTCGAGCGGCAGGCGGCGGCCCGTTGGGTTCTGGAAGTTCGGGATCGCATAGAGCAGGCGCGCGCCGGCCGTGAGTTCGGGCGTGAGGCCTTCGGGCACGAGTCCCTTCTCGTCGGTCGGAACCTGCACGTACTTCGGCTCGTAGAGCGAGAACGACTGCAGCGCGCCGAGGTAGGTGGGCGTTTCCACCAGCACCGGGCTATCGGGCGAGACGAGCACCTTGCCGATCAGGTCGAGCGCCTGCTGCGAGCCCGTGGTGATGAGCACCTGCGAGGGGCGCACTTGCACGCCGCCCACCGAGTGACGCGCGGCCACCCACTCACGCAGCGGCATGTAGCCTTCGGTCGCGCTGTACTGCAAGGCGCCCGAGGGATCGTCGCGCAGGATGCGGTCGGCGGCGGCGCGCATTTCCTCGGCCGGAAAGGTGGCCGGCGCGGGCAGGCCGCCCGCGAACGAAATGACTTCCGGGCGTTCGGTGACCTTCAGGATTTCGCGAATCGCCGAGCTGGTCAGCTTGATTGCGCGCTCGGACAGTTGCCACGCGGGCGCGGCCTTGAGATCGCTCTGGTCCATGGGGTCTCCTTGTTGGGGTAGGCGAGTTGCTGCACGTTCAGATGCAGTTTCAGGGGCGGCATGGGGCGCGATCACGCGACGCCGCCGGCGGCCGCCGAAAACTTTCGATTATGACGCGAAACCTGCTCATGCGCGCGCCGGCGCTGGGGCGGTGCGGATCGCCGCGCGGCGTCCCAACACCACCGTGGCGATCACGGCCGCCGCGTAGAGCCATGCCGAGGGCGAGACCTGCTCGCCGAACAGCAGCGCCGAGAACGCCATCGTGAAGAAAATCTGCAGCAGCTGGACCTGGCCCACGCGCGCCGTGCCGCCCATGGCGAGCCCCGCGTACCAGGCGAAGAAGCCGATGAACTGCGAGAACAGCGTGACGTAGCCGAAGGCGAGCCAGGTTTTGAGCGCGACGGGTTCGGGATGGGCGACGTGGTGCGCCCAGGCGAGCCAGCCCACGGGTAGCGCGAGGAACGGCGCGCAAAGCACGAGCGCCCAGCAGATCACCTGCCAGCCGCCGAGCACTCGCGCGAGGCGCGCGCCTTCGGCATAGCCGAGTGCGCCGATGCCCACGGCGATGAGCATCCACGCGTCGCCGGCGTGCAGCGCGCCGCCGCCCGCCTGGAGCGCGAACGCGACCACGAGCGCGCTGCCCAGAAGCGCGCTGATCCAGAACGCCCTGGAGGGCCGCTCATGCGAGAGCCACGCGGCGTAGATCGCCACGGCGAGCGGTTGCAGCCCGTTGACGATGGCGCCGTGCGAGGCGGGCACGGTCTTCATCGCGAAGGCGGAAAACACCGGAAACGCGACGATCACGCCGAGCGACACCACGGCGAGGCTCTTGACCTGCGGCCAGGTGGGGCGCTTCTCGCGCCGGATGGCAAGCAGCAGCGCGGCCGGCACGGCGGCGGCGAGCGCGCGGCCGAGGCCATTGAGCAGCGGGTGGAATTCGGTGACGACGATGCGCGTCATCGGCAGCGTCAGACTGAAGATCATGACGCCGACGAGGCCGAGCAGCATGCCTTGGGTTTCGCGTGCCTTCATACGTTCCATTGCGGTTGCGCCCGACGGATCAGCGTGCCGGCGCACCGAGCGTGCGCGGGCCAGACGGAGTTTCGAACTGCGCGACGAGCGCGGGCGAGAGGGCTTCTTCCACGGCGATCAGGTGCGCCGCGCCGAGCCACTCGAGCTGCTCGCGCACCGCCTGCGCCTGCGGATGAAAGCCGGTGAGGGAGGTCAGCGCGATGCCGCTGTCGGGCAGCACTTGCGACGGGTGGCGCGCCGTGTCCCACTGGATGAGCGAGGGCAGGACGCCGTCGCCCGCGCCTTGCCACGCCGGAAACGCGCCGTCTTCGGGCACGGTGAGCTGCCACGAGAAGTCGCCGCGCGTCATCGGCACGAGAGCGGCAATGCGCTGCGGGTACTGCTCGCGCCAGCGCGCGAGGCTTTTGGGCGGATCGACGCGCACGACCCAGTGCGACAGGTACGGGCCCTGTTCGAGGCGCGCCTGCACGGCGGGATCGTCCAGCGCGAAAAGGCGCGCGCGGGCGTTGGCGCCGCTCTTGGCCGCGGGGTCGACGGCGATGACTTCCAGATACGCGCCGCCCCACAGCCCGAGCAACCGGTTGTGCGTGCGCATGAGCGGGTGCGCGCCGCCGCCCGAAGGCGCGACGCCCAGCGCGTCGCTCACGTACTGCACGCCTGCTTCCAGCGTGCGGGCGGCAACGACGAGGTGGTCGAGGCGAAGCGGCGTGGCGTTCATGGGGGGCGATCGGAACCGGAAGTTTCGAGGGGCCGGAAGGAAGCGGGTGGTGCGCCTGAACAGTGCGGGACGCCGCCACCGAATCCTTACCGGTACGGATGCAATCAAATGTACCGGTATGGCTGCAGACAGTAACGGTACAATCGGCCCGATAGTGCTCTGTACAGTTGCAGCCCCGGGAGAAGTCATGTCCTCCGTACCGCTCGACCAGATTCCCGCGCCGCACGATGCGGCCACGCTCACGCTCGTCGACCAGCTCGTGCAGTGGGGCCGCCGCCGCATCGAGGAGCGGGTGTTCCGCCCCGGCATGCGTATGCCGTCCATCCGCAAGCTCGCGCTCGACAAGGGCGTGTCGCGCTTTACCGTGGTCGAGGCGTACGAGCGCCTCGTCGCGCAGGGTTACCTCGACTCGCGGCGCGGTTCGGGCTTCTACGTGCGCGAGCGGCTCGCGCTCGTGGCGGGCGTCGAGCGTGCGACGGGCGCCGCGGGCGCGCCCGCGCGGACGGACACCGCTACGGCCGCCGCCGCGCCGCCCACCATCGACGTGGTCTGGCTGCTGCGCAACATGCTCCATACGTCGACGCGGCCCGAAAAAGGGCCGGGTCTGGGCTACCTGCCCGCGCGCTGGCTGGACGGCGAGCTGCTGACGGGCGCCATGCGCTCGCTGGGCCGCCAGAGCGGCACGCAGCTGCTGGGCTTCGGTTCGCCGCAAGGCTTCCTGCCGCTGCGCCAGCAGCTCCAGACACGCATGGCTGAACTGGAGATCGGCGCGACGCCCGAGCAGATCGTGCTCGTTTCGGGCATCACCCAGGCGATCGACCTGCTGGCGCGCATCTACATGCAGCCCGGCGACACGGTGATCGTGGGCGACCCCGCGTGGTTCCAGATGTTCGGCCGCTTCGCCTCGCAGGGCGCGCGGCTCGTGGGCATGCCGTACACGCCCGAGGGGCCGGATCTCGATGCGCTGGAAGCGCTGGTCGAGACCTGGCGCCCGAAGATGCTCGTCATCAATTCGGTGCTGCAGAACCCCACGGGCACCTCGCTCACGGCCGCGCAGGCGTTCCGCATCCTGCGGCTCGCCGAGCAGTACGACTTCATCGTCGTCGAGGACGACATCTACGGCGACCTCTGCCCGACGGGCTATCCGGCCACGCGCCTCGCGAGCCTCGACCAGTTGCGCCGCGTGATTTACCTCGGCAGTTTCTCGAAGACGCTCGCGCCGAACCTGCGCGTGGGCTATATCGCGAGCGCGCCCGACGTGGCGCAGGCGGTGGCGGACCAGAAAATGCTTGTCGGCATGACGAGCCCCGAGCTCAACGAGCGCGTGCTGTACCGCGTCCTCACGGAGGGCCATTACCGGCGTCATGTGGAGCGGCTGCGCGCGCGGCTGGACGGTGTGCGCGACAAGGCGGCCCGCATGCTGGAGCGCGCCGGCTGCCGCCTCTTCACGGCGCCGGGCGCGGGCATGTTCCTGTGGACGGACACGGGCGTCGACGCGGACGCGCTCACCGCGGCAGGCCACGAAGCCGGTTTCCTGCTCACGCCGGGTAGCCTGTTCTCGCCGCACCAGTCGCCCACCACGTGGATGCGCTTCAACATCGCCAATTGCGGCGACCCGGCGCTGCCCGCCTTCCTCGCCGACTACCTGGAAGGCGCCGCCCGGCGCGGCGTTCCGGTTTCGGGCGGCGACTCTTGAAAACGGCGCCGTCCGTCCTCAACTGGGCGGGCGGCGCGCCGCAATGCCGCGGCCCACGATCTGTCAGACCAGAACTGCAACGAAAGAGGACTCCCGACCATGGCACAAGAAACCATGAGCTTCCAGGCAGAAGTGAAACAGCTTCTGCACCTGATGATCCATTCGCTGTACAGCAACAAGGAAATCTTCCTGCGCGAGCTGATCTCGAACGCATCGGACGCGGCGGACAAGCTGCGCTTCGAGGCGATCGCAAACAACGCGCTCTATGAAGACGATCCGAACCTGCGCATCCGCGTGGGTTTCGACAAGGCCGCCCGCACCATCACGATCGACGACAACGGCATCGGCATGAGCCATGACGAAGCCGTCTCCCACCTCGGCACGATCGCGCGCTCGGGCACCAAGGAATTCTTCGGCAAGCTCTCGGGCGACCAGCAGAAGGACGCGGCGCTCATCGGCCAGTTCGGCGTGGGCTTCTATTCGGGCTTCATCGTCGCGGACAAGATCACCGTGGAAAGCCGCCGCGCGGGCCTTGCGGCCGCCGAGGGCGTGCGCTGGACGAGCGCGGGCGAGGGCGAGTTCGCCGTCGAGACGATCGAGCGCGCGCAGCGCGGCACGACCATCACGCTGCATCTGCGCGAGGGCGAGGACGATCTGCTTTCGGCGTGGAAGATCAAGTCGATCATCCAGAAGTATTCGGATCACGTCGGCCTGCCCATCGAGATGAAGAAGGAAGAATGGGACGCCGAAAAGAGCGAGATGGTCACGAAGGACGAGTACGAGACCATCAACCAGGCGAGCGCGCTGTGGACGCGCGCGAAGAGCGACATCAGCGACGAGCAGTATCAGCAGTTCTATCAGCATCTCGCGCACGATCACCAGAATCCGCTCGCGTGGACGCATAACCGCGTGGAAGGCCGCAGCGAATATACGCAGCTGCTCTACGTGCCGTCGCATGCGCCGTTCGACCTGTGGAACCGCGATCACAAGAGCGGCTTGAAGCTCTACGTGAAGCGCGTGTTCATCATGGACGACGCCGAGCAGCTGCTGCCCAACTATCTGCGCTTCGTGAAGGGCGTGGTCGATTCGAGCGATCTGCCGCTCAACGTCTCGCGCGAAATCCTCCAGGAAAGCCGCGACGTGAAGGCGATTCGCGATGGCGTGACCAAGCGCGTGCTCTCGATGCTCGAAGAGATGGCGAACACTGCTACGGACACCGAAGCAAAAGAGGAAGACAAGGCGAAATACGCCGCGTTCTGGAGCGAGTTTGGTCAGGTGCTCAAGGAAGGCATCGGCGAAGACCACGCCAATCGCGAGCGCGTGGCGAAGCTCGCGCGCTTTGCGTCGACGCACAACGACACGAACGAGCAGAACGTCTCGCTCGCCGATTACGTCTCGCGCATGAAGCCCGAGCAGACGAAGATCTACTACGTCACCGCCGACACATGGCAAGCCGCGAAGAACAGCCCGCACCTCGAAGTGTTCCGCAAGAAGGGCGTGGAAGTGCTGCTGCTCACCGACCGCGTCGATGAGTGGATGCTCTCGTTCCTGAACGAGTTCGACGGCAAGCCGCTCGCGAGCGTGGCGCGCGGCGACCTCGACCTCGGCGCGCTCAACGACGAGGAAAAGCAGCAGCAGGAGAAGGTGAGCGAAGAGCTCAAGCCGCTCGTCGAACACATGAAGGAAGCGCTCAAGGACAAGGCCAAGGACGTGCGCCTCACGTTCCGCCTGACCGATTCGCCCTCGTGCCTCGTGGCCGACGAAGGCGACATGAGCGGCTACCTGCAGCGCATGCTGAAGGCGGCGGGGCAGCAGGCGCCGGAAATGCATCCGATCCTCGAAGTGAATCCGGACCATCCGCTCGTGAAGGCGCTGCGCACCGATAGCGCGGACTTCGGCGACTGGTGCCATCTGCTGTACGATCAGGCGCTGCTGGCCGAAGGCGGCACGCTCGACGATCCGGCCAGCTTTGTGAAGCGCACCAACGCACTGTTGATCGCGCGGGCGTAAAGCGCGGGATCGCGTGTATTCGAGAAAGCCCCTTGCGGTTGTCCGCCGCAAGGGGCTTTGCTTTTGCGTGCCTGCTACGCAGCGAAGTGAAATCCTCGCGGCCTATAATGCGCGCCATGTCTCTCCGATTCGATGCCGCTGACGCGCACTGGCGCGTCACGCCCTTGCCCGCCTTGAGCGCCGGCCAGAAAGACTGGCTCACGCGCGGCGGTTCGCTCACGGCGCATTTGCGCATGCTCGGACGCGTCGAAGTGCGCGTGACGCGCGAAGCCGTCGATATGCCCTGGCTCGACGAATACGCCGCGCTCGGGCTCGCGCCGCGCGAGCGCGCGTGGGTGCGCGAGATCGTGCTCGCCGTCGATGGCGTGCCGTTCGTGGCCGCGCATAGCGTGACGCCGTTCATCGCGAGCCGCGGTGTGTGGCAGGCCATGCGCCGCCTGCGCACGCGGCCGCTCGCGGAGCTGCTCTACAGCGACAGCGGGGTGGCGCGCTCGGCGCTCGTCAGTCGGCGCGTAGGCGCCAGGCATCCGCTCTACACGCTCGCTGCGCGCGAGGCCGTGGGCGAGTCGGCGACTGTGCCGCATGCGTTTCTCGCACGCCGCTCGGTGTTCGAGCGCGCGGGCGCGCCGCTGCTCGTGACCGAATGCATGCTGCCCGCGCTGTGGTCGCGCCTCGCGAGCGGCCCGCCTGCACACGAGACCGGCGTGCATCTCGGACGCGAGCGCGGCCCGCTCGATCACACGGCATCGCGCGCGCACCAGGCGCCGCGTTGAACGTTGCACATCGGTTGCCATGACCTACAAGCGCTGCTTCGATCCCGTCGTCGATGCGCATACGCGCGTGCTGATCCTCGGCAGCCTGCCGGGTGAGGCGTCGCTCGCGCATCAGCAGTATTACGCGCACAAGCAGAACAGGTTCTGGCATCTGGTGGGCGAGGTGATCGGCGAGGATCTCGTAGCGATGAAGTACGAAGCGCGGCTGCAAACGCTGCGCTCGAAACGAGTCGGCCTATGGGACGTCGTGGCGCAAGCGCGCCGCGAGGGCAGTCTCGACGGCGATATCCGCGATCACGAGGGCAACGATCTCATCGCGCTGATCCAGCGTCTGCCCGCGCTCGAAGCGATCGCGTTCAACGGCGGCACGGCGGCGCGCATCGGCGAGCGCATTCTTGGCGCGCATGCGCGGCCCTTCACGATCCTGCGGTTGCCGTCCAGCAGTCCTGCCTATGCGTCGATGAACTTCGCGGCGAAGCTCCTGCAATGGCGCGCATTGGCTGCGTTCGTCGGCGAGCCCGACGCGCCTATGAGCGCCGGCGCGCACAGGCGCGAGCGCGCTGCGACCCGGCGGCGCTAGCATCCGCTCGAAGTGCATCGCAACCCGGGCGCAATGCGCCGCGAATGCTATGCTCTCGGTCGCCTGAGCAAATGCACCTGCATTTGCGCCCCCACAGCAAGCGATTTTCTACATGACGACTCTTATCAAGCGCGCCTCCGCCGAGGCCCGCGCATTCAAGCAATCTGGCAACGCGACGCAATCGGGCGAGACCGCGAAGGTCACGAAGCGCCCCCGCCGCGCATCGGCCGCCGCCGATGACCTCGACCACGCGCCGGTCATCGAAGCGCCGCGCAAGCCGCGTTTCGCGCCGGTCACGTTCTCGGAAGAGCACGGCGTGCGCTATCTGCACTTCGGCACCGAGTGGGTGCAGGGCGCGATGCGCCTTGCGAAGCCGCAGCACATCGAGCTCGAATACGCGCAGCAGATGATGGCGTGGCTGCTCTTTCTCGCCACCCCCGAGCGCATCGTGCAACTGGGTCTCGGCGCCGCCGCGCTCACCAAGTTCGCGCACCGCTACCTGCGTCCCGCGAAGGTCGAGGCGATCGAACTGAATCCGGCGGTCGTGGTGGCCGCGCGCACGATGTTCGAACTGCCGTACGATGACGCGCGTCTCACCGTGCGCGAACTCGACGCCTGGGACTTCGTGCAGGACCGCGCCAATCACGGCACGATCGGCGTGCTGCAGATCGATGTGTACGACGCCACCGCGCGCGGCCCGGTGCTCGACAGCGTGGCGTTCTATCGCGCAGTGCGCGCTTGCCTGACCGATGCGGGTGTCGTGACGGTCAATCTGTTCGGCGACCATCCGAGCTTCGTGCGCAACATGAAGCGCCTGAACGAAGCCTTCGACGGCCGCGTGATCGCGCTGCCCGAAGTGCACGAGGGCAATCGCGTGGCGCTGGCGTTCTCGGGCCCGGCGCTAGAAGTGTCGTACGAAGCGCTCGAAAAGCGTGCCCGCCTGCTCGAAAGCAAGCTCGGACTGCCGGCGCACCAGTGGGTGAAGGCGCTGCGCGAATCGAGCGGCCAGAACGGCGCGACGTTCTCGATCTGATGCGCGCGCGAACGGCGCTCACGCCGTTGCAGCAGAAAGAACCGGCCACGTGGCCGGTTTTTTTTCGGCCGCGCGCGGCAAGCACAGCACATTCCCGGTCGATTTTGCTGACCCGGCGCAAGCCGTTGGCGCTTGACAACGCCCTCGAAATTCGGGTCCGCCCTGCTTGACCGTGCGGCGTGCCCTCGATACTCTTTTGAGCGCTTTCGGGGACCTTGCGGACTATCCGTTTGCGAGGCCAGGGGCCGCTTCACGCCGGGCGGCGAATCGCAAACAAAGCATGGCCGTATAACTACATAAGCAACGAGGAGACGTCATGGCTCACGACGCCGACGCCGGAAAATCAAGCAAGCATTGGCAATGGCTTTTGCTGCTGCCCTGGATCGCGATGATCTGGGTGCCGTCGTACAACAGGATCGAGCCCACTCTGTGGGACTTCCCGTTTTTCTACTGGTATCAGCTTCTCTGGGTGTTGATCAGCGCCGTCGTTACCGCGCTCGTCTACTTCAAGACGAAGACCCGCGGCAAGGGTGATGCAGGGGGCGCGCAATGAACGTCACCGCAACTATCGTCTTCGTCCTGTTCTTCCTCGGCGTCACGGTTCTCGGCTTCGTGGCTGCCCACTGGCGCAAGGGCGATCTCGCGCATCTCGACGAATGGGGCCTGGGCGGCCGCCGCTTCGGCACGATCGTCACCTGGTTCCTGCTCGGCGGCGACCTCTACACCGCGTACACGTTCATCGCCGTGCCGGCGCTCGTGTTCGGTGCGGGCGCAATGGGCTTCTTCGCGCTGCCCTATACGATCCTGATCTATCCGTTCGCGTTCGTCGTGTTTCCGAAGCTCTGGGCCATCGCGAAGCGTCACCGCTATGTCACGTCGGCCGACTTCGTGAGCGCGCGCTATGGCAGCCGCATGCTCGCGCTCGCCATCGCCGTGACGGGCATTGTCGCGACCATGCCGTATATCGCACTGCAGCTCGTGGGTATCGAAGTGGTGATCGGCGCACTCGGGTTCGATACGACGGGCTTCGTCGGCGACCTGCCGCTCATCATCGCGTTCGCCATTCTCGCGGCCTATACGTACACGTCGGGTCTGCGCGCGCCGGCCATGATCGCCGTGGTGAAGGACATCCTCATCTACATCACGATCATCGTCGCGATCATCGTCATCCCCGCGCAGATGGGCGGCTTCGGCCACATCTTCGGCGCGGTGCCGCCGGCCAAGCTGCTGCTCAAGTCGCCCGACGCCGCGAGCCTGAACGGGTATAGCGCCTACGCGACGCTCGCGGTGGGCTCGGCGCTCGCGCTGTTCCTGTACCCGCACTCGGTCACGGCGATTCTCTCGTCGGCCTCGGGCAACACCATCCGCCGCAACATGGCGATGCTGCCCGCGTACTCGCTCGTGCTCGGCCTGCTCGCGCTGCTCGGCTACATGGCGCTCGCCTCGGGCGTGAAGGACATGCCGGAGTTCGCGCCGTACTTCAAGGCCTTCGGTCCGAACTTCGCGGTGCCGGCGCTGTTCCTGCACTTCTTCCCGTCGTGGTTCGTTGGCGTGGCGTTTGCCGCCATCGGCATCGGCGCGCTGGTGCCCGCGGCCATCATGTCGATTGCGGCGGCCAATCTCTACACGCGCAACATCCACAAGGAGTTCATCAACCGCAATATGTCGCACGAGCAGGAGACCAACGTCGCGAAGCTGGTCTCGCTGATCGTGAAGGTCGGCGCGGTGGCGTTCATCCTGGGCCTGCCGCTCACGTACGCGATCCAGCTGCAACTGCTCGGCGGCATCTGGATCATCCAGACGCTGCCCGCCATCGTGCTCGGTCTCTACACGCGCGTGCTCGACTACCGCGGCCTGCTGGCGGGCTGGGCAGCCGGCATCGCCACCGGCACGTGGATGGCCGTTTCGCTCAAGCTCGCAAGCTCGATCTTCACGATCCACCTGTTCGGCATGGCGATTCCAGGCTACGCCGCCGTGTGGTCGCTGATCGTGAACCTCGTGGTGTCGATCGCGGTGTCCGTGCTCGTGCACCTGTTCGGCATGGAGAAGGGCGAGGACCGCACGCGTCCGGAAGATTATCTCGACGTCGTCGAGGGCTGATCTGCCTTTGATCCGGCCTGGCGCACGCCGCCGGGCCCCCGCATGACCGGGAATGCCCGCAACGAAGCGTTGCGGGCATTTGTTTTTCTGGTGCACGATGGCGCTGTTCCGGCTCACGTTCAGACCGCACCATGGCCTCGTCCGAAACCGAATCTGGCTCCGAGCCGCGCTCCCAGCGTACTGGCGCTCCCGATGCCCAGCCCCCGCTTCGCTCGCGCCCGCCGCGCCACCGCTCGCGACTTTCGCGCATGTGGCGCGCGCTCAGCTCGCCGTACTACCGCTACCGCAACGCCAGGGTCATTCACAGCGTGCGCGTGGGTCTCGCGATGCTCGCGTCGATTCTCGCGACCTCGGGGATCCACATTCCGCACGGCATCTGGGCGTCGGTCACGCTGCTCGTCGTGATCGGCGGGTTGCAGCATCAAGGCAACATCCGCAAGAAGGCCGCCGAGCGGGCGTTCGGCACGCTGCTGGGCGCCGTGATCGGCCTCACGCTAATCGTCGTGCAGGCCGTCACGGGGTCGGCGCCGCTCACCTATGTGCTGATGTCGCTCGTCGCCGCCGTATGCGGCTACTACGCGATCGGCAAGCCCGGCTACGTCGCGCTGCTTGCCGCGATCACCATGTGCATCGTCGCCGGCCACGGCGACAATCTCATCGATACGGGGCTCTGGCGCACGCTCAACGTGATGATCGGCATCGTCATCGCGCTTGCGTTCTCGTTCGCGTTGCCGCTGCACGCCACGTATTCGTGGCGCTACAGCCTCGCCGACAATCTGCGCGAATGCGCGCGCGTCTATGCGCAAGTGGCGAACGGCGAGCATATCGATCCGGACGAGCAGGTGCGGACGTTCATGCGCCTGAACGCCCGGCTCGTCGAGCTGCGTTCGCTCATGCCTTCGGTGACCAAGGAGATCGATGTGCCGCTCGCGCGGCTGGAGCAGGTGCAGCGCCTGCATCGAGCGATGCTCAGCGCGCTGGAGATGCTCTGCACGGGAACGAGTAGTTACGAGCAGGCGCTCGTGCGGGTGGCATTCGCGCAGCGCGGCGAGCCGGTGCGCCGCGCGTTGCTTGCCACTGCGCGCGCGCTGCGCTTCGGCGGCGGCCGTCATCCCGATGCGGCCGCGCAGGGGCTGCGCCCGTCAGTTGCGAGCGTGCAGGCATGTGCCCCGGAGTCGTCGGCTATGGCGGGTGGAGAGGATGCAAACGCCGCCGTATTGCCGCCTGCGCGCAGCGAGCTTGCACCGCAGTTGCAGGGGCCCTACTGGCTCAGCCTGCGCGTGGAGGAGCAAGTGGAGCGCCTGCGCGCGCTGCTCCTCGAGACCGAGCCGCGCTGGAACATCGAGCGCGCCGCGTCGCACCGCATGATGTGACGCCGGGTGTGACGCCCGCCGCGGCGAAGCGTCAGGCCGGGTGATCGAGCGGCGGTGCGGTGACCATCCACGGCACGCCGAACTTGTCGGTCACCATGCCGAAGCCGGGCGACCAGAAGGTCTTCTGAAAGGGCATCGTCACATTGCCGCCTTTGGCGAGCGCGTTGAAGTAGCGCTCGGCCGTCGCGGCGTCGGAGCCCGTCAGCGAGACGCCGAAGCCCGCGAACTTGTCGTTCTGCGTCATGCAGCCGCCGTCGGACATCATGAGCTGCGCGTCGCCGATCTGCAGCGTCGCGTGCATGATCTTTTCGGCGAATTCCGGCGTCACGGGGCGCTCCGGATCGGGCGGCGCATCCTTGAAGCGCATCTTGAACAGCTCCTGCGCACCGAGCGCTTCGCGATAGAACGCGATCGCCTCGTCGCATTTGCCGGAATAGAAGAGATAGGGCTGGATTTGCATCGTCGGTTTCCTTGCGGACTGGACGTTGGGCGGCCCCTTCTAGCGGACGCGGGTTGGCGCGGGGCCGGATGGCGCGGCGGGTTGCGCCGCTGCCCTGATTCTAGGCGCGCGATCGGGCGTCACCGAGTGACGTGTCGCCAGGGTTTGCGAGAGCACGCACGGGAACGCGCATTGCTCAGCGGCGCAACGCGCATAACGCGCATAACGCGCATAACGAAAGGGGCCGCACATGCGGCATGTACGGCCCCGGAACAACGTTGCATCGATGCGCGCCAGGTGGCGCGCAGGCGCGTTACTTCGCGCGCAGCTCCTCGATCATCTTTTCGAGCTTGATCGCGTCCGCAGCGAACGCGCGGATGCCTTCCGCGAGCTTCTCGGTCGCCATGGCGTCTTCGTTGAGCTGGAAGCGGAACGACGGCTCGTCCACGGCCACGCGCTCGACGTGCGTGTCCTTGAATGCCTCCGGCGAGAGCTTGCGCTCGACCTTATCGTTGCTGTCGTGGAGCTTTTGTAGCAGATCGGGGCTGATGGTGAGCAGGTCGCAGCCGGCCAGCTCGACGATCTGGCTCGTGTTGCGGAAGCTCGCGCCCATCACTTCGGTCTTGTAGCCGAACTTCTTGTAGTACGCGTAGATCTTGCGCACCGACTGCACGCCCGGATCGTTGGCGCCGCCGTCCTTCGCATCGTCCCAGTCGGCGCCCTTGGCCTTCTTGTACCAGTCGTAAATACGGCCCACGAACGGCGAAATCAGCTGCGCGCCCGCTTCGGCGCACGCGGCGGCCTGCGCGAGCGAAAACAGCAGCGTCATGTTGCAGCGGATGCCGTCCTTTTGCAGCACTTCCGCGGCGCGGATGCCTTCCCACGTGGACGCGAGCTTGATCAGCACGCGCTCGCGCGCAATGCCGGCCTGCTTGTACAAATCGATGATGTGGTGCGCCTTTTCGATCGACCGCTTCGTGTCGAACGACAGGCGCGCGTCGACTTCGGTCGAGACGCGGCCCGGAATGATCTTGAGGATCTCGGTGCCGAACGCGATCAGCAGATGGTCGATGATCGACTCGAGCGGTTCGCTCGCGTGATCGCGCACGGTTTTTTCGAGCAACGGGCGGTACTCGGCCTTCTGGACCGCCTTGAGGATCAGCGACGGATTGGTGGTCGCATCCTGCGGCTTGTACTGCACGAATTGCTGGAAGTCGCCCGTATCGGCGACGACGGTGGTGTACTGCTTGAGCTGGTCGAGTGCGGTAGTCATGTCTGGCCTTGTGGGCGCGTGCGCGCCTGCTTCGGTGAGAGTTGAACGGCCGGTGTGCTTCAGGCATGAACCTGAAACGCGCCGGGCGGAACGCGAAAAGGGCGCTGCGGCCGCCGCCCAGCCAGCGCGGGTAGGGCGGGAAACCAGGGGCGGCGCACTTTGCCGCGCAAGTCGGCGCGGCTCACACCGTCATTTTATGGCGGAAACGTCAGGCGTTGCGCTTGACCCCGTCGCGACGCGCGCAAGGCGTCTCGTGAGCGTCGCGACGAGGGCCTCAGGCGCGCCGCGCGCTCAGCGCGAACTGGGTGATGACGCCCGCCACCAGTCCCCAGAACGCCGCACCGATGGAAAGCAGCGTGAGCCCCGAGGCGGTCACCATGAAGGTGATGAGCGCGGCCTCGCGCTCGTTCGGATTCTGCATGGCGTTGGTGAGGCCGCTCATGATCGAGCCGAACAGCGCGAGCGCGGCGATGGAAACCACGAGCGCCTGCGGAAACGCTGCGAACAGCGCCGCGATAGTGGCGCCGAAGACGCCCGCGATCAGATAGAAGATGCCGCACCACACGGCCGCCATATAGCGCCTGGTGCGATCCTCGTGGGCGTGCGGGCCGGTGCAGATCGCCGCGGTGATGGCCGCGAGATTCACGCCGTGCGAGCCGAACGGCGCCAGCACGAGCGAGGCGAGACCCGTGGTGGCGATGAGCGGCGAGGAGGGCGCTGCCGTGTGGTCGTAGCCGTCGGCGCGCAGCACGGCGATGCCGGGCACGTTCTGCGAGGCCATCGCCACGACGAAGAGCGGAATGCCGATGCTGACCACCGCCGTGAGCGAGAACGCGGGCATGGTGAACACGGGCTTCGCCACTGCCACGCGGAAGTGGCTGAAGTCGAGCAGTCCGAGCACGGCGGCGGCAGCGATGCCGAGCATCAGCGTCGCCACGATCGCGTAGCGCGGCAAGAAGCGTTTCGCGATGAGATAACCGAAGAACATCGTGAGCACGAGCGGCGTCTGCACCTGTGCGGCGTGAAAGATCTCGATGCCGATCTCGAACAGGATGCCCGCGAGCAGCGCCGCCGCGATGCCCGCGGGAATGCGCTTCATGAGCGTGTCGAACCAGCCGGTGAGGCCCACGGCCGTGAGCAGCACGGCGCAGACGATGTACGCGCCGATCGCCTCGGCATAGGGCACGTGCGGCAGCGAGCTGATGAGCAGCGCCGCCCCCGGCGTGGACCACGCGATCACGATGGGCGCGCGGAACCACAGCGACAACCCGATGGTGCTCAAGGCCATGCCGATGGAAAGCGCCCAGATCCACGAAGAGATTTGCGCGTCGGACAGATGCGCGGCCTGGCCGGCCTGGAACATCAGCACGAGCGAGCTGGTGTAGCCCGTCATCATCGCGACGAAGCCGGCCACGATCGTGGCGACCGAGGTGTCGGCGAAGGGCCGCAGCGGTCCCGGCCTGAACCTCGCGGACAGGTTGGGGGAAGAAGGGGCGGTCATGCAGGTGGGTCTCCGGATTAAGCGTAGATCTCGCGAGTTCGGGCGGCGCGGCCTTGAAACGCTCAGGCACGCGCCGCCTCGACAAAGCGGAAAAGGGAGGGGCTGGCGCCTACTTGCTCAGCACGCGCATGGCCGTTTCGAGGCCAGCGACGGTGAGCGGATACATACGGTGCCCGAGTATCTCGCGGATGATCGAGACCGACTGGCGGTACTCCCATAGTCGCTCCGGCTCGGGATTGAGCCAGGCGAAATGCGGGAACTGGTCGGCGAGGCGGCGCAGCCAGACGGCGCCCGCTTCGGGGTTGGTGTACTCGACCGAGCCGCCCGGCTGGAGCACCTCGTACGGGCTCATGGTGGCGTCGCCCACGAAAATGAGCTTGTAGTCGGGTGTGAACTTGTGGAGCAGGTCCCACGTGGGCGTGCGCTCGGCGTGGCGGCGGCGATTGTTCTTCCACAGGTAGTCGTACACGCAGTTGTGGAAGTAGTAGAACTCCAGATGCTTGAACTCGGCCTTGGCCGCCGAGAACAGCTCTTCGGTGCGCTTGATGTGATCGTCCATCGAGCCGCCCACGTCGAGCAGCATCAGCACCTTCACGTTGTTGTGGCGCTCGGGCACCATCTTGAGGTCGAGCCAGCCGGCGTTCGCCGCGGTGCTGCGGATCGTGTCGCCGAGATCGAGTTCCTCGGCCGCCCCTTCGCGCGCGAAGCGGCGCAGGCGGCGTAACGCCACCTTGATGTTGCGCGTGCCGATCTCGACCTGGTCGTCGTAGTCGCGATACGCGCGCGCGTCCCACACCTTCACGGCGCTGCGCTGGCCGCCCTGCTCGTTGGCCGCGCCGATGCGGATGCCCTCGGGGTTATAGCCGCCGTGGCCGAAGGGCGAGGTGCCGCCCGTGCCGATCCACTTGTTGCCGCCTTCGTGGCGCTCTTTCTGCTCTTCGAAGAGCTCCTTGAGGCGCTCCATGAGCTTGTCGAGCCCGCCCATCGCTTCGATCTGCGCGCGCTGCTCGGGCGTGAAGTCGCGCTCGAGACGTTTCTTGAGCCAGTCTTCGGGAATGTCGAAGGCGAGTTCGGACTTCTTCTCGATGCCGCGAAAGTACGCGCCGAACGCCTGGTCGAAGCGGTCGAAGTACTGCTCGTCTTTCACGAGCGTCATGCGTGCGAGGTAGTAGAAGTCGTCGAGCGAAGGCGCGATCACGCGCGCCTTGAGCGCTTCGACGAGCGTGAGGTACTCCTTCACGGAAACCGGCAGCTTCGCGTCGCGCAGCGTGTAGAAGAAGTCGATCAGCATGCGGTGTCTCCGGCTTGCTCGCGCATGTTCCTCGTCAACGGTTGTGACGGTTCATGTAGATGAGGCGCTCGAACAGCGTCATGTCCTGCTCGTTCTTGAGCAGCGCGCCTGCGAGCGGCGGCATGGACTTCGAACCGTCGGCCGCGCGCAGCGCCGAGGGTGGAACTTCCTCGGCGAGCAGCAGTTTGAGCCAGTCGAGCAGTTCCGAGGTGGACGGCTTCTTCTTTAGCCCCGCGACGTTGCGCAGTTCGAAGAAGCTTTCCATGGCCGCGTTGAGCAGTTCCTTGCGGATGCCCGGATAGTGCACCTCGACGATGCGCTGCATCGTGGCCGGATCGGGGAAGCTGATGTAGTGGAAGAAGCAGCGGCGCAGAAAAGCGTCTGGCAGCTCCTTCTCGTTGTTCGACGTGATGATGACGAGCGGACGCTGCTTCGCCTTGATGAGCTGGCGCGTCTCGTACACGTAGAACTCCATGCGGTCGAGTTCGCGCAACAGGTCGTTCGGGAATTCGATGTCGGCCTTGTCGATCTCGTCGATGAGCAGCACGCTTTGTTGCCCGGACTCGAACGCCTGCCACAGCACGCCTTTCACGATGTAGTTGGCGATGTCCTTCACGCGTTCGTCGCCGAGCTGCGAGTCGCGCAGACGCGACACCGCGTCGTACTCGTACAGGCCTTGCTGCGCCTTCGTCGTCGACTTGATGTGCCACTGCATGAGCGGCATGTCGAGCGCCGCCGCGACTTCCTCGGCCAGCATCGTCTTGCCGGTGCCGGGCTCGCCCTTGATGAGCAGCGGGCGTTTCAGCGTGATCGCGGCGTTGACCGCGAGCTTGAGGTCGTCGGTGGCGACGTACTGCGAAGAGCCTTCGAAACGCGTGGCGCGCATGGTGAATCCGCTCGCTGGGAAAAAAATCCCAGTATAAGTCAGATGGGGTGTCGCGTCGGCGGGGCCTCGCGTATCGTTGGGGCCGCGCCGTGGGGTGCGCTTCCCGGGCCAGACGTGCCGGCCCACGCCGCTTTGGCGCACGCAAGCGGCACGCCTGCGCATGGGCACGGCGCGCGTCAGGGTTCGTCCGGGTTGCCTGCGGGCGGACTGCTGCGCGACGGTGCTCAATGAGTGCTGAATGGCGAAGGCGGGGCCGCCGCGCGGCGCCGCCAGGCCCTCCGAAGCCCGCCAGGCGTGGCGCGGCCGGTGGACGGCCGGCGCGGCGTCGCGGTATACTCGGACCGATTTTTTTCGGCCTGCACGGCGACCCCAAAAGTAAAACAGCAGTAATGCGGCGCAGGCCGTGGCCTGCGGTTCGGGCGTTCGAATCCCCTCAAGCCAGGTTGGATGCTATGAAAAAAATTGTCGGCAAGCACGTCGTCGCGGGCGCAATCACCATGCTGGCGTGCTTCGCGGTCACGGCTCACGCGGATGTCGTGGGCAATGCGAAGGCGGGGCAGGACAAGGTGGCGATGTGTATCGGCTGTCATGGTATTCCCGACTATCGCACCGCCTATCCCGAGGTCTATCACGTGCCCATTCTGGGCGGCCAGAACGCCCAGTACATCGTGAACGCACTGCACGGCTACAAAAAGGGCGACCGGCGTTTTGAGACGATGCACGCCATCGTGTCCTCGCTCAGCGAACAGGACATTGCCGATATCGCGGCCTACTATGCTGCGCAAACGGCCGCGTCGAAAGACAATCCGAACAAATAACCGGCAGGTGGAAAACACATGAACAAGCCCTATACGGCTGTGCCCTCGTTTGCCGGTGCAACGTTCAAGGCGGCTCGCGCGGCGCTCGCGCTGGCAGCCGTGCTGGCGCTTCACCCCGCCCACGCGGCCGACGCCTCCAACGGCAAGGTTCTCGCAGATAGCCACAACTGCGCGGCCTGTCACGGACCGGGCCTGAACAAGCCCGTGAGCCCCGAATATCCGAAGCTCGCCGGCCAGCACGCCGACTATATCTACTGGGCGCTGCGCCAGTACCAGATGGGCACCGGCAATCCGCATCTCGGGCGCAACAACCCGATCATGCAGGCGCAGGTGCAGAGCCTCTCGCAGAATGACATGAAGGATCTCGCCGCGTACATCCAGTCGCTCAAGGGCGACCTCGTCAACAAGAAATAAGCCTCGACGCGCCCCGCTGCAAGCGGGCCGCGTCATGTCGATCACCCCGCGTGGGCCTCGTCTTCGGCGAGGCAGTCGCGGGGTGTTTCGTTGTGGGGTCTTCGTTTCGGTCGCGGTTTCAGTCGCGTCTTTAGTGGCGCTTTAGTCGCGTGAAGCGCGGCGCTCGATGCGCATGAGATAAGCGTCGGTATCGGGTGGCGTGTTCGTGCGTTGCGCTTCCCAGATCGTTTCGCCAAGGCATTCCATGATCGCATGCTGCGCGTCGTGCGTGGAGCCAAGGCGTGCCGCGAGCCGGTCGTGCGCCGCGCGAATGCCCGGCGGCTGATCGATCGAGAGCTGCTCGCTGATCGCGAGGTGCATCGACAGATGCAGGAACGGATTGCTCTGGCCGCGCTCGGGCGAGTAGTCCTGCGCGGCGGCCGCGTCGGCATCGGCGAGTTCGGCGTGATATTCGGGGTGCTCCACGATCCAGTCGGCGGCAATCGCCTCGAGCGGCGTGAGGATTTCGCCCGCGCGCTGCTTGCGCCAGGTCTCGGTGAAAAAGCGACGGACTTCGTCACGGCTGGGATTGAACATCTCGACTCTGCGGTATCGATGAAGCGGCGTCTCGCTGCGACGCTTCGGTTAGTCATTTTACGCGCGGGGCGCGTGCTCGCTCAGAGCTCGGGCGGCGGCGTCTTCGGCCTGAATTCGCACAGCGGCTCGATCACGCAATGCCAGCACTCGGGCCTGCGCGCCTTGCACACATAGCGG
The DNA here is from genome assembly GCF_038900695.1 of Paraburkholderia sp. JHI2823. Lineage (NCBI taxonomy): Bacteria > Pseudomonadati > Pseudomonadota > Betaproteobacteria > Burkholderiales > Burkholderiaceae > Paraburkholderia > Paraburkholderia sp. JHI2823. The sequence goes on along the minus strand of NZ_JAYMRY010000019.1, from coordinate 119,951 downwards.
CCATGCAGGATGAGCCAGTGATGCGCGTCATGACGGAACTCGGGCGGCGTGAACTTCTCGAGCGCGGTTTCCACGGCGCGCACATCCTTGCCGGGCGCGAGTCCCGTTCGGTTCGCAACCCGAAAGATATGCGTGTCGACGGCGATGGTCGGTTGGCCGAATGCGGTGTTGAGCACCACGTTCGCCGTCTTGCGCCCGACGCCGGGCAACGCTTCGAGTGCCTCGCGCGTTTGCGGTACTTCACTGCCGTATTGCTCGATGAGGATGCGGCAGGTCGCGATCACGTTCTTCGCCTTCGTGCGATAGAGGCCGATCGTCCTGATGTAGTCGGCCACGCCTTCCTCGCCGAGCGCGAGCACCGTTTCCGGTGTGTTGGCGACAGGAAACATCCTGCGCATGGCCTTGTTCACCGAAACGTCCGTGGCCTGCGCGGAGAGCATCACGGCGATCAGGAGTTCGAACGGCGTAGTGAACGCAAGCTCGGTGGTGGGATGCGGATTGAGGCTTTGCAGCGTTTCGTAGATAGCGCGGCGCTTGGTGGCGTTCATGCTCGTTGTACGTGGGCCTTTTGCATTGCAGTCAGGTTCGCGGCGCTTCGCTATCGGGCGCTTTGATCGTCGTCGTTGCGTGGCACTTCGTGCTTTTCGCCGTTCCCCGCGCCTGCGTCCGGCTCGATGCCGATACGCTTGCGGCGCGCCTCGGCCGCGTCGATCTGCGCCTGCACGTCGGCGCTCACATGCTCGACGTTGCGCGGCCCCAGGCCCTGTTCGGCCATCTCGGCCTTCTTGCGGCGCGCGCGTTCGAGCGCCGCCTGGATGATCGCTTTCTTCTTCGCTTCGGCGTCGTCGGTGGGGGCGCTCGCTGGCTGCGAGACGCTCGCCTGCGTAGCCGCGACTTCTGCCTGCGCACCCGGTTGCGCTTGCGCCTGGGCGTGCGTCGAGGCGCGGCGTGCCGCGGCGCGCGCCTCGGCCGCGTTGCGCTCGGCTGTCTGACGCGCGAGACGCCGGTCGTGGCGCACGCGGGCTTCATCGGCCTGCTGCTGTGTCCATGCATCCCAGCCGGTCGCTTCGCCCGTAACGGGAATCATTGCTATGCAGTCGACCGGGCAGGGCGCGACGCAAAGATCGCAGCCCGTGCACAGATCCTTGACGATGGTGTGCATCTGCTTGGGAGCGCCAACGATCGCGTCGACAGGGCAGGCCTGCATGCACAGCGTGCAGCCGATGCACAGTTGTTCGTCGATGAACGCGACCGCCCGCGGACGCTCGAGGCCGTTGTCCGGATTGATCGGAATGACGGGTTTGCCGAGCAGGCTCGCGAGGCGCGCAACGCCTTGCGCGCCGCCGGGCGGGCACTGGTTGTAGTTGGCGTTGCCGGCAGCGATGGCCTCGGCATAGGGCCGGCAGCCGTCATAGCCGCACTTCGTGCATTGGGTCTGGGGCAGCAGATCTTCGATGCGATCTGCGAGTGTCTTGGGATCGTTCACGTTCGCTACATCGGGGCGGGCCGGTCGGCGGCGTGACCTTGGGCGAACACGGGCTTCGCGCCTGACCGGACAGGGCGCACATGCACAGCGCCGAAACTCGTATTATCGCCGATTTCCCGCATTGCCATCGGCGGGCCATGTGCCATAATCAAAACGCTTAATGCGAAGCACTGCTGCGAAGCACTGCGGCGAAGCACCGTGCAGTCAGGGGAAATGAATAGACGTAAGCGGTACGTGTCGGGCACGGCAGCCAAGGTGCTTTGCATGAGGCAGACAGGGGGAAGAACGATGTCGGCTCGCAACGACATCAAACAAACAAGAAGGAACGCAAGACCGTAGGTCGGAGGGTGTCTGTCCATTAACAGCGCGCCCCGCACAACGTTGTCGATCCCAGGGCGAGGAGAGGCCCGGCGTCGTACTGCCCGACAGCGCAAACCGGACAACGCGGCTTAACGAGATCCTGCCACCATGAATCAGCCAAAAATCAAAAGAGATCCTGAAGGCACGCGCCGCCGCATTCTGCTCGCCGCGGCGGAAGAATTCGCCAATGGCGGCCTGTTCGGCGCACGCGTCGACCAGATCGCACGACGCGCGGAAACCAACGAGCGCATGCTCTATTACTACTTCGGCAGCAAAGAGCAACTGTTCACTGCAGTCCTCGAGCACGCGTTCGGCGCGCTCAACGAAGCGGAACGCGCACTCGATCTCGCGGGGCTCGCGCCCGTCGAGGCGATCACGCGGCTCGCGCATTTCGTGTGGGACTACTATCGCGACAATCCCGAACTGCTGCGGCTCGTGAACAACGAGAACCTGCACGAGGCGCGATATATGCAGAAGTCCACACGAATTCGCGAGATGATCTCGCCGATCGTGGCAACGCTCGGCGCGATCCTCACGCGCGGCGAATCGGCTGGGCTGTTCCGCCCGAGCGTCGATCCGTTGCGGCTCTACGTCACGCTTTCGGGCATGGGCTACTACATCGTTTCGAATCGCTATACGCTCAACGCGACGCTCGGACGCGACTTCAGCGCGGCCGCCGAGCGTGCGGAAATCATCCAGCTCAATACGGAAATGCTGCTCGCGTATCTCATGCGCAAGTAACACCGAAGGCACGCGCCGCGAATCCGCGAAAACGTTTCGTGCGCCACAAACGAAGCGCGCCGTCCATGGACGGCGCGCGGGGTGTATTGCTTTGCGCTTTTGGTGAAGCGCGATGGCTGACGTCAGGCGACGGCGCCTTCCGCAGAGCGGCCGCGAGCGGAAGGCCGCGCGCCCTTGTTGCGGGCGGCCTGCTGGTGATGGCGAATGAAATCGCGCAACTGCGGGTAGATGATCGTGCGCCAGCGGCGGCCCGAGAAGATGCCGTAGTGGCCGCATTTCTCGGCGGTCAGATGATGCTTGTTCGCATCGGGAATGCCCGTGCACAGGTCGTGCGCGGCGCGCGTCTGGCCTGCGCCGGAAATGTCGTCGAGTTCGCCTTCGATCGTGAAGAGCGCCGTGTCGCGAATGTCCTGCGGGCGCACGCGCTCGCCGGCGACGTCCCACGTGCCTTCTGCGAGACTGAATTCCTGGAACACCGTGCGGATGGTGTCCAGATAGTACTCGGCGGCCATGTCGAGCACCGCGTTGTATTCGTCGTAGAACTGGCGATGTGCTTCGGCGTCCTCTTCGTCGCCGCGCAGCAGGCTCTTGTAGAAGTCCCAGTGCGCGGTGGTGTGGCGGCCAGGATTCATGGCGACGAAACCCGCGTGTTGCAGGAAGCCCGGATAGACTTCGCGCCCTTCGCCCGGGTAGTTGGCCGGCACGGGATGGATCACGTTGTTCGCAAACCAGTCGAGCGAGTGCTCCATAGCGAGCGAGTTGACGGCGGTGGGGCTGCGCCGCGCGTCGATCGGGCCGCCCATCATCGTCATCGTGAGCGGGGTGTCCTCACCGCGGCTCGCCATGAGCGAGATGGCCGCGAGCACGGGCACCGTGGGCTGGCAGACGGACAGGACGTGCAGATTCTTCGCGCCGATATGGCGGATGAATTCCTGGATGTACGCGACGTAGTCGTCGAGGTGGAACGGACCGGCTTCGAGCGGCACCATGCGCGCGTCGATCCAGTCGGTGATGTACACCTTGTGGTCCTGCAGCAGCGTGCGCACGGTGTCGCGCAACAGCGTCGAGTGGTGGCCCGAGAGCGGCGCGCACACGAGCACGACCGGCTCGTCCTTGAGCGCGGCCACGGCGCCGCTGTCGTCGGCGTAGCGCTTGAAGCGCAGCAGGCGGCAGAACGGCTTCTCGACGATGGTCTGCTCGACGATCGGAATGTTGAAGCCGTCCTTCACGATCTGGCGAAGGTTGAATTCGGGCTTCTCGTAGTCCTTGCCAAGACGATAGAGCAGTTCGTAGCCTGCGGCGAGGCGCGTAGCGCCCGGCACGAGTGAAAACGGGCTCGACGGATTCGAAAACGATTTCGAGGCGGCCTGGGCCCAGGCGGTCAGCGGGCTCAGCAAAGCGCGCTGGAATTCACGGATTTGATAGAGCATGGGCGCTCCGGCATCTTTCAAGGGGGCGGTTCGCAGCGGGGTCGCGCGGTTCAGGCGCGGAGCAGATGCGGGCCGTTCAGGTTGGTCGGTCAGTCATTCAGTCAGGTTGTATATCGGCCGCCACCCGGGGGGCTTTAGCGCGGGTAGACCCGCATACGCCAGGCCGTGACCGGCTCCAGGCGGGTGCAAGGCGGCACGCGCGTTCACCCCGTTGCCAGGCGGTGCGGGGAGTCGCGCAGTCGAATCAGTCAGACTATCCCGCCCCGTTATTGTGCAACGCAGCAACTCTAGTGTACCCCAGCTCGCGAAAACGTCCAGGCGCTTTCGAACAATTACGACTCGGATGCAACAGCCGGCTCGGCCGACTTGCTTTCGGCGACGGGATGTCCCGTCTCCGTCGCGATGTCCTGCTCGTGCCGCATGAGGTTCAGGCCCGTATGCACGAGCGCGACATGCGAGAACGCCTGCGGAAAGTTGCCGACGAGCCGCCCCGCAATGGGGTCATATTCCTCGGCCAGCAATCCCACGTCGTTGGCGAGCGAGAGCAGGCGCTCGTACATGCGGCGGGCGTCGTCCATGCGGCCTTGCAAGGCCAGGTTGTCGACCATCCAGAAGCTGCACGCGAGGAAGGTGCCTTCGCCCGGCGGCAGCCCGTCGTTGAAATCGGTGGTGCGATAGCGCATCACGAAACCTTCGCACATGAGGTCGCGCTCGATCGCCGCGACCGTGCCCGCGATGCGCGGATCCCGCGCCGGCAGGAAGCCGACCAGCGGCATGAGCAGCAGGCTGGCGTCGAGATCGGTGCCGCCATAGATCTGCGTGAAGGAGTTCAGATCCTTGTTGAAGCTGTACTCGCAAATGGCGGCATGGATCGTCGCCCGCAGCTCGCGCCAGTGAGCGATCGGCCCGGGCAGCTCGAACTTTTCCGCCGATTTGATGGCGCGGTCGAATGCGACCCACGCCATCACCTTCGAAAACGTGAAATGCTGCCGGCCGCCGCGCGTTTCCCAGATGCCCTCGTCGGGCTCCGTCCAGATCGTCTCGAGGTGCTCCAGCATCGCGCACTGGATCGACCATGCGGTGTCATCGGCCTGCAGGCCGCCCACGCGCGCGAGGTGCAGCGCGTTCATCACTTCGCCGTACACGTCGAGCTGCAGCTGGCCCACGGCGTTGTTGCCCACGCGTACGGGCTTCGCGCCCTCGTAGCCGGGCAGCCAGTCGAGTTCGAACTCGGGCAGGCGCCGCTCGCCAGCGAGGCCGTACATGATCTGCAATTGCGAGGGCGAGCCCGCCATCACGCGGCCGAGCCATGCGCGCCAGGCGCGCGCCTCGTCGTAGTAGCCGCCGCGCATCATGGCGAGCAGCGTGATGGTCGCGTCGCGCAGCCAGCAATAGCGGTAGTCCCAGTTGCGCGTGCCGCCCAGCTGCTCGGGCAGCGAGGTGGTAGGCGCGGCGACGATGCCGCCCGTGGGCTCGTAGGCAAGCGCCTTGAGCGTGATGAGCGAGCGGCGGATCGGTTCGGCCCAGCGGCCTTCCACGGTGCTGCGCGAAGCCCATTCGGTCCAGAAGTTCTCGGTGCGCGCGAGTGCGGTGAACGGGTCGCGCGGCGGGGGCAGGCGCAGATGCGAGGCCGCATACGAGAGCGAGAACGGCACCCGTTCGCCTTCCTTGACGTCGAACTGCGCGACGGTGTGCATGTTCTCACCCTGGAGATCGACGGGCGTGCGCAGCACGACCGTGTCGGGGCCCACGGTTGCCTTGATGCCGCTCTCGTAGGTGAGCCGGCTCACCCACGGCACGGAAAAGCCGTAGTCGAAGCGCAACACGAACTGGCTTTCCATGCGCACAGTGCCGCGCCGTCCCACGACGATGCGCACGAGTTCTGACCAGCCGTTGCCCGGCGGCATGAAGTCGATGAGCGTCACCGCGCCATCGGGCGTCTCGAAATCTGTTTCGAGGATCAGCGTTTCGCCGCGATAGCGGCGCGTGGTCTTGACCGCGAGTTTCGCGCCATCTTCGGGCTGCGCGGGTGCGATGAGCCAGCGGCCGTTCTCCTCGGTGCCGAGGAGGGCGGCAAAGCACGCGCCGGAATCGAAGCGCGGCCAGCAAAGCCAGTCGATGGAGCCGGCGCGGGATACGAGCGCGGCCGTGTGGCCGTCGCCGATCAATGCATAGTCTTCTATGAGGGCGGGCATGGTAAGCAGATTGACAGCGTTGCTCGAAAACGTAAGCCGCTCGCCGCTTGTCGCGGCACGCACGCACAAGAGTAGTGGCAGCGGGGCCGCCTGTGCAATGCGTTTTGCGGGGCAACACACGCAAATCCCTATGCGGCCAGGTCAACGAACGTCAACGAGGGCCTCAGAGACGCCCCATCCCAAAAAGCCCGACGAGTCCGATGATGATGAGATAGAGCGCGACGATGTAGTTGAGCAGGCGCGGCACGACGAGGATAAGAATGCCCGCGATGAGCGCGACGAGCGGCCCGATGGCGACGTGAATGTTCATTACGGCTCCCTTGTGGCTGCTGGTTTGAAGCGTTGTGCAGTTGCTCCGACGTTGATTCCTTATTGCCCTCGATGATCGGTGCGCGGCGGCGGGCATGGGCGATGCGTGCCTGGGGCCGCTACGCTTGCGCGGCGGGCGCGCTCGAGGTCTCTTATACTGGGTCGGTATCCCATGCATCAGACGAAATGGCCTGGCGATCAGGATCGCGGTTGCGCACCGCCATTGCTGCCGAGCCATTGCGCCGCATCGACAAGAAAAAGGAGATCGCTATGTTCCTTCGCCTTGGAGTCGCAAGGATCGTGCCCGCGGCTTCGCGTTCATATGGCCGTCTTCGTCGAACCGTGCACGGACGCGCGCATTTTCTGACGCAGCTCATTAAAGGTATCTTCATCATGGCTTCCGTCGCCGCGGCGCCCACATTCGCGCAATCCGCTTCGCAATCCGGCTCCACGGGATCGTCTGCTGGCGGGATCTACAACCTCATCATCGGCACGTACACGGGCGGCAAGAGCGAGGGCCTCTACGTCTACCACTTCGATACGCGAACCGGCGACGCGCAGCAAGTGAGCGTCGCGAAGACCGTGAATCCGTCGTTTCTCGTCGTGAGCAAGGACAGCCGCTTCGTTTACGCAGTGAACGAATTGCCCGGCGATAACGGGCCTGCCAGCCTGCGCGGCGACGTGAGCGCGTTCGCCTTCGATGCCGCAAGCGGTCAGCTAACGTTCCTCAACAAGGTCTCGGCGCAGGGCAACGATCCGTGCTACCTGAGCCTGTCGCCCGATGGGCGCTATCTCTTCGTGGCCAACTATTCGGTCGCGACCGATCCGGGCGGAAGCTTCGCGGCCCTGCCGGTGCAGCCCGACGGCAAGCTCGGCGAGGCCGTGCTCACCGTGCATCACGAGGGCGGCGGCCCCGTGAAGGGGCGTCAGGACAACGCGCACGTTCACTCCACGGTGTTTTCGCCGGATGGGCACTACCTCTTCGCTCAGGATCTCGGCACCGACAAGCTTTGGGCCTATGTCTACACGCCCGACGGCAGCCGCGACGTCGTGAGTCCGGCCGAGTGGCGTTACACCGGCGTGAAGGCCGGCAGCGGCCCGCGCCATCTGCGCTTCGGCAATGATGGCCGCCACGCGTATCTCACGAGCGAACTGGCCGCCACCGTGACGGTGTTCGGCTATCACGACGGCCACATGGATCCGGAGCAGATCGAGGAGCTCGCCGAACCGGGCTTCCAGGGCACGCAGGGCGCGGCGGCGCTGCACCTTTCGCCGGACGGCAAGTTTCTGTACGTCTCCAATCGCGGCGACGCCAACGACATTTCGATCTTCGCGGTCGATGGCGACAGCGGCAAGCTCACGCGCGTGGGGCGCCAGTCGAGCCTCGGCAAGGCGCCGCGCGAGTTCGCGATCGATCCGACCGGGCAGTGGCTCATCGTGGGCAACCAGAACAGCGATACGGCCTACGTGTTCCGCCGCGATCGGCAGACGGGGCTGCTCGAGCCGAACCCTAAGCGCATCGATATCGGCTCGCCGGTCGACTTCAAGTTCGTCGCGCAGTAACGCACTTGAGGATGGGGAATGAAGGCGCGCGTCGCGCCTTCCTCACTCGCCCTGGCCGCCGCCCGGCACGAGCACTTCGCGGCTGCCGTTGATGCCCATCGGCGAGACGAGGCCCGCCGTTTCCATCTGCTCGACGAGACGCGCGGCACGGTTGTAGCCGATGCGCAGTTGCCGCTGCACCGACGAGATCGACGCGCGCCGCGTGCGCACGACGAATGCGACCGCTTCGTCGTAGAGCGGATCGGCTTCGGCATCGGGGGAATCGCCGAACAGGTCCTGCGGCGCGCCTTCGGAAGCCGGGCCGTCGAGAATGCCCTCGATGTATTCGGGCTCGCCGAACTGCTTCAGATACTCCACCACGGCATGCACTTCCTCGTCGGCGACGAACGCGCCGTGCACGCGCTGCGGGTAGCCCGTGCCCGGCGGCAGGAACAGCATGTCCCCCTGGCCTAGCAGCGATTCGGCGCCCATCTGGTCGAGAATCGTGCGCGAGTCGATCTTCGATGACACCTGGAACGCCACACGCGTCGGAATGTTCGCCTTGATGAGACCCGTGATGACGTCCACCGAAGGACGCTGCGTCGCGAGAATCAGGTGAATGCCCGCGGCGCGCGCCTTTTGCGCGAGACGCGCGATCAACTCTTCGATCTTCTTGCCCGCGACCATCATGAGATCGGCGAGCTCGTCGATCACGACCACGATCATCGGCAGCGGCGAGAGCGGCTCCGGCGCCTCGGGCGTGAGCGAGAACGGATTGCCGATCTTCTTTTCGTGCGCTTCGGCGTCGCGGATCTTCTGGTTGAAGCCCGCGAGATTGCGCACGCCCACGGCCGACATCAGCCGGTAGCGCTTCTCCATTTCGCCCACGCACCAGTTCAGCGCGTTGGCGGCGAGCTTCATGTCGGTCACGACCGGCGCGAGCAGATGCGGAATGCCTTCGTACACGGAAAGCTCGAGCATCTTCGGGTCGATCATGATGAGGCGCACGTCCTCGGGCGTCGCCTTGTAGAGCAGCGAGAGGATCATGGCGTTGATCGCCACCGACTTGCCCGAGCCGGTCGTGCCCGCGACGAGCATGTGCGGCGCCTTCGCGAGATCCGTGACGATCGGATGACCGACGATGTCCTTGCCCATCGCGATCGTGAGCTTCGACTGCGAGCGCTGGTACTGCGGCGATTCGAGGATCTCGGAGAGGCGGATCATCTGCCGGCGCGCATTGGGCAATTCGAGGCCCATGCAGGTCTTGCCGGGGATCGTCTCGACCACGCGGATCGACGTGAGGCCGAGACCGCGCGAAAGATCCTTCATGAGGCCGACGATCTGGCTGCCGCGCACGCCGAGCGCGGGCTCCACTTCGAAGCGCGTGATGACCGGCCCCGCCGATGCGCCGACCACCGTCACGGGCACCTTGAACTCCTGGAGGCGCTGCTCGATGAGCTGGCTCGTTTCGGCGAGTTTTTCCTCGGATACGGGCTCGATCTCGGACGAGGCGCATTCGAGCAGATCGAGCCCGGGCAACTCGACCGCCGATGCGCTGAGCGGCTCGAACACGAAGCTCGTGGGCGCGTGGCCGCGCACGGGAGTGCGCGCGGCGGGCGGCTCGGGCGCCTCGACGGGTTCCGGGGCGTCGTACGCGGGCGCGAGGTCAGGGCTCGCTGCGCTGCGTTCGGCAGGGACGGCGGGGTAGGGCGCCGGAGCGGCGACGAGCGGTGCTGTGACGGGCGCGGGACTCGATGCAGGCGCCGCCAGGACCGCAGCGGGGTGGTCTGCTGGCTGCGCATCGGCCACCCACGGGGGTGTCGTGATGGACGCAGGTACTGCCCAGGTGGCTGGCGCGACGGGCGACGGCGTGACGGAGCCAGGCGCGGTTGCGGTTGCCGCAGTACCGCTTGCGGCCAACGGCGCGGTAAGCGCAACACTGCCCGGCACGTCGACGCGGACTTGCTGCGCTTGCGCTTCCACTCCGGCAAGTGCCGACGGCGCTTCGGGCGCTGCGCTCACAACGACCTGGGGCTGAGCGAAACCGGCGGCGGGCGCGTCGATGTGCGATTCGCTCGCGGTTTGCCGTGCCGCGTCGAGCGGCATCGAAGATGCCGCATGCGAGGCAGTGGCCCCAACGTATGCGGGCATCGTATGCGTGGATGAGTCGAGCGCACCGCCGTAGGTGGCGTGCGCAGGCGTCACAGGCGCGGACTCGTCGAGGTCTACGGTCGCTGCGCTATCAACCATGTCGACGGTGGCATCCGCTTCAGGCGTGCGCTCGCCGAGCGGCGCTGCGTGAGTTGCCGACGCTGAGGCGGTGTCATGTTGCGCCTCGCGGCGCGGAGCGTGCACGACGTTCGGCCGGGCCGGCTCATATGGCGCATACGGCACGGGATCCGCCTCGGCGGGCGCCGGTCGTGCGGGCTGCTCGCTTGCCGCGGCGGGGGGCAGCATCGGCGCGGTGACGGGTGGGGAAGCAGCGGGATCGGCTGCGAGAGGCTGGGGCGCCTGGTCTTCCACCGGCACCGGCGTGAACGTGACGAACGGCTCCGCTGCCCGAATGTCGGCAGAGGAGGCCGTCGTGGGTTCGTCGTCGAGCAGGATCCACGGCACGCCGTGATCCAGCGTCGGCCAGGGGGAGGCGCTCGCGATCTCCGGCGGTCGGGCGTGCGCAGGCCCGGCGTGTATCGACTCCGGCGAGGCATCGGGTGCCATCGCGCTCGAAGCGCTCTGCGCCGGAACCTCCGCAGGCGCGGGTTGCCGGGGACTTGGCACAGTCGTCTGCTCGCGGGCGGAAGTGACGGAGGCTGCCTCGGACATTGAGGCGTCCTGCGCCGCCGCAGGCGGGGTGGCGGCGTGCGCGGCGGGTGCCGTGCCTGTCGTCGAATCGTCGGGCTGGCCGTCGGTGCCTGTTTGCTGGACCGAGTGGACGCGCGCGTTCGGCGAGACATCGTTGCCATCGTGCTGCGCGAACGCCACTTCCTGCTGAATCGGCGCAGTCGCCGTGGCTGCGGAAGCCGGCGCAGCCATCGGCGCAATCTCCAGCGATGTGTTCGGGGCTTGCGCGTGCGTCTGCTCCGCGCCCGGCATCGCGCCGGTTTCGTCGAGCGTGCGACGCGCGAGGCTCGCGCCGGCGAGCGTGGTCCAGCGCGCGGCGTTCTCTTCGATCGAGCGCAGCGTCTCCAGCACGCTCGTCGAGAGCGGTGCTTCGGCCTTCGCGACGTCAGCCGGAGGACGCGAGTAAGCCGGCATTGCTGGCGGCGTGTGCGCCGACTGCGAAGTGAAGGGCGCCGGCATCGGCGGCCGGGCGTGGACACGCGAAGGCTGGCCTTGCCACACCAACGGACGCGGCGGCTTCGCAACGCGCGGCGGTGCGGCGGCAGCGGCGCGCGCCGCCGTGCTGCCCGCCGCCGGCGGGGGGGCACTGCGGCGCGGCATGGCCGGTTGCGCGAATGGCGAAGTCAGCGGATCGCGCGGCGCCGGTGCGGCGGTGGAAGCCGCGCTGCGCGCGGCAGTGACCGCGGCGCTAGCGGCGGCAACCGGTGCGCCGTGCATCGCGGCCGCCGCCGCGCGCGCGCCCGCCATCGCAGCGGACGCGGCGGGGCGTGCGCGGCCCGGCTCCGCGCCCCATGGCCCATTCGATTGCGCGGGGAAGGCCGGTGCGCTGCTCGCGCCGCGCGCCGGCGGGCGGCGCGGGTCACCGGGCGGCGCACCGTGTTGCAGCGGTGCGCGCGGCGCTTCCATGGCCGGTCGCGCCATGCTCGCGGGCGGCGATCCGCGCGTGCCGCGCAGCCAGTCCGCGGCGGCGGTCGGCTCGGTGCGCGCCCCTGCGGCCGAGGGATCGGCGGGGCCGCGCAAGCCCGGTTCGACACGCCACGACGACGCTCCCGCAGGCAGGTCCTGCGCCGCCGCGGCGGCCGTTGCGCCGAACTCCGCGCCTATCGCTGCGGCTGTGCGCGCGCCATCGCGCTTGTCACGCGCCTCACGGCCTTCGCGCGCGGGCGGCCGCCAGATCGTCGGGCGCCTGCGGCGTGCGCCGTCGCCGGGCATCGGCAAGTTGATGGCGGGTGTGCCGTGCGCGAGAACTCCGTCGTCGGCCGCGTCGCGTCGACTGCGGCGTTCGCGGCGCGATCTGTCTGACGTGTCGTTCGCGGTGTCGCGCCTCGCGCGGATGTTCAGGCCGAGCCCGAGCGAGATGTCGGCCCACACGAGGAAGTCGCGCCAGTGGAAGTCGAGCAGCCACGGCAAGCTCACGAGAAGCAGCGCCAGCATTGCGAGCGGCGCGGCCACGTGGCCGATGAGCCTGCCGAGCCCGCCCGAAAGCGCATGGCCGAGCGAGTCGAAACCGGCGATGTCGATGAGCGTCGCTTCGAGCGCGCAGCTCGCGATGAGCACGCCGGCGAAGCCGAGCCAGAGCCGGATCGTGCCCGGGCCGCGCAGGCCCGCGCCGCCCGGCAGCACGGACTTGGCGAGGCGCCAGATCAGAGGGATGAACCAGACGGCCGAAATGCCGAACCAGCCAGGAACTACCGTGTGCATGCCAGGGATGTACGTAGAGAAGGTGTGCGACGTGTGGAGTGTAACCGCTCGGCCCGCGCGTGCCGCCATCGGCTCGAATGCGGTGTTGAGCGAGATCCGGGGAGCGTTGCGCGATCGACAGGCAAAAGACCGGCGGTGCGCTGCTTTGGTTCGCGCCGGGCAAAAAAAGCGCCGCGCCGGGCGAGGGCGCGGCGGTTTTCGCGTGCGGCGTTCACTTCGCCGGATTGGCGTCGGAGGCGGCGGACGGCGTCGCGCCCGTTGCTGCACCTGAGGCGGCGCCGGCTTCGGCGAACGTCAGACGGTCGCCGTTTTCCAGCACGAGAAAGAGCGATTGCGGATGGCGCATCTGCACGCCGGAGCGGGCGATATGCGAGAGCGCTTCCAGGAAGGGCCCCTCGATCTCGCCGCCCGCGCCGATGCACGCCATGCGCGTGCCGCCGAGCTGGCTGAACGAGATCAGGCCGTTCTTGAGCGCATAGGCGCCGAAATAGCGGTTGCAGCCCGAGAAGCCGCTCGCGCGGCGCTGGCCGGTTTCGGTGGAAAGATCGAGCGTGAGCGGGCGCGCGTCGGGGTTTTCGGCGCTGCCGCTGCCGGTGCTGGGGTTCGCTCCAGGCACCGCGCGCAGCGTGCCGTCGGCGCGCTTCCATTCCACGAGCTGCCAGTGCGTGTTGTCGAGCAGTTGCGTCGTGGCGGGATTGAACGGATCGGGCAATGGCGCCGAGGCGTCCGTATGCACGGGCAGCTTGCATGCGCAAACCAGAAGGGCCGCGGCGAGCATCGCCGCGCGCGAGGCGAGCGGCCGCGCGAAAACGCCATGGGCAGGGCGCTGGCGCTGGCACGGACTCTGGCTGTCAAGCATCGCATCGTTCCTCGTAATCGGCGAAGGCGTAAGCGTAACGCACCGCGCTGCAGCACGCGAGCGCAAACGTGCGGGCGCCGCTCGCACGAAGGCCGTGCGCCAGTGCCGCAAAGCGCCTCGCGGCGGCGAGCCTGCGTGTTAACATCGGCGCTCTCACGCATTTGCGCACCACCGTCATTCTGGAGACACCATGCAAACCCGCCCCCGCATCGGCACGCCGCTTTCCGCTACCGCTACCCGTGTCATGCTGCTCGGCGCGGGCGAGCTGGGCAAGGAAGTGATCATCGCGCTGCAGCGTCTCGGTGTCGAAGTAATCGCCGTCGATCGCTACGCAAACGCGCCCGGCCATCAGGTCGCGCATCGCGCGCACGTGATCGACATGGCCGATCCCAAGGCGCTGCGCGCACTCATCGACGCGGAGCGTCCCCACCTCGTCGTGCCCGAGATCGAGGCCATCGCCACCGACGCGCTCGCCGACGTCGAAGCCGAAGGCATCGCCGAGGTGATTCCCACCGCGCGCGCCGCGCAGCTCACGATGAACCGCGAGGGCATTCGCCGCCTCGCCGCCGAGGAACTCGGCCTCGCCACTTCGCCCTACGCGTTCGCCGATTCGCTCGACGAGCTGAAGGCCGGCATCGCCAAAGTCGGCTATCCGTGCGTGGTGAAGCCGGTGATGTCGTCGTCGGGCAAGGGGCAGTCGGTCGTGCGCAGCGATGCCGACGTCGAGCGCGCCTGGGAGTACGCGCTGGCGGGCGGCCGCGTGAATCGCGGGCGCGTGATCGTCGAGGGGTTCATCGAGTTCGACTACGAGATCACGCAGCTCACAGTGCGCGCGATCGATCCGGCAAGCGGCCAGGTGCAAACCTGGTTCTGCGATCCGATCGGCCACCTCCAGATCGACGGCGACTATGTCGAGTCGTGGCAACCGCAGCCGATGAGCGCCAAGGCGCTCGAGCGCTCGCGCGAAATCTCGCACAAGGTGACCGAGGCGCTGGGCGGGCGCGGCCTGTTCGGCGTCGAGCTGTTCGTGCGCGGCGACGAGGTGTGGTTCTCGGAAGTGAGCCCGCGTCCGCACGACACGGGGCTCGTCACGCTCGCCTCGCAACGCTTCTCCGAGTTCGAGCTCCATGCGCGCGCGATCCTCGGCCTGCCCGTCGATACGACGGCGCGCGGCCCGGGCGCCTCCGCCGTGATCTACGGCGGCATGGACGCGCGCGGCATCGCGTTCGAAGGGGTGGCACAGGCGCTGGCCGTGCCGGGCGCGGACTTGCGTCTCTTCGGCAAGCCCGAGAGCTTCGTGAAGCGCCGCATGGGTGTGGCGCTCGCCACGGGCGCCGATACCGGCGAGGCCCGCTCGCGCGCACGCGCGGCGGCTGCGGCGGTGCATCCCGTGCTTCCCGTCGCAGGCGGCGAAGCGCAGTAAGCGTCTGCGTCCCGCACGCAGCGCTGGCCGAGCGCAAGGCGGCCAGCGCGCGTCCCGGGTTATCGTGTGGGCGATCCCTGCGCGCGCGGCAGCGGTGCGTAGCACCGGTGGCCGCAGGGGCAATCGCTACACACGGAGAACGGAATGATCGAAGGTCGTCGAAGCGGCGCGGACGGGGGCTTTTCCCCAGGTGCAAACCGCGCAGTCCGGTCGCGCCGCGCGCTCGCGCTGGCGTGCGGGTTCGCCGCCGCGCTGTCCATGAACGTGGCCCGGGCGGCCGGCACCGCTCCGCTCGAAGTCCGCGACATCCAGGTGCAGGCGCGCCACACGTTCAACTACACCTGCGCGAACGGCAAGACCTTCAAGGTCACCTATCTCAATGCGGCCAACGGCCAAAGCTTTGCGCTCGTGCCCGTGAACGGCCGCAAGCTGCTTTTCGTCGGCGTGATCGCGGCCTCCGGCGTGAAGTACGTCGCCGACCGCTACGCCTGGTGGACCAAGGGCCCCGGCGCGGACCTCTACGACACGATGTCCGACGCGAGCCCGAAGCCGGTCGTCTCCGGCTGCGCGACGATCATGCGCTAACGCGCCGCGCACGCTTCACGACGCATTCCGCCCTGGCGGAGTAACCTGTCGGCCTGCATGAACATGCATGAAGGGTAAAGGCCGGCTGCCACCCGCGCCGTCGGCCACGCTCCAGCCAACGAGGTGGTCGATGAAAGCATCGGATCTGTTCGTGAAGGCGCTCGAAGCCGAAGGCGTCGATTATGTGTTCGGTATTCCCGGGGAAGAAAATCTCGATCTACTCGAATCGCTGCGGCGCTCGAAGATTCGTCTGATCGTCACGCGCCACGAGCAGGCCGCGGGCTTCATGGCCGCCACCTACGGGCGGCTCACCGGCCGCACCGGCGTGTGTCTGTCCACGCTCGGGCCCGGCGCCACCAATTTCGTGACCGCCGCCGCCTACGCGCAGCTGGGCGGCATGCCCATGCTGATGGTCACGGGGCAAAAGCCCATCAAATCTAGCAAGCAGGGCCACTTCCAGATCGTCGACGTGGTGCGCATGATGGAGCCGCTCACCAAGTACGCGCGCCAGATCGTCTCCATCGGCAATATCCCCGCGCTCGTGCGCGAGGCGTTTCGCCAGGCCGAGCAGGAGCGGCCCGGCGCCGTCCATCTGGAGCTGCCCGAAGACGTCGCCGACGAGGAGGGCGACGGCAAGCCGATTCCGAAGAGCTACAGCCGCCGGCCCGTCGCTGAAGAGAAGGCGGTCGCGCACGCGGTCGCGGCCATCTGCTCGGCGCGCCATCCGCTCCTCATGATCGGCGCGGGCGGCAACCGCAAGACCACGCGCAACGTGCTGCGCGAATTCGTCGACGAAACCGGCATCCCGTTCTTCACCACGCAGATGGGCAAGGGCGTGATCGACGAATCGCATCCGCTCTGGCTCGGCAACGCCACGCTCTCCGACGGCGACTTCGTGCACCGCGCGATCGAGCACGCCGACTGCATCATCAACGTCGGCCACGACGTGATCGAAAAGCCGCCGTTCTTCATGCGCAGCGCGGAGGACAAAACGGTCATCCACGTCAACTTTCTCGGCGCGGAAGTCGACCCCGTGTATTTCCCGCAGATCGAGGTGGTGGGCGACATCGCCAACGCAGTGTGGCAACTGAAGGAGCGGCTCAAGCCGCGCGAGCATGCGTGGGACTTCGCCCGCTTCGAAGAGATCAAGCGCCATTTCGAGGCGCATCTCGCCCGTGGCCAGCACGACGAGCGCTTTCCGATGTACCCGGTGCGGCTCGTGCACGACGTCTACGCCGCGATGCCCGAGGACGGCATCCTGTGCCTCGACAACGGCATGTACAAGATCTGGTTCGCGCGCTACTACCGCGCGCGCGAGCCCAATTCGCTGCTGCTCGACAACGCGCTCGCCTCGATGGGCGCGGGGCTGCCTTCGGCCATCGCCACGAAGATCGTGCATCCGGCGCGCAAGGTCGTGGCCGTGTGCGGCGACGGCGGCTTCATGATGAATTCGCAGGAGCTGGAGACGGCCGTGCGCCTGAAGCTCGATCTCGTCGTGCTGCTCTTGCGCGACGACGCCTTCGGGATGATCCGCTGGAAGCAGGAGAACATGAACTTCCCCGACTACGGGATGACGCTGCAAAACCCCGACTTCGTCGACTATGCACGCAGCTATGGCGCGCATGGCCACCGGGTGGGCGCGGCCGATGCGCTCAGGCCGCTTGTCGAGCAGTGTCTCGCGCAGCCCGGCGTGCACGTGATCGACGTGCCCATCGATTACTCGGACAACGAGCGCGTGCTCAACCGCGAGATCAAGCGCCTGAGCGCGCAGCTCTGAGGCACCCTTCAACGGAGAATTCGCATGCTCAAACCGACCTATCCGTATTACCTGGCCAACGAGGCGGTCGCCGCCAACACCGATCTCGAGGTCACCGACAAGTACAGCGGCGAAGTCGCCACGCGCGTCGCGCTGGCCGACGCGAAAGCCATCGACAAAGCGATTGCCGCCGCCGAAGCCGCCATGCCCGCGATGCGCGCGTTCCCCCCGTTCAAGCGCCAGGCGGTGATCGATCACTGCGTGGCGCGCTTTCGCGAGCGCTTCGACGAACTGGCGATGGCGCTGTGCATCGAGGCGGGCAAGCCGATCAACGATTCGCGCGGCGAGGTCACGCGCCTCATCGACACGTTCCGCGTGGCCGCCGAGGAAAGCGTGCGGATCGATGGCGACATCGTGAACCTCGAGATTTCGGCGCGCGCGAAGGGCTATCACGGCTACGTGAAGCGCGTGCCGATCGGGCCGTGCTCGTTCATCTCGCCGTTCAATTTTCCGCTCAACCTCGCCGCCCACAAGGTCGCGCCGGCGCTCGCGGCGGGCGTGCCGTTCGTGCTCAAGCCCGCGAGCCGCACGCCGGTGGGCGCGCTCATCATCGGTGAGGTGCTCGCGCAAACCGATCTGCCCAAAGGCGCGTTCTCGATCCTGCCCGCGCACCGCGATGGCGCCGATCTCTTCACCACCGACGAGCGCTTCAAGCTGCTCTCGTTCACGGGCTCGCCCGCGGTGGGCTGGGATCTCAAGAAAAAGGCCGGCAAGAAGAAAGTGGTGCTCGAGCTGGGCGGCAACGCGGCGGCCGTGGTCGATGGCGACCAGGGCGGCAAGCTCGACTACGTGGTCGACCGGCTCGCGTTCGGCGCGTATTACCAGTCGGGGCAGAGCTGCATCGGCGTGCAGCGCATTCTCGTCCATGCGTCGATTTACGACGCGCTGCGCGAGAAGCTCATCGCCAAGGTCAAGACGCTCAGGATGGGCGACCCGAAGGACGAAAAGACCTTCGTCGGGCCGATGATCTCGGAGTCCGAGTCGAAGCGCCTCGCGGGCTGGATGGAGAGCGCGGTGCTCGCGGGCGCGAAGATCGTCGCGGGCGGCAAGGTCGATGGCGCGATGTTCGAGGCCACGCTGCTCGAAAACGTGGGCCGCGACACCGATCTCTACCGCAAGGAGGCGTTCGGGCCGGTGGCGATACTGGAGCGCTTCGACGACTTCGGCGAGGCGCTGGACATCGTCAACGACAGCGATTTCGGCCTGCAGGCGGGCGTATTCACCGATTCGCTCGCCAACGCTCACCGCGCCTGGGACGGGCTCGACGTGGGCGGCGTGGTGATCAACGATATTCCGTCATTTCGCGTCGATAACATGCCGTACGGCGGCGTGAAGGACTCGGGGCTCGGACGCGAGGGCGTGCGCTACGCGATCGAGGACATGACCGAGCTGCGCCTGATGGTGATGCGCGAAACGTGGTGAGCGGGCCGTCCGAAAAAAGTGCGATGTTTCGCCGCATGGCGCGCGGGGCGTTCCCGTGCGCCCGATTTGCAGAATGCCTGCCCCGCTGCCATAGGGATTTATGCCAAGGTGCTACAATACCGGCCTTTCGGCCCTTTGTGCCTGCCGCCGCTGGCGGCCAGAACCCGGCAGCAGCCAACGTGAGGCCTGCCGGGGCGGATTGAAATGCGGCCCGAGAGCGGCCGGGCAGCGGCGTGGAAAGCCGCCGACCCGGCGAGCCAGCGTGATCTGCCGCCGGTAAGCCGATCGAGCGGTAAGGGCGAAGTTGGCGATGGCGCCGACGAAAACGCCGGAACCCGATCCGAATCGAGCGGGAATTGAGCGGGAATTGAGCGAGTCTGCCCGGATTGCACCCGAGCGAGCGCGGCAACGGAGCCGGCGCCCCCGGCAGACCTTCTCGACGTTCGGTGGCCAGCCGTCTGGCGGCCGGCCCGAGCGAGCATCCCGCCCGTCGCCGCAGGGCGCGCCCTCTTTGTGGCGCGGGCCTGCATCGACCTGCTGCATTGACCTGCAATACCAGCAGTGACCTTTTGAGGCGCTCCCGCGCCTCGCGCGCGAAGCGCCTTTATAGCGAAGCCACCATGTCCGACACAGCCGTCAAGCCCAGCACTGCGACCTTCGACCAGTTTGGCCTTGCACCCGAAATCCTCAGGGCCATCAAGGAGCAGGGCTACACGACGCCCACGCCGATCCAGGCGGAGGCGATTCCCGTGGTGCTCACGGGTCGCGACGTGCTGGCCGCGGCGCAGACCGGCACCGGCAAGACGGCGGGCTTCTCGCTGCCGATCCTGCAACGCCTGTTGCCGATGGCGAGCACGAGCGCATCGCCCGCGCGCCACCCGGTGCGCGCGCTGATCCTCACGCCCACGCGGGAGCTGGCCGACCAGGTCGCCAACAACGTGCGCACCTACGCGATGCACACGCCGCTGCGCAGCGCGGTGGTGTTCGGCGGCGTGGACATGAATCCGCAGTCCGACGAGCTGCGCCGCGGCGTGGAAATCCTGATCGCGACGCCGGGCCGTCTGCTCGACCACGTGCAGCAGAAGAACGCGAACCTGGGCCAGGTGCAGATGCTCGTGCTCGACGAAGCCGACCGCATGCTCGACATGGGCTTCCTGCCCGACCTGCAGCGCATCCTGAACCTGCTGCCGACCGAGCGCCAGACGCTCTTGTTCTCGGCCACGTTCTCGGCCGAGATCAAGAAGCTGGCCGCGACTTACCTGCGCACGCCGCAGACCATCGAAGTCGCGCGCAGCAATTCCACCGCGACCAACGTCACGCAGGTCGTCTACGAAGTCCCCGAGGGCGACAAGACCGGGGCGGTCGTGCAGCTGATCCGCGACCGGGGCCTGAAACAGGTGATCGTGTTTTGCAACAGCAAGATCGGCGCAAGCCGCCTTGCCCGCCTGATCGAGAAGCAGGGCATCGTCGCGGCGGCGATTCACGGCGACCGCTCGCAGAGCGAGCGCATGCAGGCGCTCGACGCCTTCAAGCGCGGCGAGATCGAAGCGCTGGTGGCAACCGACGTCGCCGCGCGCGGTCTCGACATCGCCGAACTGCCGGCCGTCATCAACTTCGACCTGCCGTTCAACGCCGAAGACTACGTGCACCGCATCGGCCGCACGGGCCGCGCGGGCGCGTCGGGCGACGCACTGTCGCTGTGCAGCCCGAACGAGAAGAAGCAGCTCGCCGATATCGAGAAGCTCATCAAGCGTCCGCTCACGGTCGAGCGACTCGTGGTCGACGTGCCGGTCGCGCATCACGAGGGTGGCGGCCGCCGCCGCGAGCGCGATGGCTACGAAAGCCGCGAGGGCCGCGAAGGCCGTTCGGAGCGCGGCGCCCACCGCCGCGTGGCATCGCATGAGCGCACCCATCATCACCGCGCGCAACCCATCGACGACTTCTTCCTGAAGCCCTACGAGCCCTCGCCGGGCGCTCGCAACAAGGTCGAGGACAAGCCCGCGAGCGCCGCGCCGCAAAAGGCGCAGACGAAGCAGCCGCTCGCCGCGCTGCTGGGCGGTCTCGGGTCGTCGTGGCGCAACAAGCCGACGTCGTCTTCGTCGAACTGAGTCGGGGCGCGCGCAGGATCCGCGCGCGAGGCAAGGGAAAACGGCATGGCGCCTCGAGCGACATGCCGTTTTTGCTTATGCGGCTGGCAATTGGGCGAGCCGCCGCTTCCAGGCGTCGATCGCTTCGGCCTGGAACGCTTCGAGCGTCGATGGCGCGGGGTGGCGAAGCGCGAGCCCCAGATGCCGCGCGGCATCCATCAGCGCTTCGAGCGGTCGCGAGGCATCGAGCGCTTGCGCGCCGGTTTGCTTCGAGAGCTTTTCACCTTCCGCGTTCATGACAATGGGCACGTGCAGATACGCGGGCGTGGTCACGCCGAGGCACTGCTGGAGCCAGATTTGCCGCGCCGTCGAATCGAGCAGATCCGCGCCGCGCACCACGTGCGTGATGTGCTGTTCGGCGTCGTCCACGACCACGGCGAGCTGGTACGCCCACTGGCCGTCCGCGCGCAGCAGCACGAAATCGCCGACCTCGGTCGCGAGGTTCTGTTGCTGGGGACCTTGCCAGCGGTCGTGAAAACGGATCAGCGCGGGATTGCCGTGCGCGCTTGCGGGAGCGTCGTCCGGCACGCGCAGCCGCCACGCGCGCGCGGGCTTGCCGTGCAGGCCGTCGCGGCAGGTGCCCGGATAGATCAGCGTGGTGTTGCGCTGGTGCGCGCGCAGCTGCGAATCGGCGATTTCCTTGCGCGTGCAGCCGCACGGGTAGACGTGCCCCGAGGCGATCAGGCGGTCGAGTGCCGCGCGATACAGACCGGTGCGGCGGCTTTGCCACTGGGGCGGCTCGTCAGCGTGAAAGCCGAAGGCGGCGAGCGTCGCGAGGATGTCCTCGGCCGCGCCCGGCACGGTGCGCGGACCGTCGATGTCCTCCATGCGCACGAGCCACGCGCCGCCGTTCGCGCGCGCATCGAGCCAGCTCGCGAGCGCCGAAACGAGCGAGCCGAAATGCAGCGGGCCGGTGGGCGAAGGCGCGAAGCGCCCGCGATAGCCTTGGGAGGGCACGCCCACGCGCGTCTTATGCCGCCTGCGCCGGAAACGCCGCAGCCGCGTCCGCGCGCTGGGGATGGCACGCCGGGCAGCTCTTGCCGGCCACATAAAGCGGCGACGCCTGCGCGGCGGGCGTGACGACGGCACGGCACGCGAAGCACTGCACCGTGTCGGTCGGGTCGAGCTGCGGATTGAGTGCGGTGCGCTGGTCGAACACGAAGCAGTCGCCGTTGTAGTGCGCGCCGCCCACTTCCTCGAAATACTTGAGGATGCCGCCTTCGAGCTGATAGACGTGCTCGATGCCGACTTCCTTCATGTGGATCGCGGCCTTCTCGCAGCGGATGCCGCCCGTGCAAAAGGACACGACCGTCTTGCCTTCGAGATCGGCGCGATTCGCCTCGATGACGCCGGGGAATTCGCTGAACTTGCTGATGCGATAGTCGAGCGCGCGATCGAACGTGCCGACGTCCACTTCGAACGCATTGCGCGTGTCGAGCATGACGACGGGGCGGCCTGCGTCGTCGAAGCCGCGGTCGAGCCATTGCTTGAGCACGACGGGCGCCACCGACGGCGCGCGGCCTTCCTCGGGGCGGATCGCGGGCTTCTTCATCGTGATGATCTCGCGCTTGAGGCGCACGAGCATGCGGTTGAAGGGCCGCGTTTCGGAGAAGCTTTCCTTGAACCGCAGCGTCGCGAACTTGCCCTCGAAGAGCGGATCGTGGTTGATGTAGTCCATGAACGCACGCACGTTCGGCTCGTCGCCGGCAACGAACAGGTTGATGCCTTCCGGGGCGAGCAGGATCGTGCCCCGCAAATCGAGCGACTTGCAGCGTTCGAGCACGAGCGGGCGCCATTCGGCGGTTTTCTCGAGCGTGGCGAACTGGTAAGCGGAGAGATTGAGGATACGCATGGTGCAACTGAAAAGGTGCGCGACTGGAAGCGGACGCGCGCATGAAAACCAGAGCCGGACGTGCGCACTGCCGGTTCCCCGCATTGGGAATCGATCGGAAATCGGGCAGGGTGCGCGCCGGGCGCAATCCGCTATTATCCCCCAATCGCACGTCGCGCCACCTGCGGCGTAATCGACGCGCCATGCGGCGCCCTTGAGTTCGTGCAAGGCCTTGGTCCACGCCACCGTCACGTGCGCATGCGATCGCGCGCCGAAATTCGCGCGACCCTGGAGGTACAATCACGGCCATGTCAGATCCCCGCTTCGTCCATCTCCGCGTCCACTCCGAATTTTCGATTGCCGACGGCATCGTGCGCCTCGACGACCTCGTCAAGGCGGCGGCGAAAGACGGCCAGGGCGCGCTCGCGCTCACTGACCTCGGCAACGCATTCGGCCTCGTCAGGTTCTACACCGAAGCCCGTGGCAAAGGGGTCAAACCCATTGCCGGCTGCGACGTCTGGATCATGAATCCCGACGACCGCGACAAACCTTCGCGGCTTCTGCTGCTCGTGAAGAACAAGCGCGGCTACCTGAACCTGTGCGAGCTGCTTTCGAAGGCGTGGCTCACGAACCAGCATCGCGGCCGCGCCGAAGTCGATGTCGCGTGGCTCGAACAAGGGCTGGCTGAAGGGCTGCTCGCCATCTCGGGCGCGCAGCAGGGCGACGTGGGTCTCGCGCTCGCGGCGGGCAACGTCGAAAGCGCAAAGCGTCACGCGCAGCGCTGGGCGAAGCTGTTTCCGAACGCGTACTACATCGAACTGCAGCGCTGCGGGCAGCCCGGCGGCGAGCAGTATGTCGAGCAGGCGGTGGCGCTCGCGGCGGCGCTCGGGCTGCCCGTGGTCGCCACGCATCCCATGCAGTTCATGACCGACGAGGAATACACCGCGCACGAAGCGCGCGTGTGTATCTCCGAAGGCGACATCCTCGCCAATCCGCGCCGCCAGAAGCGCTTCACGACCGAACAGCGGTTTCGTACGCAGCAGGAAATGGCCGCGCTCTTCGCGGACATTCCCTCGGCGATCACGAACACCGTCGAAATCGCCAGGCGCTGCAATCTCACGCTCGAACTCGGCAAACCGAAACTGCCGCTCTTTCCGACGCCCGACGGCATGTCGCTCGACGACTACCTCGTGCAGCTTTCGAAGGAGGGCCTCGAAAAGCGCCTCGTGCAGCTTTACCCGAACGAGGCCGAGCGCGAGAACGAGCGCGCGCGCTACAACGAGCGTCTCGATTTCGAGTGCGGGACCATCATCAAGATGGGCTTCCCGGGCTACTTCCTGATCGTCGCGGACTTCATCAACTGGGCCAAGAACAACGGCGTGCCGGTCGGCCCGGGCCGCGGCTCGGGCGCGGGCTCGCTCGTTGCGTACGCGCTCGGCATCACCGATCTGGATCCGCTGCGCTACAACCTGCTGTTCGAGCGCTTCCTGAATCCGGAACGCGTCTCGATGCCCGACTTCGACATCGACTTCTGCCAGCACGGGCGCGACCGCGTCATTCAGTACGTGAAGGAAAAGTACGGCGCCGATGCGGTCTCGCAGAT
This sequence comes from Paraburkholderia sp. JHI2823, assembly GCF_038900695.1. Classification (NCBI taxonomy): domain Bacteria; kingdom Pseudomonadati; phylum Pseudomonadota; class Betaproteobacteria; order Burkholderiales; family Burkholderiaceae; genus Paraburkholderia; species Paraburkholderia sp. JHI2823. The sequence goes on along the minus strand of NZ_JAYMRY010000019.1, from coordinate 95,660 downwards.
CGCCACCTTCGGCACGATGGCAGCCAAGGCGGCCGTGCGCGACATCGGCCGCGTGCTCGACCTCGGCTACAACTTCACGGACGGCGTGGCCAAGCTCATCCCGTTCAAGCCGGGCAAGCACGTCACCATCGCCGACGCGATGAAGGAAGAGCCGCTCCTCCAGGAGCGCTACGACAACGAAGACGAAGTGCATCAGCTGCTCGATCTCGCGCAGCTCGTGGAAGGTCTCACGCGCAACGTCGGCATGCACGCGGGCGGCGTGCTGATCGCGCCCGGCAAACTCACCGACTTCTGCCCGCTCTACACGCAGGGGGACGAAAGCGGCGTCGTGAGCCAGTACGACAAGGACGACGTGGAAGCCGTCGGCCTCGTGAAGTTCGACTTTCTGGGCCTCACCACGCTGACCATCCTCGACTGGGCCGAGCGTTATATCCGCATGCTCGATCCGTCGAAGAAAGACTGGTCGCTCGCGCAGGTGCCGCTCGACGACGCGCCGTCGTTCCAGATCCTCAAGAAGGCCAACACGGTTGCCGTGTTCCAGCTGGAAAGCCGCGGCATGCAGGGCATGCTGAAGGACGCCCAGCCCGACCGCTTCGAGGACATCATCGCGCTCGTGGCGCTGTACCGGCCTGGCCCGATGGATCTGATTCCGAGCTTCTGCGCGCGCAAGCACGGCCGCGAAGTGGTGGAGTATCCCGATCCTCGCGTGGAACCTGTCCTGAAAGAGACCTACGGCATCATGGTCTACCAGGAGCAGGTGATGCAGATGGCGCAGATCATCGGCGGCTACTCGCTGGGCGGCGCCGACCTGCTGCGCCGCGCGATGGGCAAGAAGAAGCCCGAGGAGATGGCCAAGCACCGCGAGATCTTCGCGGAAGGCGCCGCGAAGAACGGCCTCACGCGCGAGAAGTCCGACGAGATCTTCGACCTGATGGAGAAGTTCGCGGGCTACGGCTTCAACAAGTCGCACGCCGCGGCGTACGCGCTCCTCGCTTATCACACGGCGTGGCTCAAGGCGCACCATCCGGCCGAATTCATGGCGGCGAACATGTCGCTCGCCATGGACGACACCGACAAGGTGAAGATCCTCTTCGAGGACTGCATCGCGAACGGCATGAAGGTGCTGCCGCCCGACGTCAACGCGTCGGCGTATCGCTTCGAACCGGTCGCCGACGAGCACGTCGCCGAGGGCAAGCGCTCGCGCACGATCCGTTATGGCCTGGGCGCGATCAAGGGCAGCGGCCAGAACGCCATCGAAGAAATCTTGCGTGCGCGTACAGAGGGCGGTCCGTTCAAGGACCTGTTCGACTTCTGCGAGCGTGTCGATCGCCGTCTGGTGAACCGCCGCACGATCGAAGCGATGATCCGCGCCGGCGCGTTCGACACCATCCATGCGAACCGCGCGCAACTGCTCGCCTCCGTGCCGATGGCGATGGAAGCCGCCGACCAGGCGAGCGCCAACGCCATGCAGGCCGGTCTGTTCGACATGGGCGACGCGCCGCTCGCCGCGCACGAACTCGTGGACGAGCCCGCGTGGGGCGAGAAGCGCAAGCTCCAGGAAGAGAAGGGCGCGCTTGGCTTTTATCTCTCGGGCCACCTCTTCGATGCCTACAAGGACGAAGTGCGCCGCTTCGTGCGCCAGAAGATCGGCGAATTGAAAGAGGGGCGCGACAAGCTGATCGCGGGCGTGATCGCTTCGTTGCGCACGCAAATGACCCAGCGCGGCAAGATGCTGATCGCGCTGCTCGACGACGGCACCGGCCAGTGCGAAGTGACGGTATTCAACGAGCAGTTCGAGGCGCACAAGGCGCTCTTCAAGGAAGACGAGCTGCTCGTCGTGCAGGGCGGGGCGCGCAATGACGCGTTCACGGGCGGCATTCGCTTCACCGTCGATACCGTAATGGATCTGGAGCGTGCGCGCAGCCGCTACGCGCAAGCCGTGAAGGTGCAGGTGAATGGCAACGCCAACGCGGGCGCGCTGCGCACCGTGCTCGAAGCGTATCGCGCAAGGCCCGACGACTCGCTGCCGGCGCCGGCAGAGCAAACGCGCGGCCGCGGCGGGTTCGGGCGCGATCGCGGCGAGCGTTCGCAGGCGGTGATTCCCAACGGACTCGCGGTGCAGATCGCCTACCGCAACGATCGCGCGGAAGGCGAGGTGCGCCTCGGCGACGCCTGGCGGGTCAAGCCTACGGACGATCTGCTCGCGGCGTTGCGCGGCGAGTTTGCCGGGAGTTCGATTGAGATCGTTTACTGAGGAAGCGTAGAGCGAGGAAGCGTAGAGCGCGGCAACGCGCTTTTTCCCTCGCCCGTCTCAACGCGCTTGACTGGCGAGTTCGGCCAGACCGCGCTCGGCACGCACGGTGCCGTCCGCAATGCGCACCTTGACCCGTTCCTGATTGGGGCTCGCCTGCGTGCGCGGCTGCTCGCGATGCCACAGGTGGAAGATTTCCGTCGCGTAGGCGCCGAGCTTGCGGTGCACGCCGCAGTTGGCGAGCCGCACCACGAAGTCGGCGTCCTCATGCCCCCAGCCGGTGAAGCTGGTATCGAACCCGTTCACACGCTCGATGTCGCTGCGCCAGGCGCTCATGTTGCAGCCCTTGATGCCGCGCCACTTGAATTGCTCGACGTCGCGCCACTTTCCATCCGGCAGCTTGACGAAGAGGGGGGCGATCTTGTTGACGTGGCCCGAGAGACGCTGCTTCGCCCAGAAGCCGAAGCCCTGATCCGCCAGGGACATTTTTTTGCCGATCACCTGCTGCGTGAGTGTTTCGTCGAGCAGAATGCGGCTACCGGTGATGATGGCGCACTCGCTTGCGAGTTGCCGGTGGCGCTGGACGAAATCGTGCTGCGGCACGCAGTCGCCGTCGAGAAAGATCAGATAGTCGCCGCGGGCTCGCACGATGCCCTTGTTGCGGATCTCGGCCAGGCGAAAGCCCTCGTCCGGGTGCCATACGTGCTCGATGTGCACCGCGCCCGCTTGCGCGCAGCGCTCGACCGTTTCGCGGGTTGCATCGGCCGAGCCGTCGTCCGCGACGATGATTTCGTAGCGTGTGTCGGATTGCGCGCCCAGTCCGGCGAGCACGCGCTCGAGCGCATCGGGCCGGTTGTAGGTGCTCACGATCACGGAGATCAGCATGTCGCGGCGTGTGTTCATCGGCCCCCCGAGGCTTCGTCGCGGGCCTTTGTCGTGGCCGTCTGCTGTGTTTCCAGCAGCATCAGCTTGAGGTAGCGGTAGTAGGTGCCTTCGGCGTTGGAGATGGCCAGCACGAAGCCCATCTTGCCGTCGAGGAAGCCGCGCTGGATGATCCAGCTGCGCACGAAGGACCAGAAACCATGTAGCAGCGCCTTGCGCAGGCCACCGCGCTTGCCGCGCGCCGCGCCCTGGGTCGCACCGTAGCTCGAATAGCTGTCGATCTTGCCGAGCACTTCCGAGAAGTCGCGGAAGCTGTAATGAATCAGTGGCTCGGCGAGCGTGCCCACGCGCGCCTCGGGCGCGGCGATCACGCGCTCGTGAACGAGATCGTTCGAGAAGCGGGCGGCGTCGCGGCGAAAGAGCCGCGTGACGTAATCGGGCGACCAGCCGGAGTGGCGGATCCACTTGCCGCAATAGTTCGACTGGCGGGGCAGGCGGAACAACTCGGCGCCGTTCCCTTTCACGCTCGCAAGAATCTCGTCGCGCAGGGCGGGGGACACGCGTTCGTCGGCGTCGAGCGAGAGAATCCAGGGGGCGCGGGCCATCTCGAGCGCGCGCTGCTTCTGCGGCCCGAAACCGGGCCAGTCGGTTTCGACGACCCTCGCGCCGAACTCGCGGCAAATGGCCTGGGTGCCGTCCGTGCTCCCCGAGTCGAGCACGACGATTTCGTCGACCCAGCCGTGCACGGAAGCAAGGCAGTCGCGAATATCGTGTGCTTCGTTTTTGACGATGACGATGACACTGATCGCATCGGGTTTGGCGCTGTCGTTCATCGGCGCTGGCTCGCGATGGCCCGAAGAAGATGGAGAAGATAGGAAGGCCGGATACGGCTGGCTCGGCATCGCAGAAGGGCTGGCCGTGGCCTCGCCGTGACCCCGCAGTGGCCTTGCAGTGACCTTTTGGTGGCCTGGCCCGGAACCGCGTGCATTCGCGCGCCGAAGCCGGACCGGTGAGTATATACAAAAACGCATCCCGCGACGAAATCGCGAAGCCGCATGCCGCGGCGCGCTCCCGGACGGTTTCGCATCTCGCGCAGCAGCCGGGCGGATCGATCGACTCCGGGGCCGAACGTTTACAATGGCGTACCTGTTTGCCGGGAGGCGGGCAGATCTACCTGTATCTAGAGGAAATTTTGAGCGAGAGATCAACCTTGAGCAAGCCGATCGGCTCCGGCACGAAGTCGTCGCCGGTCGAGATCGGCCGGCGGCTGTGGCCGTATGTGAAGCCGCTTATGTGGGTGCTCCTCGCAGGGGTGGTCGCAATGGGCGTGGTGGCCGCCACCGAGGCAGGCATTCCCGCGCTGCTCAAGCCGCTGCTCGACCACGGCTTCGGGACGCGAGGCGACCACAAGGCGCGATGGCTGGTGCCCGTCGCGGTCATCGGGCTGTCGCTCGTGCGCGGCGTCGCGCAATACGCGTCAGGGTATTTGCTGCAATACGTCTCGAACCGCGTGCTGCTCGCGCTGCGGCTCAAGATGTTCGAGCGCATGATCCACGCGGGTGTCGGCTTCTTCCAGCGCGAAACCGCGAGCACGGTCATCAACGCGATCGTGTTCGAGGTCAACCAGATTCTCGGCGTGCTGCTCGGCGTGCTGGTCACGCTCGTGCGCGATTCGCTCACGGTGATCTTTCTCCTGGGTTACCTGTTCTACCTGAACTGGCGTCTCACGCTGATCGTCGCCGTGCTGCTGCCCGCCATCGGCTGGCTCGTCAGCAAGATCAACAGGCGTTTGCGGCGCTTGAATCGCGAGCACCAGATGCTCACGAACGATCTGTCCTATATCGTCGAGGAGACCGTCGGCGGCTACAAGGTCGTCAAGGTTCACAACGGCGAGGACTACGAAAAGGAGCGCTTCGGCGAAATGAGCCGCCGGCTGCGCGGCTATCAGATGCGCATGACGGTATCGGGCGGGCTCGCGCAGCCGCTCACGCAGTTCCTCGCTTCGATCGCGCTGGCGATCGTCATCACGATTGCGGTCGTGCAGGCGTCGAACGACCAGACAACGGTGGGCGGCTTCGTGGCGTTCGTCACGTCGATGCTGCTCGTGATCTCGCCGCTCAAGCATTTGATCGACGTGAACCAGCCGCTGCAACGCGGCATGACGGCTGCCGAGCTGATTTTCGGCCTCATCGACGAGCCGCCCGAGCCCGCCGGCGGTGGCTTGCCGCTCGCTCGCGCGCGCGGCGAGGTGGAGTTCCGCGACGTATCGTTCGCGTATGGCGCGAGTCGCCGGGTGACGCTCGATCATGTGTCGTTCCGGATCAATCCCGGCGAAATGGTGGCGCTCGCCGGGCCGTCGGGCAGCGGCAAGACCACGCTCGTGAATCTGCTACCGCGCTTTTTCGATCCGAGCGGCGGCCAGGTGCTCGTCGATGGCGTGCCGATCACCGATTACGACGTGCATGCGCTGCGCAACCAGATCGCCATGGTGAGCCAGGACGTGGTGCTGTTCAACGACACGGTCGCGAACAACGTCGCCTATGGCCAGACGGCCGACCGCGCGCGTGTGGAGCGCGCGCTGCGCGCGGCGAACCTGTGGGAGACCATCTCGGCGCTGCCCGAAGGCGTCGACACGCTGATCGGCGACAACGGCATGAAGTTCTCGGGCGGTCAGCGTCAGCGCCTGGCGATCGCCCGCGCGATCTACAAGGACGCGCCGATCCTGATTCTCGACGAGGCGACGTCGGCGCTCGATTCGGAGTCGGAGCGCCACGTGCAGGCGGCGCTGGAAACGCTGATGCGCGGACGCACGACGCTCGTGATCGCGCACCGCCTGTCGACGATCGAGCGCGCGAGCCGCATTCTCGTGATGGATGGCGGCCGCATCGTCGAATCCGGCACGCACCAGGAACTGCTCGCGACGAGCGGGATGTACGCGCACCTGCACAAGATCCAGTATCAACAAAGCGCTGCTTGATCCGGCTGCGCAGTGGCGCGGCGCGCGAGCTCCGCGCGTCGCCATCATGAAGGTGCAGGGGCGGCGCGACGTGCGCGCCGGGGGCAAGAAGGCCGCCTCAGGCAGCCGAGGGGGCGGCGGCCGGTTCGCGGGCGGCAAGTTGCCGCAGCGCCGCGCCAACGACCTGCGCGGGCGGGATGGTATTGACGTTGCCGCTGCCCTGCAGGCCAATGGAATGACAGGCCTGGGTCAAGCGCAAGCGAGGCGGTTCGCGGTGCGAAAACAGCGAAACGCCAGGCGTGCCGGTGGTGTGGGCGACGTGCATCAGTCCACCGTCGGCGCCGAGGAATAGTTCGGCGTGCGCGACGATCTCGCGTGACTGGAGGAACGTGAGCTTGCCGGTCAGCGAGCGAATGCGCACGTTGCGGGGTGCGTGCGCGCACAGCTGCTGCGCGATCTGCGCGCCGTTGTCCGATCCGAGTACGACGATTTCCTTTGCCGCGCTCGCGTCGTCGTAGTGGCTCAGCAACTCGATGACTTCGGACCAGCGTTGATATGTGCGATCCGGGTCCACGCCGCCGGCCGCGACCACGATGAACGGCCGGCCCGGCAACAAGTCGCGCACCGACTCGCGCGTTGCCGCGCGGCTGGCCAGATAGGGCTTGCTGACGGTCGCGAGCGTGGCGGCGTCGTGGCCCAGCGAGAACACGTCGTTGATGCCGGCGTAGCTGAAGCAGGTCTGGTTACGGTCCGGGCCGTTGAAATAGCGGAACAGGCCGGCGTAGGGCAGATGCGCGAAGTGCCGGGTCTTGAGGCGAATCGACGGGAGGTTGTATTCGGACAGGAGAACCGCGTCGTAGCGGCTCGCGTCGACTTCACCCGGGTCGCCGTATACCTTGCCGAATACGTCGTCTTCGTTGAAAAGCGGAACCAGCGACGGCAGGGCGAGCAGATCGACGCTCACGCCCTTGCCCTTGAGAAGCGCGCGGCCGGCCATGTCCATCGTGGCGTCGCCGAAATTGCGTTTGGCGTAGATCCACAGAATCCGCTGCGCGGGATCCAGATGCGCGCGTTCGAGGCGTAACTGGCCGTGCGCCCTCAGAAGGATCTGCTTGTGCAGATATTTCTTCGCGATCTTGAGCCGGCTGGTGCTGGCGAGAAACGCCTCCGGCTCGTAGGGCACGCCCTGATACGGGATCACAGTCGACCGGGAAACGGCATTGTCGATCCAGCTACGCGGCGAAAACCACGAAATGGTTGAGTTGCTCTGCTGAAACACGGGTCTAGTGTATTTCCAGATAACCGTTCATTGTAGCACGGCTGTAATCGCAGGGTGCCGCGGCGGGCCCCGGTCGTTGGTGGCCGCCGGCTTTGCCAGCGCGGAATTGGCAGCGCCGTCTCGAAAGGGGGGGATGTATGCGTACAATAGTGGGTTTCCCGTCATGCTTCGCACCCATAAAGCCGCGTAGTGAGGACGTCACGCGGGGACGGAGTGATCCCGCCCTTACCGACCATAGCAGTGTAGCGATGCCGACAGCAGTTACGATCGATTCCCGACGCACGGAGCCCGGCGACTGGCTGACCGCGCTCTTTCTCCTCGCTTTTCCCGCCATCGCCATGCTCGTCCAGGGCGCCTCGAGCGCCGTGTCGATCGGCGCGGCGGTCATCTCGCTTGGCGCATTGTGCTGGCGGCCCGCCGGTGCGCCGTATGCCTACGCGCGCCCCGACCGTCTCGCACTGGCGTTTTGCATCGCGCTGGGTAGCCCCGTGGCGGCCGTGGCGCTCAGCACGCTTGCGCATGGCCATCTCGTGCTGCGGACCTGGGACTCGCCGTCGCGCTTCCTGCTCGCGGTGCCCGTCTTCCTCGCCTTGCGCCGCGCGCCTGCGCGGATCTTCGCCTGGGCCGATCTATCCTTCACGTTTGGTGCCCTCTCGGCACTCGCCATTGCGCTGTTCCTGCCCCGCGACTGGGGCGACGGCCGCATCGGCAGCGCGTTCCTGAATCCGATCCATTTCGGCGACCTCGCGCTCGCGCTCGGCGTGCTCTCCGCGATTGCGCTGAACTGGTGGCGCAAGGATTCGGCGTTCCTGCGCGCGCTCAAGATCGCCGGCCTCTTTGCCGGTCTGGGCGCCTCGCTGCTGTCCGGCTCGCGCGGCGGCTGGGCGGCGATTCCGCTCGTTGCGCTGCTCATCGTCTGGGAACTCGGGCGCAACAAGACCTGGCACTGGAAGGTGGCGATGCCGGTTGCCGTCGTGCTGATGCTCGGGCTCGCGTACGGGCTGTCGGGGACGGTGCGCGGGCGCGTCAACGACGTTTCGTCCGACCTGACGCAGTACATGCACGGCCACCGCGACACGCCGGTCGGCGTGCGTCTGCAACTCTACGAGGCGGCCTCTACACTGATCGCCGAACATCCGGTGCTGGGCCTGGGCGGCGACGGGTTTCGCGACAAGATGAACTCGATGGCCAGTCAGGGCGCGCTCACCCCGGTGGCAGCGATGTTCGGCAAGGGCGAGGTCCACAACCAGCTGCTCGCCTATATGGCCAACTACGGCATCGTGGGCGGTCTTGCGCTACTTGCGATCTACGTCGTGCCGGCGGTCTTTTTCGCGGCGAAGCTGAAGTCCGGGTCGAGGACGACGAGGCGTACGGCGCTCATGGGCCTCGCTTTCGTCCTGATGTTTTTCGTCTTCGGGCTGACGGTCGAGACCTTCGACCTGAAGAGCACGGTGGCGTTCTACGCGACCGTGATTGCCGTCCTCGCGGCGATTGCGGAACGTGCGAATAACAAATCGGACCCTTCATAGGGCGCACCTTCATGTTCAGCATTCTGATCCCGACCTGGAATAACCTGCCGTATCTGAAGCTCTGCGTCGACAGCATCCGGCGCCATTCCGCGTTCGAGCACGAGATTCTCGTGCACGTGAACGACGGCAGCGACGGCACCCTCGAATGGGTCCGCGAGCAGGGCATACGCCATACGTGGAGCAAGGGGAACGTGGGCGTCTGCATCGCCGTCAACGATGTGGCGCGTCTCGCCTCGCGCGAGTGGATCCTGTTCATGAACGACGACATGTTCTGCACGCCGGATTGGGACACTGCTTTCGTCGACGCGCTGCGCGAGATCGGCGAGGCGCCGGCCTATCTGGCCTCCCAGATCATCGAGCCGACCGATACCGGCAACGGCCTCGTGACCGTTGCCCATTTCGGCACCGGCCCTGCCGATTTCGACGAAGCGGCGTTGCTCGCTTTTGCCGCGAAGATGGATACCGCCGATCGCGACGGCATCGCGCTGCAGCCCACCCTGGTGAGCCGCGAGCTGTGGCTGCGGGTCGGCGGCTACAGCATCGAGTTCGGGCCCGGCATGAGCAGCGACGACGACTTCCTGATGAAGCTCTGGCTGGTGGGCTGCCGCACGTTCCGATCCGTCGGCGCGAGCCGCATCTATCATTTCGGCTGTCGCACGACGGGACGTATTCGCCGCAACCGCGGCGGTCGCGAATTCCTCATGAAATGGGGCGTTTCGCAGCGCGATTTCAAGCGCAACTACATGAGCCGCACGGCCGGCGCCGCGCCGGGCACGCTGCCGAACGTGCCGCGCCCCAACTTCGTGAGCCGTCTCAAGCGTGTGATGTACGCGTTCGGCCTTTACCCGACCGAAGATCTCGAGGCGTGGGAGCCCGATCTGCCGTCGCAGCTTCAGCACACCGCCTCGCTCAAGGAGACCGCCACGGCGCGCCGGTAACACCTCGCTCGTCGCTATCTGCGTGAGAGGAGGCGAACGGAAGGCGTCAGATGGCGCGAGGCACTTCGGCTTCGCTGCCCACCGCTTCACCTGCATACGACTCTTGCTGCAATTGCGCGAGCAGCGTGCAGGCTTGCGCGAGCGTATCGCCCGCCATTGGCCGGAACGCGAAGTGCAGCGATTTTTCGAGCTTCGCGAAATTACGCCGTGTGCTGCGGGTGTAGGCGGGATCGTAGTGCTCGGCCACGAGCGTCTCGTAAAGCGTAGCGCGCCGATCCTCGTCGAGCAGCTTGCACCACGAGTCGATGCGCTCGCGCCCGTGCAGCGGAGTGAGCTTTTGCAGTTGCTCGCGAAAATACCCGCGCTCGCCGAATAAATGTCCGTACTCCTCGAGCAGCAACGCGATTCGTTCGTCGCGCGCGACATCGAGGACGACACAGGGCGCGCCATGAAGGCGTTCCACGAGCGCGGGCGGCAGCGTGATGACGCCGATGCGCCGGCTCTCCGCCTCGACGAACACGGGCTGCGTGGCATCGAAGCCGCGCAGCGTCTGCACGAGCGCCGTATCGAACGACTTCTGAGATGGCTGCGCGCGCGTTGGCAATGCGCCCAGCAAGGAACCCCGATGCGCGGCGAGCGCTTCGAGATCGAGCATCTGTGCGCCAGCGTTGCCGAGCGCCTTCAAGAGGCGTGTCTTGCCGCTCCCTGTCGGCCCGGCGAGCACGATATAGCGAAACGCACCCGGCAGCGTGCCGAGCGCTTCCACGACTGTGTGCCGGTAAGTCTTGTAGCCGCCATCGAGCTGACGCGCGCGCCAGCCGATCATGTTGAACCACGCCGTCATCGAGCCCGAACGCTTCCCGCCGCGCCAGCAATAGATGAGCGGACGCCAGTTGCGCGGACGGTCGGCGAAGAGCGTGTCGAGATGGGCGGCGATGTTGCGCGCCACCATCGCAGCACCCACGCGCGTCGCCTCGAAGGGCGAGTCCTTGTACATCGTGCCGACGATCACACGCTCCTCGTTGCTGAGCACGGGCGCGTTGATCGCACCGGGAATATGGTCCTCGGCAAATTCGAGCGGCGTTCGCACGTCGACGATCTCGTCGAATTCGCCGATGTGTTCGATGGTGACGCGCTGGTGATCCAACTGCGATGCTCCGGTGATGCGCTACGGGATATCGCGCTACATGAGCACGATGTCGTACTGCTCCTGACTCAAATTCGATTCCACCTGCAGCGAAACCGGCTTGCCGATGAAGTCGATCAACATGGCGAGGTGCTGCGATTCCTCTTCGAGAAACAGGTCGATGACCTGCTGCGAAGCCACCACGCGAAACTCGCGCGGGTTGAATTGCCGCGACTCGCGCAGGATCTCGCGCAGCACGTCATAGCAGACGGTGCGCGGGGTCTTCACCTGCCCCTTGCCGAGACACGTCGGGCAGGGCTCGCACAACACGTGCGCCAGCGATTCGCGCGTGCGCTTGCGCGTCATCTCCACGAGGCCCAGCTGCGAGAAGCCGTTCACGGTCACGCGCGTGCGGTCGCGCGAGAGCGCTTTCTTGAGTTCGCCGAGCACCTGATCGCGATGCTCGACGTTCTCCATGTCGATGAAGTCGATGATGATCACGCCGCCCAGGTTGCGCAGACGCAGTTGTCGCGCGATCGTATGCGCCGCTTCGAGGTTCGTCTTGAAGATCGTGTCGTCGAAGTTGCGCGCGCCCACGTAGCCGCCCGTGTTCACGTCGATGGTCGTCATCGCCTCGGTCTGGTCGATCACGAGGTAGCCGCCCGACTTGAGGTCCACGCGCCGCGAGAGCGCGCGCTGGATTTCGGCCTCGATGTTGTAGAGGTCGAAGAGCGGCCGCTCGCCCGTGTAGTGGTGCAGCTTCGCCAGCACGGCGGGCGTGAACTCGGTGGCGAACTCGGTGAGTTTCTGGAACGTCTCGCGCGAATCGACCTGAATGCGCGAGGTCTCGTCGTTCACGAAGTCGCGCAGCACGCGCTGCGCGAGATTCAGGTCTTGATAAAGCAGGCTCGTGGCGGGCACGCGCTGCGCCTGCGCGAGTATCGTCGCCCACGTCTTGCGCAGATAAGCCACATCGGCGGCGAGCTCTTCGCTCGTGGCGTCTTCGGCGATCGTGCGCACGATATAGCCGCCTTTTTCATCGGCGGGCAGCACGGCCGTGAGGCGTGCGCGCACCGCTTCGCGCTCGGCCTCGCTCTCGATCTTCTGCGAGATGCCGATATGGGGCTCCTGCGGCAAATAGACCAGCGTGCGGCCCGCGATGCTCACCTGCGTGGAAAGCCGCGCGCCCTTCGTGCCGATCGGGTCCTTCACGACCTGCACCATGAGCGTCTGCCCTTCGAACACGGTCTTTTCGATGGGCTGGTGATGCACGGGCGCATGCGCTTCGCCGGCAATGCGCGGATGCCAGATGTCGGCCACATGGAGGAACGCGGCGCGCTCGAGGCCGATATCGATGAAGGCGGACTGCATGCCCGGCAGCACGCGCACGACCTTGCCGAGATAGACGTTGCCGACGCGCCCGCGCGAAAGCGTGCGCTCGACGTGAAGCTCCTGTACTGCGCCTTGCTGGACCAATGCGACGCGCGTCTCCTGGGGCGTGACGTTGATCAGGATTTCTTCATTCATGGTTTGTTCTAGAAGTCGATGCCCGCGGCGCGCAGGAGGGCGGCCGTTTCGAATAGTGGCAAACCCATGATACCCGAATAGGACCCGTCGATTCGCTCGACGAATTCCGCCGCGCGGCCCTGGATGCCGTATGCACCGGCCTTGCCGAACGGCTCGCCGCTCGCGACATAACGTGCGATCGCGGCGGGCAGCGCAGCGGCGAAGCGCACGTGCGAACGCGAGACCGCGATGGGGAGGCACACGCCTTCGGCGTTCACCACGGCGACGGCGGTGAGGACCTCGTGCACGCGGCCGGCGAGGCGTTCGAGCATCGCGTAGGCGTCGGCGGCGTCGTGCGGCTTGCCGAGGATATGGCCGTCGATCGCAACCGTCGTATCGGCCGTGAGTATCGGCGCATGCGCGTGCGCGCCGGCGACGAGCCGCGCGCGGGCGGCGTCGGCCTTCGCGGCGCACACGCGCTCCACGTAGACGGAGGCTTCCTCGCCGGGCAGCGCGGCTTCGAGCGCTTCGGCGTCTTCGTCGGGACGCGGCAGGAGCAGTTCGAAGCGCACGCCGAGCTGCTGCAGCAGCTCCTGGCGTCGCGGGCTTTGCGAGGCGAGATAGACGAACGGATAGGGCGCGTTGGTGGGCATCGGAGCGTCTTTGTCGTTACGGACTTCGGGTTGACGTGCGCGCCTGCCGTCAAGGCGCAGGCGCGCGACGAAAAGCGGCTCGGGCGCGCGTTGAACCTCGCTATGAACCTCCATCGCGGCGTGCCCTGCGAGCTTTCTTCACACGCGATGATAGGGGTGATTCTGCGTGATGGTCCACGCCCGGTAAAGCTGCTCGGCAAGCAGTACGCGCACCATCGCATGCGGCAGCGTGAGGGAGGACAGGCGCAGGAGCGTATCGGCGCGCGACTTCAGTTCGGGGTCGAGGCCGTCCGCGCCGCCGATCAGGAACGCCACGTCGCGGCCGTCCTGCTGCCAGAGCGGCAGCGCCTTGGCGAGCTGCATCGTGGTCCAGTCCTTGCCGCGTTCGTCGAGCGCGACGATGCGCGCGTTCTTCGGCAGCGCGGCTTCGATGCGCGTGCGCTCGGCGGCCATGACGCTCTCGGCGGGGCGCCCCGACGAGCGCTGCTCGGGCTTCACCTCGCGCAGTTCGATGCGCAACTCGGGCGGCATGCGCTTCGTGTATTCCTCGAAGCCTTCGGCGATCCAGTCCGGCATTTTGTGGCCGACGGCGACGATATGCAGTTTCATCGTGCTAATGCGTGAGACTTGAGAGCGGACGCTAGGGCGCTAGTCGACGCGCTCACTTCGCGGTCTTGCGCGCGGCCGTCTTGCGGGCCGGCCTCTTCGCGACCGGCGCGTGTTCCACGACTTCGTCGTCTTCGTCGTCCATCGGCTCGCTCGGGCGCGCGCCCACGAAGCCCGTGTTGTTGGCGAGCTTCACGCGCACCGGCTTGTCGCCCCAGATTTCCTCGAGGTTGTAGTACTGGCGCAGCGCGGGCTGCAGGATGTGGACGACCGCGTCGCCGCAATCCACGAGCACCCATTCGCCGATGTCCTCGCCTTCCGTGCTGACGATGTCGCCGCCCGCTTCCTTGACCTTTTCGCGCACGCTGTTGGCAAGCGCCTTGGTCTGGCGGTTCGAGGTGCCGCTGGCAACGACCACGCGGTCGAACAGCTCGGTCAGATGGCTCGTGTTGAAGACACGAATGTCCTGTGCCTTGACGTCTTCGAGACCGTCGACGATGGCGCGTTGAAGTTTGCGGATGTCCATGTTTACCCGTGATGCAGATAGAGATGATGTTGAAGGATATAGTCCCACACGGCCGCGGGGACCTTGTCGGCGGCCGTGCCCCGACGTTGCCCGCTCGCCACGCAGGCCGGCAGGTCGCGCCGGATTGCGGTCGCCGAAACGTCGAGCGCGAGCGTAGCGTCGACCAGCAGGTGGCCGTGCGGCGTTGCCGCCAGCACGGCGGCGCTCGCGCGGCGCGCAGCGGCTTCCTGCGCGACCGCTTGCGGCAGCGCCGCGAAGTCGAAGCCCGGGCGGCTCGCCACGGCCACGTGGGCGAGCGCGAACAGCTCGCGCCATTCGTGCCAGGAATCGAGGTGCAGCAGTTGATCCGCGCCCATTAGCAGCGTCAGCGCGGCACTCGCGTTGCTGTCGTTCCTCGCGCGCCAGCGGCCCAGGGTTTCCACGGTGTAGGTCGGGCCGTCATGCTCGATTTCGTCGGCGTCGACGGTTACCGTCACGCCCGGCAGCGCGAGCGAAGCGGCGGCGGCGCGCGTCATGGCGAGCCGATGCCGCGCCGCGGTGACGCCTGGCTTCTGCCACGGCTGGCCGGCGGGCAGCAGGATCAGTTCGTTGAGGTCCAGCACGCGCGCAAAATGGCGCGCGAGCGCGAGATGGCCCTCGTGGATCGGATCGAAGGTGCCGCCGAGCAGCCCGACGCGCCGTGCAAGCGCGTTCGGTGGGGCGGTGAAAGCTTGCGTCACGGCGTCAGACCCAGTCGCGCACCGGCAGGAAGTCGGTATAAAGGCGCGCTTCGGGGGTGCCCGGTTGCGGCTGCCAGTCGTAGCGCCACGTGGCGCCCGGCGGCATCGACATGAGGATCGACTCGGTGCGGCCGCCGCTTTGCAGGCCGAAATGCGTGCCGCGGTCCCAGACCAGGTTGAACTCGACGTAGCGGCCGCGCCGGTACGCCTGGAATTCGCGCTCGGCTTCGCCGTATGGCGTCGCCCGGCGCTTTTCGATGATCGGCAGATAGGCCTTCAGGAAGCCGTCGCCCACGCTCTTGAGCATGGCGAACGCCGCGTCGAAGCCGCCTTCGGCGTAATCGTCGAAGAAGATACCGCCCACGCCGCGCGCCTCGTTGCGGTGCTTCAGGAAGAAATATTCGTCGCACCAGCGCTTGAAGCGCGGGTAGCGGTCCGCGCCATAGGGCGCGAGCGCGTCGCGGCACACGCGGTGGAAATGCTGCGCGTCTTCCTCGAAGCCGTAGTAAGGCGTGAGGTCCATCCCGCCGCCGAACCAGAACACCGGCGCCATGCCCGCCTTCGTCGCGAGCAGCATGCGCACGTTCATGTGCACGGTCGGGCAGTACGGATTGCGCGGATGCAGGACGAGCGAGACGCCCATCGCCTCGAAGCCGCGGCCGTTGAGTTCGGGGCGCGCCGCGGTCGCGGAGGGCGGCAGCGCGTCGCCGGACACGTCGGAAAAGCCGATGCCCCCGCGCTCGAAGAACTGGCCGCCTTCGATGATGCGCGTGCAGCCGCCGCCGCGCAGCTTCTCGCCGGGCGCGCGCTGCCAGTTGTCCGTCGCGAACGGCGTGCCGTCGAAAGCGCCGAGGGTGTCGGCGATCTGCGTCTGCAGGCTGGTCAGCCAGGCGCGGACGGCGGCGCTGTCCGGGGAGCCGCTGTTTGGGATGTCGGTCATCGATGCAATGGGGACGGCGGCGCACCGGCGCCGGATCTGGGTTAGGGGACAGGCCGCCCGGGGGCGGCCCGACAGCGGCAGTGTAGCGCCGATTGGCGCGTTGCCTGGCACTGTCGGCGCGAGGGCGTGCCGTCAGTGCGACGTCGCTGCTGCGCGGGTCCGTTCGCGATGGGTTGCCTTGCTTTCGGGTGCGAGCGGCCAGACGAAGCAGCTCGCGAGTGCGGCCGCGGCGCGCAGCCGGATGGCCGTCCGCGTCGTTTGGGGCCGCATCAACCGCATCGACGGATGGCGGCCCCAGGAACGCGTTACCGCGCTTACTGCTTACGCCCTGCGGCGCGATACCCGATGTCGTTGCGATACTGCATGCCGTCGAACGAGATGCGGTTCACGGTCTCATAAGCCACGTGCTGCGCGCTGCGCACCGAATCGGCGAGACCGACCACGCACAGCACGCGGCCGCCCGAGGTCACGAGCTTGCCGTCCACCATCTGCGTGCCCGCATGGAACGTGACCGAATCGGCGGTCTCGGCCGGGATGTCGCTGATGCGGTCGCCCTTGCGCGGCGTGTCCGGGTAGTTGTGCGCGGCGAGCACGACGCCCAGCGCGGTGCGGCGGTCCCATTCGAGCTCGACCTGATTCAGCGTGCCGGCGATCGCCTGCTCCACGACCTTCGAGAAGTCGCCCTTCAGGCGCGCCATGATCGGCTGCGTTTCCGGGTCGCCCATGCGGCAGTTGAATTCGAGCGTCTTCGGGTTGCCTTGCGCGTCGATCATGAGGCCGGCGTAAAGGAAGCCCGTGTAGCGGATGCCTTCCTTTTCCATGCCCGCCACGGTCGGCAGGATGATTTCGCGCATCACGCGCGCGTGCAGCTGCGGCGTGACGATGGGCGCGGGCGAGTAAGCGCCCATGCCGCCCGTGTTCGGGCCCTGGTCGCCGTCCTGCAGGCGCTTGTGGTCCTGGCTCGAAGCGAGCGCCAGCACGTGCTTGCCATCCACCATGACGATGAAGCTCGCTTCCTCGCCCGCGAGGAATTCCTCGATCACCACGCGCGCGCCGGCGTCGCCCAGCTTGTTGTCGGCGAGCATCATGTCGATGGCCTGGTGCGCTTCTTCCGGCGACATCGCCACGACCACGCCCTTGCCGGCGGCGAGGCCATCGGCCTTGATGACGATGGGCGCGCCGTTCTTCTCGACGTAGGCGTGCGCGGCCGCGGCGTCGGAGAAGGTCTCGTAGGCCGCGGTCGGGATGTTGTGGCGCTTCATGAACGCCTTGGCGAAGTCCTTCGAGCTTTCGAGCTGCGCGGCTTCCTTCGTCGGGCCGAATACCTTCAGGCCGCGCTGGCGGAACACGTTGACGATGCCGGCCGCGAGCGGCGCTTCGGGGCCGACCACGGTGAAGGCGACTAGTTCGCGCTCGGCGAAATCGGCAAGCTCGTGGATGTCCGTGATGTCGACGTTGGCGAGCCGCTCGTCCTGCGCGGTGCCGCCGTTACCGGGTGCGACGTAGACGAGCTGCACGCGCGGCGCCTGCGCGAGCTTCCACGCCAGCGCATGTTCGCGGCCGCCAGAACCGACGACGAGTAACTTCATGTGAATCCCCGAAAGACCAGAACCAGAAACAGTTGCGGCCGGCGCACAGTGCGCCGGCCGTGAAAAATCGCATGCGGGAAGCGGGGCCTCCCGGGCCGATGCCTTATTCCTCGGCGATCGACGCGTTGGTGTACACCTCCTGGACGTCGTCCAGGTTCTCGAGCGCGTCGAGCAGCTTTTGCATCTTCACGGCGTCGTCGCCCGTGAACTCGACCTCGGTTTGCGGCTTCATGGTGACTTCGGCCATTTCCGCCTTGAAGCCCGCGGCTTCGAGCGCGGCTTTCACCTTCGGGAAGTCGAACGGCGGGCAGACCACTTCGATGGAGCCGTCGTCGTTCGTCACGACGTCGTCGGCGCCGGCTTCGAGCGCGGCGTTCATGAGCGCGTCTTCGGGCGTGCCCGGCGCGAACACGAACTGGCCGACGTGGTCGAACATGAACGCCACCGAGCCGTCCGTGCCCATGTTGCCGCCGAACTTCGAGAACGCGTGGCGCACTTCCGCGACGGTGCGGGTGCGGTTGTCGGTCATCGTGTCGACGATGACGGCCGCGCCGCCGATACCGTAGCCTTCGTAGCGGATTTCCTCGTAGTTCGCGCCGTCCACGCCGCCCACGCCGCGCTGGATCGCGCGGTTGACGTTGTCCTTGGGCATGTTGGCGTCGTAGGCCTTGTCGACGGCCAGACGCAGGCGCGGGTTCGTGTCGGCATCGCCGCCGCCCATGCGCGCCGCGACCTGGATTTCCTTGATGAGCCGCGTCCAGACCTTGCCGCGCTTCGCGTCAGCAGCAGCCTTCTTGTGCTTGATGTTGGCCCATTTCGAATGACCCGCCATACCTTTCTCCGTCGCACGCGCCGCGCGCGTGCAGTGTGCAATGTGCTGTTGTCGTTGCGTGTTCCCGGGCGTGGCCTCGTGCCTGCGCCGTCGTGTGAACGACGTGCCGCGCTCGAGCCGGTGCGGCCCTGAGCATCCCGTCCGACCTTGCGGTGCCGCTCGATGGCGCTTGCGCCCCCATGGCGCCTGCCCGCGGCGTCGCGGGCCAGTGCTTGCGACGATCGCGCGGCGCTCGTGCTGCCTGCGCGGTCTCGCTCGACACCGGCGCCCGCCTGGATTCGCCGGCTGCCTTCCCTGGTCGCCCTTGTCGCCGATTACGACCGGGACGGCGCCCGTTCAGGTGGATTTCAATTTTATCACGCCCGAACCGTCCGGCTTCGCCTGCCTGCGTGATGAGGCGGCGCGCCGCCTTCGCCCGGGGCGGGATCGAGGCTGGGGAAGGACGACCGGCGCGGGCATACCGGCGCTGGCGTACCGGCGTGGGAATACCGGGGTGGGCATGCCGGCGTGGGCATGCCGGCGTGGGCATACCGGGGTGGGCATACCGGCGTGGGCATACCGGCGTGGGCATACCGGCGTGGGCACACCGGCGTGGGCACACCGGCATGGGCATGCCCGCGCGGACGCGCCGACCTAGTTCTTCGTGCCGAACAGACGGTCGCCGGCGTCGCCGAGGCCCGGGATGATGTACGCGTGCTCGTTGAGGTGCGAGTCGAGCGAAGCCACATAGAGTTTCACATCGGGATGCGCCTTCTGGAACACCTCCACGCCTTCGGGCGCCGCCACGAGCGCGAGGAAGAGGATGCGCTCGCCGGGCACGCCGCGGCGCTTGAGCACGTCGATGGCGTGCGCCGCCGAGTAACCCGTGGCGACCATCGGATCGCACAGGATGAAGGTGCGGTCTTCGAGGTCGGGCAGGCGCACGAGATATTCGACCGGCCGATGGTCGTCGGCGCGATATACGCCGATGTGGCCCACGCGCGCCGACGGGATCAGCTCGAGCAGCCCGTCGGACATGCCCACGCCCGCGCGCAGCACGGGCACGATGGCGAGCTTCTTGCCCGCGATCACGGGTGCGTCGACCTCGACGAGCGGCGTTTGCACGCGCCGCGTCGTCATGGGCAGCGCGCGCGTGATTTCATAGCCCATCAGCAGCGTGATCTCGCGCAGCAGCTCGCGGAACGTGCGCGTGGACGTGTCCTTGTCGCGCATGTGGGTGAGCTTGTGCTGGATCAGCGGGTGATCGAGGATGAAGAGATTCGGGAAACGGCTGTCCTGTTTCATGGCGGGGCGTAAGGCTGCAAGGGAATCGGAGAATCGGTCGTGCCGCTGCCGCGCGAGTCCGGAGCGTCGTGCCCGGGTTGCGCGGTTGCGGCGGGCGCGACCCGCCGCGCGCGGCAAGCGCTCGTGGCTTGCGAGGGCGCCGGGCCGCGCTACAGGCGCAAGTATACGGGAACTGGGCGGGAGCAAAGACCGAACTGAGCGGGGGCGTTATGCGGGGTAAGCGGACCTGTAAGCGGGCAAGCGGGCAAGCGGGCAAGCGGGCAAGCGGGCAAGCGGGCAAGCGGGCAAGCGGGCAAGCGGGCAAGCGGGCAAGCGGGCAAGCGGGCAAGCGGCCAGGCGGGCAAGCGGGCAAGCGGCAAAGCGCACATGCTGCCGCACGCGCATGGCGTGCGGCAGGGCCGTTTCGCGCACAGTCCACCGGCACCCGAAGCGTCCGGCCGCCGCCGGGCTTCCACGCGCCGCGTCCGATTCTTCTAGAATCGCAAAAAGATTGGAGGGCGGCGCGGCATGGGCTGAGCGGCAGGCTCACGCGCGCCCGCTTGTCATATGACGGTCATCGACGTAAAAAGGACACGAATACGATGGACATGGGCATCGCAGGACGCTCCGCGCTGGTGTGCGCGGCCAGCAAGGGACTCGGGCGCGGTTGCGCCGAGGCGCTCGCCGCCGAAGGCGTCAATGTGACGATCGTCGCGCGCACTGCGCAGACGCTCGAAGAGACCGCGGCGCATATCCGCAAGAGCACGGGCGTGGACGTGACGGCGGTGGCTTGCGACATCACCACCGAGGCAGGCCGCGCCGCGGCGCTCGCCGCCTGCCCGTCGCCGGACATCCTCGTGAACAATGCGGGCGGCCCGCCGCCGGGCGACTTCCGCAAGTACACGCACGAAGCATGGATCGCGGCACTCGAGGCGAACATGCTCACGCCGATCGCGCTGATCCAGGCCACCATCGACGCGATGATCGCGCGAGGCTTCGGGCGCATCGTCAACATCACGAGCTCCTCGGTGAAGGCGCCCATCGACGTGCTCGGCCTCTCCAATGGCGCGCGTTCGGGCCTCACGGGCTTCGTCGCGGGCGTGGCGCGCCAGGTCGCGGCCACGGGTGTCACGATCAACAGCCTGCTGCCGGGCGCGTTCGATACCGACCGGATCCACTCCACCATCGTCGCGCAGGCGAAGGCGAGCAATATTTCGGAAGACGAAGCGCGTGCGCGTCGGATCAAGACGATTCCGGCCGGGCGCTTCGGCACGCCTGAGGAATTCGGCCGCGCCTGCGCATTTCTGTGCAGCGTTCATGCGGGCTATATCACCGGGCAGAACTGGCTGATAGACGGCGGGGCGTATCCGGGCACTTACTGAACGACATCGAACAACACCGTGCGGTGCCCTTCGCGCCGCATCCGGACCACCACGCACGCAACCCTCACATCAAGGAGCTGGACGCCATGCCAACCCAAGTCGCACTGATCGCGCACGACCACAAGAAGGAAGACATCGTCAAGCTGGCGGTCGAATACGTCGATACGCTGCGTCACTGCGAGATCATCGCCACCGGCACGACCGGCTCGCGCATCGAGGCCGCGACCGGCCTGAACGTGGAGCGCATGCTCTCGGGGCCGCACGGCGGCGACCTGCAGATCGGCGCGCGCCTGGCCGAAGGCAACGTCGATATCGTGATCTTCCTGCGCGACCCGATGACCCCGCAGCCTCACGAACCCGACATCAACGCGCTCGTGCGCGCCTGCGACGTGCACGACGTGCCGTGCGCCACGAACATCTCGACGGCGCGCATGCTTCTCGACGTGCTCACGCTGCGCCAGAAGAATGCAGTCTGAGGCGCGCGCCATGTAGCCAGCGATGTAGCCAGATATCCTGCCAGATACGCAGCGAGGACGACACCAAGGAGACGTGATGACCAAGGCAATCCGTTACGAAAAAACCGGTGGCCCCGAAGTGATGAAGTGGGTGGACGTCGACGTGGGCGAGCCGGGCGAGGGCGAGGTGCGCTTGCGCCAGAGCGCGTGCGGCCTGAATTACATCGACGTGTACTTTCGCACGGGGCTCTATCCGCAGCCGCTGCCAGCGGGGCTCGGCATGGAGGCGGCCGGCGAGGTGACGGCGGTGGGCCGGGGCGTGAGCGCACTGAAAGTGGGCGACCGCGTGGCTTATGTCGCGCGTCCGCCGGGCGCCTATGCGCAGGAGCGCGTGCTGCGCGCCGACCAGGTGATCAAGCTGCCCGATGCGATCAGCGACGAAGCGGCGGCCTCGATCATGCTGCAAGGTCTCACCGCCCAGTACCTCCTGCGCCGCACGTATCGCGTGAAGGCCGGCGACACCATCCTCATCCAGGCAGCGGCGGGCGGCGTGGGCCTCCTGGTGTGCCAGTGGGCGAAGGCGCTGGGCGCGACCGTGATCGGCACCGTGGGCTCGGACGAGAAGGCCGCGATTGCAAAGGCGCACGGCTGCGATCATCCCATCGTCTATACGCGCGAGGATTTCACGGCGCGCGTGCGCGAGATCACGAACGGCGCGGGCGTGCCCGTGGTGTACGACTCGATCGGCAAGGACACCTACACGAAATCGCTGGACTGTCTCGCGCCGCTGGGCATGTTCGTGAGCTTCGGCAACGCGTCGGGGCCGCTGCCGCGGATCGATTCGTCGGAGTTCGCCGGGCGCGGGTCGCTGTTCTTCACGCGCCCGACACTCTTCACCTATATCGCAAAGCGTGCCGACTACGAGGCGATGGCGGCCGAACTGTTCGAAGTGGTTGCCTCGGGCAAGGTGAAAACGTCGATCAACCAGCGCTATGCGCTCGAGGACGTCGGTGAGGCGCATGCCGCGCTCGAAGCGCGCAAGACCACGGGCTCGACGGTGCTGGTGCCCTGAGATGAATGGACGCGGTGCCGGGCCGCATAGGCAATGAGACCGGCGCCGGCGTATCGATTCGACTTTTACGTTACGCCGCCACGGCGAACTCAAAGGCGCGCAACACCACCGTTGCGCGCCTTTTCCTTTTGCGCTGCCGGTAGGCCTCGTGCAGGCACGGCCCGCGCGTCGTTTACACGTTTTTTATACACAGCCCAGAACCTTTGATCCGGATTTAATGCGGCAACAGGTACCTTGCAGCCATCCGTCATCCGTGAATGGAGAACACGAAATGGATGTGCTGTATATCGGGGGGCTGGCGGTTTTCGCCGCGCTCACTTACGCGTTGATCGCGGGCTGCGAGAAGCTCATGCAGTACCGCCGCGATCAGGGCGCGAAGGGAGTGCGCTCATGACCTGGATCTTCTGGCTATCGGGGGCGGCAATGCTGCTGCTGTTCGTCTATCTCGTCCATGCGCTCCTGCGCGCGGAGGATATCGAATGAACACCAGCAATCTGTTGCAGACGGGGCTCTTCATCGTCGTCCTGCTTGCGCTTGCCGTGCCTCTCGCGGGCTACATCACGCGCGTGCTCGATGGTCGCTCGCGCGTCGTGCGCCTGTTCGCGCCGCTCGAAAACCTGCTTTATCGCGTGGCGGGCGTCGATCCGCAAGCCGAGATGAGCTGGAAGCGCTATGCGCTCGCCACCCTCTCGTTCAACGTGCTCGGCGTGGGCTTTCTCTACGTGCTGCTGCGCATCCAGGGCTGGCTGCCAGCCAACCTCGGCAACCCGCAGCAGTTCGGCGCGATGACCGTCGACGGCGCGTTCAACACGGCCGTGAGCTTCGTCACCAACACCAACTGGCAGGACTACACGCCCGAGCAGACCGTGAGCTATCTCACGCAGATGCTCGGCTTCACCGTGCAGAACTTCCTCTCGGCGGCAACCGGCATCGTGGTGGTGATCGCGCTGATCCGCGGCTTTGCGCGGCACTCGGCGCAGACCATCGGCAACTTCTGGGTCGACCTCACGCGCACGACGCTCTACATCCTCGTGCCGATGGCGGCGCTCATCGCCGCGCTGCTGATGAGCCAGGGGATGATCCAGAACTTCAAGGCCTATCAGGACGTGCCCGTTCTGCAGACCACGACCTACGCCGCGCCGAAGCTCGACGCCCAGGGCAACCCCGTGAAGGACGCGAAGGGCAATCCCGTGACGGTGGACACCAAGGTCACGTCGCAAACGCTCGCCATGGGCCCCGTTGCCTCGCAGGTCGCGATCAAGATGCTGGGCACGAACGGCGGCGGCTTCTTCAATGCGAACTCCGCACATCCGTACGAGAACCCCACGCCGTTCTCGAACTTCGTCGAAATGGTGTCGATCCTGCTCATTCCGGCGGCCCTGTGTCTCGTATTCGGCAACATGGTGGCGGATCGCAGGCAGGGCATCGCCGTGCTGGCGGTCATGACGATCGCGTTCGCCGTGGCCGTGGGCTTCGAGCTTTCCGCCGAGCAGGCCGGCAATCCGATGTTCACGTCGCTCAATGTCGATCAGCATGCCAGTGCGCTGCAGGCGGGCGGCAACATGGAAGGCAAGGAAACGCGCTTCGGCATGGCGCAAACGGGCATTTTCGTCGTCGCCACCACGGCGGCATCGTGCGGGGCCGTGAATGCGGCGCACGACTCGCTCACGCCGCTCGGCGGGCTCGTGCCGCTGCTCTTCATCCAGCTCGGCGAGGTCATCTTCGGCGGCGTAGGCTCTGGGCTCTACGGCATGCTCGTGTTCGCGCTGCTCGCGGTCTTCGTGGCGGGTCTCATGATCGGCCGCACGCCGGAATACGTCGGCAAGAAGATCGAGTCGTTCGAGATGAAGATGGTCTCGATCGTCGTGCTGCTCACGCCGCTGCTCGTGCTGCTCGGCACCTCGATCGCGGTGCTTGCCGACGCGGGCAAGGCCGGTATCGCCAATCCGGGCGCGCACGGCTTCTCCGAGATCCTGTATGCGTTCAGCTCGGCCGCCAACAACAACGGCAGCGCATTCGCCGGCCTCACCGTGAACACGCCGTTCTATAACTCGCTGCTCGCCATTGCCATGTGGTTCGGCCGCTTCGGCACGATCATCCCGGTGCTGGCCATCGCGGGGTCGCTTGCGGGCAAGAAGCGCATTGCGGTGACGGGCGGCACGCTGCCCACGCATGGCCCGCTCTTCGTCGTGCTGCTGCTCGGCACGGTGCTGCTGGTCGGCGCGCTCACCTACGTGCCCGCGCTCGCGCTCGGTCCTGGCGTCGAGCATCTGATCATGATGGGCGTGCATTGAACGGGGCCCTTCGCAACATGAGCGAAACGAAAATGAATCAGCATAGTGCAACCCGGTCCATGTTCGATCCGGCGCTGCTGCGCCCGGCCGTCGTGGACTCGTTCAGAAAACTCAGCCCGCGCACGCAGTTGCGCAACCCCGTGATGTTCTGCGTGTACGTGGGCAGCGTGCTCACGACGATCCTCTGGATCGCAGCGCTCGTGGGCCAGGCCGAAGCGCCCGCGGGTTTCATCCTCGCGGTCGCGCTCTGGCTGTGGTTCACGGTGCTGTTCGCGAACTTCGCGGAAGCACTCGCCGAAGGGCGCTCGAAGGCGCAGGCCGCATCGCTTCGCCAGGCCAAGAAAGACGTGATGGCCAAGAAGCTCAACGAGCCGCATCCGAAAGCGCCGATCCGCATCATGACGGCGTCCGACCTGCGCCGCGGCGACGTGGTGCTGGTCGAGACCGGCGACACGATTCCGGCCGACGGCGAAGTGATCGAAGGCGTGGCATCGGTGGACGAATCGGCGATTACGGGCGAATCGGCGCCCGTGATCCGCGAGTCGGGCGGCGACTTTTCGTCGGTGACGGGCGGCACGCGCGTGCTCTCCGACTGGATCGTCGTGCGCGTGACGGCGAACCCCGGCGAAGCGTTCCTCGACCGCATGATCGCGATGGTCGAAGGCGCGAAGCGCCAGAAAACGCCTAACGAAATCGCGCTCACGATCCTGCTGGTCGCGCTAAGCATCGTGCTGCTGCTTGCCACTGCAACGCTGCTGCCGTTCTCGATGTTCTCGGTCGAAGCCGCTCATTTGTCACATTCGGTCGGCCACGTGGTCACGATCACGGCGCTCGTGGCGCTGCTCGTCTGCCTGATTCCGACGACCATCGGCGGTCTGCTCTCGGCGATCGGCGTGGCCGGCATGAGCCGCATGATGCAGGCCAACGTGATCGCGACGTCGGGCCGCGCGGTGGAAGCCGCCGGCGACGTGGACGTGTTGCTCCTCGACAAGACCGGCACGATCACGCTCGGCAACCGTCAGGCGTCGATGTTCGTGCCCGCCCCGGGCGTGACCGAAGAGGTGCTCGCGGACGCCGCGCAGCTCTCGTCGCTCGCCGACGAAACACCGGAAGGCCGCAGCATCGTCGTGCTCGCGAAGCAGCGTTTCAACATCCGCCAGCGCGACATGGGTCCGCTGCACGCGGATTTCATCGCCTTCAGCGCGCAAACGCGGATGAGCGGCGTGGATCTGCCGGGGCGCGAAATCCGCAAGGGCGCCGCCGACGCCGTGAAGCAGTACGTTCAAGCGCGCGGCGGCCGTTTCCCGGCCGAAGTCGAACACGCCGTGGACGACGTGGCGCGCCGGGGCAGCACGCCGCTCGTGGTGGCGGAGATGCACGACGGCACGGCGCGCGTGCTCGGCGTGATCGAGCTGAAGGACGTGGTGAAGGGCGGCATCAAGGAGCGCTTCGCCGAGCTGCGCAAGATGGGCATCAAGACCGTGATGGTGACGGGCGACAACCGCCTGACCGCGGCCGCGATCGCCGCCGAAGCCGGCGTGGACGACTTCCTCGCGCAGGCCACGCCTGAAACCAAGCTCGCAACGATCCGCGAGCACCAGGCGCAGGGCAAGCTCGTGGCGATGACGGGCGACGGCACCAACGACGCCCCGGCGCTCGCGCAGGCCGACGTGGCCGTGGCGATGAACACGGGCACCCAGGCCGCGAAGGAAGCGGGCAACATGGTCGACCTCGACTCGAACCCGACCAAGCTCATCGAGATCGTCGAAATCGGCAAGCAGATGCTCATGACGCGCGGCTCGCTCACGACGTTCTCGATCGCCAATGACGTAGCGAAGTACTTCGCGATCATCCCCGCGGCGTTTGCCACGACCTACCCGCAACTGCGCGTGCTCGACGTCATGCATTTGAGCTCGCCGTCGTCGGCGATCCTCTCGGCGGTGATCTTCAACGCGCTGATCATCGTGATGCTGATTCCGCTCGCGCTCAAGGGTGTGAAGTACCGGCCGCTCGGCGCCGCGACGCTGTTGCGCCGCAATCTGCTGATCTACGGCCTCGGCGGCATCTTGCTGCCATTCCCGTGCATCAAGCTGATCGACATGGTGCTCGCCGCGTTCGGCTGGGTCTGATCCACGTCCGCCGACACACACGGATAGATACATAGGAAACCAAAATGAAATCGCAGTTTCGTCCTCTGATCGTGATCTTCGCCGTGCTGACGGTCATCACCGGCCTCGTGTATCCGGCCGTGATGACCGCCTTCGGCCAGGCCGCGTTCCACCGCCGGGCCAACGGCAGTCTGGTCGAAGTCGACGGCAAGGTGGTGGGCAGCGCGCTCATCGGCCAGCAGTTCGACGCGCCCCAGTACTTCTGGGGCCGTCTCTCGGCCACCACGCCGATGCCCTACAACCCGACGGGTTCCGGCGCCTCGAACCTCGGGCCGACCAATCCGGCGCTCGCCGACGAAGTCAAAGGCCGCATCGCCGCCCTCAAGGCGGCGGGTACGGATGTCTCGCAGCCCATTCCTGTCGACCTCGTGACGTCCTCGGGCAGCGGCCTCGACCCCGAGATCACGCCCGCCGCCGCCGCCTACCAGGTGGCGCGCGTCGCACAGGCGCGCCACCTGAGCGCGAATGATGTGCAGGCGCTCGTGGATCGGCATACGAAGGGCCGCCAGTTCGGCGTGCTCGGCGAGCCGCGCGTGAACGTGCTCGAACTGAACCTCGCGCTCGACGGCAAAGAGGCGAGCTGAGCGACGCTCGAGCGGCATCAGCGCTTCATCCGCATGCACGGCGCACGACGCGCGGTGCATGCGGTTTGCCATTTCGGTGCCGCGGTGAGACGATCTTTCGTGGTCCGTGACATCACGTGCTGTGCATTCCCAACCTCGCATCCCGACCTTCGCATGAACCGCCCCGATCCCGACGAACTGCTCGACCGCCTCCAGCGCGACGAAGAAAAGCGCCGCCGCGGCAAGCTCAAGGTTTTTTTCGGCGCCTCGGCGGGCGTCGGCAAGACCTATGCGATGCTGCAGGCCGCGCGCCGCCGCGCCGAGGAAGGCGTGGACGTCGTGGTGGGCATCGTCGAGACGCATGGGCGCAGCGAGACCGCCGCGCTGACCAGCGGCCTCGAAGTGATGCCGCGCCAGCGCATCGCGTATCGCGGGCGTGTGCTAGAAGAGTTCGACCTCGACGCGGCGCTCGCGCGCAAGCCGCAACTGGTGCTCGTCGACGAGCTGGCCCATTCGAACGTGGCCGGCGCGCGCCACATGAAGCGCTGGCAGGACGTCTACGAACTGCTCGATGGGGGCATTGACGTCTACACGACCGTCAACGTCCAGCACCTCGAGAGCCTCAACGACGTGGTGGGGCAGATTACGGGCATCCGCGTATGGGAGACCGTGCCCGACCGCGTGTTCGACGGCGCCGACGAAGTGACGCTCGTCGACCTGCCCGCCGAAGAGTTGCTCGACCGCATGCGCGACGGCAAGGTCTACATGCCGGCGCAAGCCGAGCGCGCGGTGCGCAACTTCTTCCGCAAGGGCAACCTGATCGCGTTGCGCGAACTGGCGCTGCGCCGCACGGCCGATCGCGTGGACGCGCAGATGCGCGAGTATCGCGCCGACCGCTCGATCCAGCACGTGTGGCAGGCGCGCGAGCGCCTGCTCGTCTGCGTCGGGCCGGGGCCCGAGGCGAACGCGCTGGTGCGCGCCGCCGCGCGGCTGGCGGCGAGCCTGAAGGCGGACTGGATCGCCGTGTATGTGGAGACGCCGAGGCTCCAGCGCCTGCCCGATGCGGTCCGCGAGCGCACGCTCGGCGCGCTCAAGCTCGCTTCCGAACTGGGCGCCGAAACGGCGACGCTCGCGGGTGCAGACGCGGCGACCACGCTGGTCGGTTACGCGCGGCTGCGCAATGTGTCGAAGCTCGTGGCGGGCGGATCGCTGCGCACCGGCATTTCACGCTGGCTCAAGCGCTCGTTCGGCGAGCGTCTCGCGGAGAAGGCCGGCGACGTCGATCTCACGCTGGTGCGGGCAAAAGCGGGTGAGACGGTACGCGCGAGCGGCGAGCAAGGCGCGGCAAGCGCGGCCGCGCGCGCCGCCAATGCCTGGCGCGAAGCGCTCGCGGTGGGCGGCGCCGAGCGCTCGCCGCCGCGCGCCTATGCGGCCGCGCTCGCGATCTGCGCCGGCGTGACGCTCATCGCGAGCATGTTGATCGACCGCATCGACCTCGCGAACCTCGTGATGCTGTATCTGCTCGGCGTGATCTTCGCGGCGACGAAGCTCGGGCGCGGGCCGGGCGTGATGCTCTCGTTCGCGAGCGTCGCGGCGTATGACTTTTTCTTCGTGCCGCCGCGCATGTCGTTCTCGGTCTCCGACACGCAATATCTGCTGACCTTCGTCGGCATGCTGCTGACCTCGCTCGTCATCAGCCACCTCACGTCGAGCCTGCGCCGCGAGGCGAGCGTCGCGCAGCGGCGCGAGCAGCGCACGGGCGCGATGTATGCGATGGCGCGCGAGCTGGCCGCGGCGCTCACCACCGAGCAGATCGTGGCGATCGGCAGCCGGCACGTGAGCGAGGTGTTCGGCGCGCGCGTGGCACTGCTCTTGCCCGATAGCGTCGACAAGGTGCAGCAGAAGATCGAGGAGCCCGATCCGAAGATCATGCTCGATGCCGAAAACCTCGACCTCGACGTGGGGCAGTGGGTGTACGACCAGCAAAAGCCCGCCGGCCACGGCACCGACACGCTGCCGGCGGCCGCCGCGCGCTATTTGCCGCTCAGGGCGCCGATGCGCACGCGCGGCGTGCTCGCCGTCGTGCCCCGCGACGCTCGCGAGCTGCACGTGCCCGAGCAGCAGCGCATGCTCGACGCGTTCGCGGCGCAGATCGCGCTCGCGCTCGAGCGCGTGCACTACGTGGACATCGCGCGCGACGCGCTCGTCAACATGGAATCGGAGCGGCTGCGCAACTCGCTGCTTTCCGCCATCTCGCATGACTTGCGCACGCCGCTCACGGCGATCGTCGGCTTCTCGTCGATGCTCGCGCAAACGCATGAGCCGGCCGACATGCCGCGCGACTCGCGCTCGAGCGAACTGATCGAGGCGATCCACGACGAGGCACTGCGCATGACGGGGATCGTCACGAACCTGCTCGATATGGCGCGGCTGCAGGCGGGCAGCCTGAGGCTCAACCGCCAGTGGACGGTGCTCGAAGAAACCGTGGGGGCGGCGCTCGCCGCCTGCCGCCGGGTGCTCGCGCACCACCCGGTGCAAGTGAAGCTCGAACCAGGCTTGCCGCTGCTGCAACTCGATGCCGTGCTGATGGAGCGGCTCTTCTCGAACCTGCTCGAAAACGCGGCCAAGTACACGCCCGCCGACACGCCGCTCACCATCGCCGCGCGCCGTGTGGAGGAGGGCGGCCAGCCGTTCGTGCGCGTCTCGGTCGAGGACAACGGGCCGGGTCTTCCACCGGGCATGGGCGAGCGCGTGTTCGAAAAATTCACGCGCGGCGAGAAGGAGTCGGCGAAGCCTGGCATCGGGCTCGGGCTCGCGATCTGCCGGGCGATTGTGGAGGCCCATGGGGGTACAATCGGCGCGGCCAATCGCGTCGCCGCCGACGGCCGCGTGGAAGGCGCGACGTTCTGGTTCGCGCTGCCCGTGGAGACGCCGCCGCCGCTTCCCGCGGATGTGGCTGAGTCGCCGGCGCCGCTCGATACGCTCGAAGCGTTGAACGAGCCGGAATCCGAGCCCGCCCCGAGGACGCCCGCGGCGCAGACAACCGACGATCCCAAATCCGCCCATGAGTGACCCGAGCATCGCCGTTGTCCTGATCGAAGACGAAAAGCAGATTCGCCGTTTCGTGCGCACGTCGCTAGAAGACGAGGGGATCGTCGTGCACGACGCCGAGACCGGCAAGCAGGGCCTCGTCGAGGCGGCCACGCGCAAGCCCGATCTCGTGATCGTCGATCTGGGGCTGCCCGACACCGATGGGCTCGACGTGATCCGCGAACTGCGCGGCTGGAGCGACCTGCCCGTGATCGTGCTCTCGGCGCGCACCCAGGAAAGCGAGAAGGTGGCCGCGCTCGACGCCGGCGCCGACGACTACCTCACGAAGCCATTCGGTGTTTCGGAACTGCTCGCGCGCATTCGCGCCCAGTTGCGCCGTCGCAACCGCGGCGGCGCGAACGAAGCGCCGCAAGTGAGCTTCGGCGGCGTGAGCGTCGACCTCGGATTGCGCCGGGTCACGCGCGACGGCGCGCCGGTGCACCTCACGCCCATCGAGTACCGCCTGCTCGCCACGCTCGTGCGCGACGCCGGACGCGTGCTCACGCACCGGCAGCTTCTGCGCGAGGTCTGGGGGCCGTCGCATGTGGAGAGCAGCCATTACCTGCGGATCTACATGGCGCATCTGCGGCAGAAACTGGAGCGCGACCCCGCGCAGCCCGAGCACATCATCACCGAGACAGGCGTGGGATATCGGCTGGTCGGTGTGCAGTAGTCCTTCACCTCGCCGGTGCTATGATTACAGTTTCGTAAGGACGGCCTTGCGCGTATCGATTTCATCGGGGACGGCCCCATTTTTTGAATGGAGCGTTCCCCATGTCCTGGTTTCTTCTCCTTATTGCTGGCCTGCTCGAAGTGGCGTGGGCCGCCGGTCTCAAATCCTGCGAAGGTTTCACGCGATTCTGGCCCTCGGTGTTCACCGTCGTTACGGCGCTGAGCAGCTTCGTGCTGCTTGCCATGGCGATGCGGCAGCTGCCGCTCGGCACCGCCTATGCGGTGTGGACGGGCATCGGCGCGGTCGGTGCGTTCGTGCTCGGCATCGTCATGCTGGGCGAGACGGTGAGCGCCATGCGCGTGGCGAGCGCCGCGCTGATCGTGGTCGGTCTCGTTGGCATGAAGCTTTCTTCGGCCGTCTGAGTCGACTACAGCCGCAAATTCGCTGTGCATACCTTGACGAGGAGCTTGTGCCGCGGCTGCGCAACACCCGCTGCGGCACCGCAGCGAGGGTGGCTATAATGGAACGGTCATAACCCGATAACACTCCGCGCCGCATGAGCGGCGAGCATGCGCGTGTCGCTCATGCTCTCCCGCTTCAGACGCGGAGCGCCGGCGCCCCGGCCGCGCCGCGCGAGGAGGCAGCCATGCTGGAACCACTTTCGCTAGCGGCGGGCCTGTCCTGGGGCAGCGGCCTGCGCCTCTATCTCACCGTGCTGCTGGCCGGGGTACTGCAGCGCCTTGGGCTCATCCATCTGCCCGACACGCTTGCCGTGCTCGCATCGCCATGGGTGATCGGCATTGCCGCGGTGCTCACGGTGCTCGAATTCCTCGCCGACAAGATCCCCGCATTCGACTCGCTGTGGGACGCGGTGCATACCTTCATTCGCATTCCGGCCGGTGCCGTACTCGCGGCCGGCTCGCTCGGCCATGCCGACCCGGCGCTGTTGACCGTCGCCGCGCTCGCGGGCGGCACGCTCGCGGGCACGGCGCATCTCGCCAAGGCCGGCACGCGCGCACTCATCAATCTATCGCCCGAGCCCGTGTCGAACGTCGTCACGTCGACTGCCGAGGACGGCATGACGTTCGTGGGCGTCCTGCTCGCGTTCTTCGTGCCGCTGCTCTTCCTCGTCATGCTGGTGGCGTTTCTCGTGCTGGCGGGCTGGGCGCTGCCGCGCCTGTGGCGCGGCGTGCAGGGCGGCTTCCGCGGCATGGCAGCGCACATGGTCTCGCGGCTTTCGTTGCGAGGTCATCACGATTGAGCGGCGGCGCGCCTTCTTCCCCCAACAGCAGGCCTGCGCGTAGCGACGGTGGCCCGGGGCTCGTCCAGGACGAGCCGCCCGGGGCCAACGGCGACCGGGGCGGCACGCATCGGTCCGCCGCCGTGCGGGCCACGCCGGGCTGGTCCGATCTCGTGCATCTTTCCGCACGGATGACGGCGCGCGACTGGCGAGCGGGCGAGCTGACGATGCTGCTGTTCGCGCTGGTGCTCGCCGTGGCCGCGCTAGCCAGCGTGGGTTTTCTCGCCGACCGGCTGCAGCGCGGCCTCGAACGCGATGCCCGGCGCATGATCGCGGCGGACTTCATCGTGCGCGCCGATCATCCCGTCGATCCAATGTTTGCGCGCGAGGCGCAAGCGCTGGCGTTACGCACGGCGACCACCGCCATTTTCCCGAGCATGGTCAGCTCGGGCGCGCCATCCGCTTTCGCAGCATCCGGCGCCGCCGCAAGTGCGACGGCCTCGCGCCTTGCGGCCATCAAGGCTGTCTCGGCCGGCTATCCGCTGCGCGGCGCGCTGCGCATCGCGGCCGCGCCGGGGGCGTCCGACCACGCGGCGCAGGGCATTCCGCCGCCCGGCACCGTCTGGGTCGACGACGAGTTGCTCGAAGCGCTCAAGGTGCACATCGGCGATACCGTCAAGGTCGGCACGCGCACCTTCACGGTGAATGCGCTCATCACGAAAGAACTCGACCGCGGATTTTCGTTCGTGAACTTCTCGCCGCGCCTCATGATGCGCGCGGACGAAGTCGCGTCGACGGGTTTGATCGGCTATGGCAGCCGCGTGACTTACCGACTGCTGGTGGCGGGCGCCGATCCGGCCGTCGCGCAGTTCGCGTCCTGGGCGCGTGCGCGCGTGGAGGGCGGCAAGATGCGCGGCGTCGCGCTCGAATCGCTCCAGGACGGCCAGCCGCAAGTACGTGAGACGCTCGATCGCGCACGCCACTTCCTCACGCTCGTCTCGCTCCTCACTGCTTTGCTTGCGGCGGTTGCGATCGCCATGGCCGCGCATCGGTATACGCGCCGCCATCTCGACGCCTGCGCCGCCATGCGTTGCCTCGGCGCGAGCCAGCGCACGCTGCGCACACTCTTCGTGCTGGAATTCGCGGGTCTCGGGCTCGTGGGCGGCGCGCTCGGCGTCGCGCTCGGCTATGCGGGGCATCTCGCGCTGCTCGCATGGCTCGGCAATCTAATCGACGTCGTGCTGCCGCAGCCCGGCCCGTTGCCCGTGATCGAGGGCATCGCCGCGGGACTGGTGCTGTTGCTGGGCTTCGCGCTCCCGCCGCTCTTGCCGCTCACGCGCGTGCCGCCGGTGCGGGTGCTACGCCGCGAGTGGGGCGACGAAGGGCGCGCCGCGTGGGCAGCGTATGGCGTGGGGATTGCGCTCTTCGCGGGGCTCCTCGTGCTCGCGGCGGGGGAGCTGAAGCTCGGCGGCATCGTGGCCGGTGGTTTCGCCATCGGGCTGCTCGTATTCGCGAGCGTGGCGCGCGCGGCGCTCTGGTGCGCGGCGCGCGTGGCGCGCAGTGGACGCCTGGGCGGTCAGACGCGCGCCGGCGTGGGCTGGCGCTATGCGCTGGCGTCGCTCGAGCGGCGGCCCGGCGCGAGCGCGCTGCAGATCACGGCGCTCGCCATCGGCTTGATGTGCCTCTTGTTGATCGCGATGACACGCAACGATCTCGTCGAAGGCTGGCGCAAGTCCACGCCGCCCGACGCGCCCAACGAGTTTCTCATCGACATCCAGCCCGATCAGCGCGGCGCCGTGGCCAGCTGGCTGCGCACGCACGGCATTGCGGGAATGACCGATAGCGACCTCCAGCCGATGGTTCGCGGGCGCCTCATTTCGATCAACGGCAAGCCCGTGAATCCCGACTCGTACAAGAGCGAGGACGCGCGGCGGCTCGTAGACCGCGAATTCAATCTCTCGTATACGACTACGCTGCCCGACGACAACCGCATCGAGGCGGGCACCTGGTACGGCGATTCCAGTGCGCCGCAGCTTTCGATCGAGCAGGGCCTTGCGAAGCTCATCGGCGTCAAGCCCGGCGACGTGCTGAAGTTCGACGTGACCGGCCTCGAAGTGACGGCGCCCGTGACGAGCGTGCGCAAGCTCGACTGGGGTTCTTTCAAGGTGAACTTCTTCGTCCTGATGCCGCCCGGGCTGCTGCGCGATTTTCCTGCGACATACATCACGAGCTTTCACCTGCCGCCCGCGCAGCGCGGGGTCGTGGATGGCCTCGTGGCGCGCTATCCGAACGTTACCGCCATCGACATCGCGCCGATCCTCGCGCAGATCGAACGCGTGCTGGAGCAGGTGATCGGCGCCGTGCAGTTCCTCTTTCTCTTCACGCTGGCGGCAGGCGTGCTGGTGCTCTACGCGGCGCTCGCAGGCACGCGCGACGAACGCATGCGCGAGTCGGCGCTGCTGCGTGCGTTGGGCGCGTCGCACCGGCAGGTCCGCACGGTGCAGGTGGCCGAATTCATCTCCGTGGGCGCGCTCGCGGGGCTCATGGCGGCGATCGGCGCGCAGGCCGTCGGCTCGGTGCTCGCCACGCACGTCTTCCAGTTCTATCTCCCGTTCGATCCATGGGTCTTGCCGGCCGGCATCGCGGCGGGCGTGGTTTGCGCGGGCGTGGGGGGCTGGATCAGCCTGCGGCACGTGCTCGCGCGGCCGGCATTGCAATCGCTGCGCGACGCGTGACGCGCCAGCCCGCGCCGCGCCACTATGCGAAAATCGCTGCTTGCCGGCGGCGCGATGGCGCGCTTGGCCGTCCCTCATTTCGCATTGTATTGACCGTATGACCGATCCCGCTGACGAAGCGCCGCAAAAACCCACGGCCTTCGAACTCGTCGGCGGCGAGGCGCGCGTGCGCGAGCTCGTCGACCGTTTCTATGACCTGATGGACCTCGAAGCCGAATTCGCGGGCATCCGCGCGATGCATCCGCAAACGCTCGATGGTTCGCGCGACAAGCTGTTCTGGTTCCTTTGCGGCTGGCTCGGCGGCCCGGACCACTATATCGAGCGCTTCGGGCATCCGCGCCTGCGTGCGCGTCATCTGCCGTTCGCGATCGCCTCTTCGGAGCGCGACCAGTGGCTGC
This sequence comes from Paraburkholderia sp. JHI2823, assembly GCF_038900695.1. NCBI lineage: Bacteria > Pseudomonadati > Pseudomonadota > Betaproteobacteria > Burkholderiales > Burkholderiaceae > Paraburkholderia > Paraburkholderia sp. JHI2823. The sequence goes on along the minus strand of NZ_JAYMRY010000019.1, from coordinate 59,995 downwards.
GCTGCATGGCCTGGGCGATGGAAGACGTCGGCCTGCCCGAGCCGCTGCGCGAGCGCCTGCTCCATTCGTTTTTCGATACGGCCGACTGGATGCGCAATCATCCGGGCTGAGGCGGTGCCCGGTTGGAGCCGGGTCGGCTGCGCTCCATTGTGCCGGTTCGTGGGCCAGTACAGTCAGGCGCTCACGGATTGCGGCTGTCCGGCGAGGACGTCTGCTACGCGGCCATAATGGCCTTTTGGCGAGGCGGTTTGGGTTAGACGCGGATTGCGCGCCGCACGGCCACCGGTAGACGGAACAAGGAGACACCCTCTATGACGACCACCCGCGCGCTCTTTCGCGAAGACGCCTATCTCACGCATTGCGAGGCGACCGTGCTCGCCGTCGGCGACGACGGCGTGCGCCTCGACCAGACCGTGTTCTATCCGCTCGGCGGCGGCCAGGCCGGCGACACGGGCGCGCTGGTGCTCGCCGACGGCACGCGCATCGAGATCGCCGACACGCGCAAGGCAAAGTTCGACGGCGCGACGCCCGACGACGCGTTGCACGTCCCCGCGCCCGGGCAGGAAGCGCTCCTCGCGCGCCTCGCCGCCGGCGCACGCGTGCGCGCCGAGATCGACTGGGCGCGCCGCCATCGGCATATGCGTCTGCATACGGCGAGCCATCTGATGTGCGCAGTGCTGCCTTACCCCGTGGACGGTTGCAGCATCACGACCGACTACGCGCGCCTCGACTTCGCGACCGTGGAGCCTATCGAGCGCGAGACGGTGGAGGCGCGGCTCGCCGAGCTCGTCTCGGGCGCGCATCCGGTGGCGACCGAATGGATCACCGACGACGAGATGGCGCAACGCCCCGACCTCGTGCGCACGATGAGCGTCAAGCCGCCGATGGGCCTTGGCCGCGTGCGTCTGCTGCGTATCGAAAACGTCGACTTGCAGCCCTGTGGCGGCACCCACGTGCGCAACACGCAGGAGATCGGCGGGCTGCGCGTCGCGAAGCTCGAGAAGAAGAGCGCACGCACGCGGCGCCTCGTCCTCGAACTCGTGCAATGAATCCCGGTCCGCGCGCGGTGCTCGACTTCTGGTTCGGTGCGCCGGGCACGGAGGCGTTCGGCCGCGAACGCAAGATGTGGTTCCGCAAACGCGCGGTGTTCGACGCACAGTTGCGCGAACGCTTCGGCGCGCTGGTCGACGCCGCCCACGCGGGCGAACTCGACGCCTGGTGCGCGACGCCCGAGGGGGCGCTCGCGCTCGTGATCGTGCTCGACCAGTTTTCGCGCAACTGCCATCGCGGCACGCCGCGCGCGTTCGTCGCCGACGAGAAGGCGCTCGCGATCGCGCGCGCGATGGTGGCGAGCGGCGCCGATCTGCGCTTGCCCACGCTGCAGCACCGCGCGTTCGCCTACTTGCCCTTCGAGCATGCCGAGAGCATCGAGGCGCAGCGCGAGTCGCTGCGGCTCTTCGGCGAGCTGGCAAAAGATCCGGAAGGTCAGGGCTACTACGATTACGCGGTGCAGCACGCGAAGGTCATCGAACGCTTCGGGCGCTTTCCGCATCGCAATGCGCAACTCGGGCGCGCGTCCACGGAAGAGGAAACGGCATTCCTGCGCGAACGCGGATCGTCGTTCTAACGAACGTCAGCGCGTTTCTTCAGCGACCGCCGCTCACGTCGACGAGGGCGCCCGTCACATAGGACGCGGCGTCGCTCAGCAGCCACACGATCGTTTGCGCGACTTCGTCGGCGCTGCCGGGCCGGCCGAGCGGCGTTTGCGCGCCGAGCACGGCTGCGCGCTCGGGGCGGCCGCCGCTCGCGTGGATCTCGGTATCGATGAGGCCGGGGCGCACCGCGTTCACGCGCACGCCCTGGGGGCCGAGTTCCTTGGCGAGGCCGATCGTCATCGTGTCGATTGCGCCTTTCGACGACGCATAGTCCACATACTCGTTGGGCGAGCCAAGCCGCGCCGCCGCGGAAGAGACGTTCACGATCGCGCCGCCGTCGCCGCCGCGGTCCTTCGACATGCGCCGCGCCGCTTCGCGCGCGCACAGGAATGCGCCATAGACGTTCACGTCGAACATGCGCTTCAGGCGCTCGGCGCTCATGTCGGCGACCTGGCTACCGGGCGCGACGATGCCCGCGTTGTTCACGAGCGCGTCGATCCTGCCATAGGCCGATTCGAGCGTGTCGAACATCGCGATGACATCGGCCTCGCTCGCCACGTCGCCGCGCAGCACGCGCGCGTGACCGCCGGCGCGGCCCACCTCGGCGGCGGATTCGTCGGCGGCCGGCTCGTTGTGGAGATAGTTGACGCCCACGGTCCAGCCGTGTGCGCCGAGGAGGCGCGCCGTCGCGCGGCCGATGCCGCGGCTCGCGCCGGTGATCAGGGCAACCTTGCTCATTGCGATGCACTCATGGTGATGACTGCGCGTAGTGACTCGGGTTGGTCTGCGCCAATGGCGCCATGCGATCCGACGGGGATCAAACGTTCTCGCGCTGCTGCGCCCACTTGTCTTTCGCGGGCGCGTGGTAGCGCTTGAGCTTCGCGATCAGCGCGACGGGGTCGCTGTCGGTTTGCAGCATATCGCGGTAGGTCTGGCGCATGAAGCCTTCGCGCACGGTGTGATCGAGCAGCGCCATGAGCGGATCGTAGAAGCCGCCGATATTGAGCACGCCCACGGGCTTGCGGTGATAGCCGAGCTGCGCCCAGGTGTAGACCTCGAACAGCTCTTCGAGCGTGCCCGCGCCGCCCGGCAACGCGACGAAAGCGTCGGAGAAATCGGCCATCATTTTCTTGCGCTGGTGCATGTCGGGCACGACGTGCAGCTCGGTCAGGCCCGCGTGGCCCACTTCCTTGTCGACCAGCAACTCGGGAATCACGCCGATGGCGCGGCCGCCGCCCGCCATCACGGTGTCGGCGATCACGCCCATCAGACCTACCTTGCCGCCGCCGTAGACGAGCGCGAGATTCGCGGCGACGAGCGCGCGGCCGAATGCCTGCGCCGCTTCGGTGTGGATCGGGTTGGCTCCAGGCGAGGAGCCGCAATATACGCAGACTGCTTTCATTCGGCTGTGGCCTTTATTCGCGGTTGTCTTTCGCTGTGTTCGCACCCTCGCGCGGCGGCAGGTAATCGTAGAACTCGCGCTTCGCGAGCTTGCCCGAAACGAGGTCGTCGAACAGTTCGCGCGCGCGGCCGCGCAGGTACGGCGCCATCAGCGAGACGATCTGCACGCTGACCTGATGCAGCTCGTCGCGAATCGCTGCCTGGTCGTTGTACTTGCGCGGGTTCATCACGAACTGGTACGACAGCCAGTAGGTGGCGATCACGCCGATGTTGGTCGAGATCACGTCGATCTCGGCGGGCGTGGCGACCATTTCGCCGTCTTCCACGAGCTGCTCGCAGAACTGCTTCGCGAAGTGCACCTTGTGGCTGATGATCCGCTTGAAGTGCATTTCCAGCGTGCGGTTGCGCGCGAGCAGATCGTTCAGGTCGCGATACAGAAAGCGGTAGCGCCACGTGAAATCGACCATGTACTGCAGATAGGCCCACATCTCGTCGATGGTGGCGCGATGGTCTTCGGGAAAACGCAGACGCTTGTCGATCTCCTGCTCGAACTGGCTGAAGATGCTGTTGATGATGTCGTCTTTGTTGCGGAAGTGGTAATACAGGTTGCCTGGACTGATCTCCATTTCCTCGGCGATGGTCGTCGTGGTGACGTTCGGCTCGCCGATCTCGTTGAACAGCTTCAGCGACAGCTCGAGAATCCGTTCGCGTGTGCGGCGGGGAGGTTTGGCTTCCATGTCGTCCGGCCCTGAAAATGCTATGCCGGGCTCAGGCGCCCCGCCAGTGCGTTGCGGTGCGCGCGGCCCGGGCGCGGTTGGTCGTTATGAGACTGTCGTTCGATTATAAACCGACGGCCCGCGCGCACCGCCAGCTTGCGCCAGAAGGGCAAGAGCGGACGCAAGGCGATGCGCCCGCGGGTTGCCGCGCGTGTCGCGAGTCAGGCGCCGCTAAAGCACGCCGAGCCCGTGCAGCAGCAACGGGCCGAAACGGGGCACGAGGATCAGCCCCCAGGTCATCACGCAGAGCAGCAAGGCGACCGTCACGGCCGCGCTGCCCAGGTCTTTGGCGCGGCCCGAGAGCTCATTGCGTTCGAGACCGATGCGGTCCACGGCGTTCTCGATGCCCGAATTGAGCAGCTCGACGATCAGCACCAGCATGACGGAGCCAAGCAGCAGCACCCGCTCGACGGGCTCGACCGGGACGAACACGCCGATCGGCACGAGGATGGCCGCGAGCGTGAGCTCCTGGCGAAACGCGCTCTCTTCGCGGATTGCGGCGCGAAAGCCCTTGATCGAATACTTGAGCGCCTTCCATGCGCGCGTGACGCCGCGGTTGCCCTTGTACGGGTTGAAGGGCAACGGGGCGAGTGGATCATCGGGGCCGAGCGGCTCGTGCAGGTGCGGGGGCTCGGGAGGCTCGGGCGCGGCGGCCGGTGCAACCGGCGTCGTGGGAATTTGCGGGGCGTTCCGGGTCGCGGGCAGCGGCGTAGCGTCAGCAGTGGGCGCAGGTGCAGAAGCCGGAGCAGAACCGGGCACGCGCGGATCGAGCGCCTCGGCCGTCCGCGCGGTGCGCGCAGCGCCGCCGGCGCCAGGGCGGCCCGACGGGCTCGCGCTGTGGGCGCCTTGGGCACTGTGCGGCGGGAAGGGGGAACGTGGCGTCATGGCGGTGCGCTGGTGTGTTGCAGTATTGCACGATGCGGTCGCGCCCGGGGCGTCCGTGTCCCCGGCGTGCCTGCTGACGGTCGAGGCGCGGGCCATGGCCGGCCTGGCGCTCAGGCCGAGGCGCTCGAAGGCTCCATCGTCGCGCGCGAACGCGGCTTGAGGTGCGAGGCAAACTGCTCGGAGGCCGCGCGCCACGAGAAGCGCTCGGCCCATGCGCGTGCCTCGGCGCGGCCGATCTTGAGCGCTTCGAGGCACGCTTCGCGCAGGTCTTCGTTCATGGCGCCTGCGCCGCCGTTGCCGAGCACGTCGATGGGGCCCGTCACCGGATAGGCGGCCACCGGCGTGCCGCATGCGAGCGATTCGAGCAGCACGAGGCCAAAGGTGTCGGTGCGGCTCGGGAACACGAACACGTCGGCGGCGGCATAGACCTTCGCGAGCTCGGGCTGGCTCAGGACCCCCAGGTAATTCGCCTGGGGATAGCGCGACTTCAGCTCGGCGAGCGCCGGGCCTTCGCCGCACACCCATTTCGAGCCGGGCAGATCGAGCTTGAGGAACGCCTCGACGTTCTTCTCCACGGCTACGCGGCCCACGTAGAGGAAGATCGGGCGCGCCGTGTTGAGCACCTTCGATTCCATCGGCCGGAAGATGTCGAGGTCCACACCGCGCGTCCACAGCACGACGTTCGTGAAACCGAACTTTTCGAGGTCGGCCTTCACGACGGGCGTGGGCGCCATCACCGCGAGCGACGGCTTGTGGAACCAGCGCAGGAAGCGGTAGGTCGCCGAAAGCGGAACGCCGAAGCGCGCCTGCACGTACTCGGGAAAGCGCGTGTGGTAAGCGGTCGTGAACGGCAAGTCGTGTTCGATCGCGTAACGCCGCGCGGCGAGTCCGAGCGGCCCCTCGGTCGCGACGTGGATGGCATCGGGCCCGAACGCGCTGATGCGCTCGCGCAGACGCCGCCTGGGAAACAGCGAGAGCCGGATTTCCGGGTAGGTGGGGCACGGCACCGTGCGGAACTCGAGCGGCGTGAGCATTTCGACCTGATGCCCGAGCGCGACCAGTTCGCGCGTCGTGTTCTTCAGCGTTCGAACCACGCCGTTGACCTGCGGCTCCCATGCATCGGTCACGATCATTACTTTCATTGGCCGTCGGCCCTCTCGTTGTGCGGTTATGGGTGCGTGACGCAGCGGCTGTGGGCTGCTGCGGCCGGTGTTGCTGTCAATACGGTTTCAAGCGCGGCGTCAAGCGCGCTGCCGAACGCGCTGTCGAATGCGCGCTTTGACGATCAAGCCGCGCTCACGCGGGCCTTGCGCGTTGAGGCCTGAGCCTCCGGCGCACGCATCACGGTCCAGTAGACGATGCGCAGTTCGCCTTCGAACGTCTCGACGAGCGCCGAGAGGCTCTCCACCCAGTCGCCGTCGTTGCAGTAGAGCATGCCGTCGATGTCGCGGATCTCGGCCTTGTGGATGTGGCCGCAGACCACGCCGTCGCAGCCGCGCCGGCGCGCTTCGTCGGTCATCACGCGCTCGAACGAGGAGATGAAGTTCACCGCGTTCTTCACCTGGTGCTTGAGGTACTGCGAGAGCGACCAGTACTGGAACCCGAGCTTCGCGCGAATGCGGTTGAACCAGCGGTTGAGCACGAGAATCAGCGTGTAAGCCGAGTCGCCGAGGTAGGCGAGCCATTTGGCGTGCTGGATCACGCCGTCGAAGAGGTCGCCGTGCACGACCCACAGGCGCTTGCCGGAGAGCGTCGTGTGGAAGGCTTCTTCGCGCACGTGAATGTCGCCGAACGCGAGATTGCAGAACTGGCGCGCGCTCTCGTCGTGGTTGCCCGGGATGTAAAACACCTGGGTGCCCTTGCGCGCCTTGCGCAGCACCTTCTGCACGACGTCGTTGTGCGCCTGCGGCCAGTACCAGCCTTTCTTCAACTGCCATCCGTCGATGATGTCGCCCACGAGGTACAGGTACTCCGACTCGTTGTGGCGCAGGAAATCGAGGAGATACGACGCCTGGCAGCCGCTCGTCCCAAGATGGACATCGGAGAGCCAGATCGTGCGATAGCGGGTCGGGTCGGGGTGATCGTCGTCGCGGGAGCCGGTGGCGGGGGCGTCGTCGATCGACGACGGTGGCAAGGGCGGTGCGGGAAAAGTGGCGCCGCCGGGAGACGGGTGGAACGTGGCGGAGTCGGTGCCTCGTCCGGTGGTCTGCCGGAACAGGGTGGTCGCTGACGTCTTTTGGGCCATGGCGCGCGCGGCAGGTTGGAATACGCGCATTGCGCCATGCCGGCGTGACGGCAACATGACAGTCACGAGACGGTCTCGTTACGCAGTCCTGCGTTGTGCTCAACGGCTGCTATCTGGCGGCAACGCGGGGGCTTTCCGCGCGCTGAGCCGACGCGCCCTGTCGCGCAATTGCGACAATGCGTGTGCCCGCGATACGGTCGTGGAGGAACTGCCGGTCGTGGGCGAAGCGGGCGCTCGCGGCCCAGATCACGAACCAGCAGGCTGCGAGCACGAGCGTGTGGGGAACCGAAAGACCGAGCAGCGGGTGCAGCACGAGAGGCGGCAGGAACCACAGCCAGGCGGCGAGGTAGCGCAGCACCGCTCGCGCGAGGGTGGGCGGCTTGCCGTCCGGGCCGACCACGCGCAGGCGCCAGGTTTGCATCGGCAGCGTCTGCCCGCCCTTGTGCCAGAAGCCGACGAAATACGCGCCGGCCACGCAGATGATCCAGGCTGCCATCAGGTTGTGATGCGTGTAGCCGTTGCGCTGCTGCAAGGCGAGGCTGAACGCGAGCCCCGCTGCGAACACGACGCCGAAGAGCAGCACGCTCTCGTAGACGAGCGCGGCCAGACGGCGGCGAATCGAGACGGATGCGGGTTCAGAGGACGGGGCGATGGGCTGCTTGCTGGCGGCTTGGGCGCTTTCGGACACGATGGCGTCGGTTCGTGGACGGGACGCCCAAGCATAACCGCGAAAGCGCACACGATGAAACGGTGGGAACGCGGCGGCGGGTTAACGATAAATGCGCGATCAATGCGCGATCAATGCGCGATCAATGCGCGATCAATGCGCGTGAATGCGCGTGAATGCGCGTGAATGCGCGTGAATGCGCGTGAATGCGCGTGAATGCGCAAGCGCTAATGGAGCGCTTCAGGACCCCTTGAACGCCGCGGGCGCTTCGGCGGGCGAGACGGGGATCGGCGTGGCAGGCACGAAGCTGCCGGCGGCTGGAACGCCTGCCGCGAAAGACGATGCCGTCGGCGCTTCGCCCGGCGCACCAGGCGTTGCGGGCCCGAGGCCCGAACCCGCGCCGCTCGCGCCGGCGGCGCCCGACGCCCCAGTCACGCCCGCGGGTGCGTGCGGCAGTCCGCGATGATCGCGCTCGTTCACGAGCCGTTCGATATCGCGAATCTCGCTCTTGTTGCCGGTGGGCGGCGCGCTCACGACGGTGGGCCGGCGCTTGCGCTCGCTGGCTGCGAGGCGCTCCTTCTGCTCTTCGGGGAGTTGCTGGTAAGCCTTCCAGGCGCGCTGGCGCGCCTGCGCGGGCAGTTCCTTCGACACCTGGTAATTCTCGCGGGCGACGCGGCGCTGCTCGGGCGTCATGCGCACCCATTCGGCCATGCGCTCGTGCAGGCGCTTTTGCGCATCGGGTGACATCTTTGGGTACCGCGACGCGATCTTCAGCCATTTGCGCTTGCGCTCGTCGCTGAATTCGTTCCATTCGGAGGCGAAAGGAGCGAGCGCCGCGTGCTGCGCATCGCTCAGATGGGCCCAGGCAAGCGGGTTGTCCCGGCCGGGCAGGGGGGTGAACGCGGTCGTGAGCGAAGTCTCCGGCGCTGGCGCTTTCGCCGGTGCGGCGGCACCCGCCGCGTTTTCGTCGGCCGGCGCGGGGTGAAAGCGCGGGTAGGTCGCCACATACGACACGGCTGCCGCGACCACACATCCAATGACAACGGCCAGGCCGCGCTTGTAACTCACCCCGTTGGTCTCCTGCTCAGATTTGCTTAATGCGCGCGCGTCAGATACGCGTTGAACCCGTGATCGAGGTAGGCAGTGAGCGGAAGGTCGTCGCTCAGCATGGCCGCGTCGATGTCGGCGAGTTCAGCGGTGCGTTGCTGATCTTCGAAGTACGCGATGGCAAAGAGGCCCGCCACGAGCGCCGCGAGCGGCCAGGCGAGCGCGAAGCGCGCGAGCGCCGAACGGCGCCGCGCGGGCTGGCGCGACGGCGTGCCGGACAGGCCGCCGACGCCGGCCGCGGCGAGCGCTGGCGCGCGCACGAGGACGTACTCGGCCTTCTTGCGGGCGAGTGCGGTCTTTCGTGCGGCGGCGAGTCGGGCGGTGGTGCCGGCGGGCAGGTTGGCGGCACTCTCGTCGAGCGCACGGCGCATCTCCCGCACGAACTCTAGTTCTTTGTTTTCGAGGGCGGTGCTCATAGCGTGATTCCTTTGGCCTTGAGCGCTTGAGCCAGCGTATGAGTGGCCCGGGAGCAGTGCGTTTTCACGCTGCCTTCGGAGCAGCCCATTGCAGCGGCAGTCTCAGCGACATCCATATCCTCCCAGTAACGCATCAGAAACGCCTCCCGTTGACGTGCCGGTAATTTCTGGATTTCGTCGTCGATCATCTGGAGCACCTGCGCGCGTTCGATCTGCTGCTCGCTGCTCTCGGCCCCTGCCGTTCCTTGCCCGGCTTCGAAGGTTTCGAGGGGATCGAACTCCTCGTCGTCGGCGTTGCCGAGCGACGAAAACAGACTCACCCACGTATTGCGTACTTTCTGCCGACGAAAATAATCGTGCATCGTATTTTGCAAAATACGCTGAAAGAGCAGGGGGAGTTCGGCGGGTGGTCGGTCTCCGTATTTTTCGGCGAGCTTGATCATCGCGTCCTGCACGATGTCGAGCGAGGCGTCGTCGTCCCTTACGGCGTAGACCGTCTGCTTGAACGCGCGTCTTTCGACGCCCGCCAGAAAGTCGGCGAGTTCCTTGTCTGATGCCATCCGTTGCAGGGCGCCGCCGCCGGCGTACGCGTAATCGTTCGAAAAAATGTCGTAAAACCCGCGGATCCTAGCAAATTTTTGCAGCCACTGGGTAGCGGAAGGGCCTTGGGGCTGCGCCGCATCATGGCGCTGCATACCGCGCCGGCTTCACTTGCGGGACCTGGCATGCGCCGCGAGCCGTGCGCGAGCGCAACGATCGTGCCCGGCGCCGCAAGAATTGCTTGACCGAAGTGCGCCGAGCCGCTATCTTCGACGGTTCGCAACATAAGTGACTTGTCTCAATTCAGGTGTGGCCCATGAGGCTCATCTGTCAACTGGACGCGCCGCTTGAACCCGAGCCACAAGCCCGGCAGAGAGCACCCGATCAATTTTTTGCCGAAAATTCGAAAGGTGAATGATGAATATGCCCAGCGCGGAATTCTCCACGTCGGTCCCCTCTTCTCAAGAATCTGACCCCCAAGGCAGCACCCAATCCATCGGCGGCACCGTGCTGATGAAGGCGCTCGCCGACGAGCAGGTCGAATTCATCTGGGGCTACCCCGGCGGCTCGGTACTTTACATCTACGACGAGCTTTACAAGCAGGACAAGATCCAGCACGTTCTCGTGCGCCACGAACAGGCAGCCGTTCACGCCGCCGACGCCTACGCGCGTTCGACCGGCAACGTGGGCGTGTGTCTCGTGACCTCGGGGCCTGGTGTCACCAATGCGGTGACGGGCATCGCGACGGCCTATATGGACTCGATCCCGATGGTGATCATCAGCGGCCAGGTGCCCACCGCCGCGATTGGTCAGGACGCCTTCCAGGAGTGCGATACGGTCGGCATCACGCGTCCCTGCGTGAAGCACAACTTCCTCGTGAAGGACGTGCGCGATCTCGCCGCCACCGTCAAGAAAGCTTTCTATATTGCGCGCACCGGCCGTCCCGGCCCCGTGCTGATCGACATTCCGAAGGACGTGTCGAAGGCGCCGTGCACGTACGAACCGGTGAAGAGCGTCTCGCTGCGCTCCTACAATCCGGTCACCAAGGGCCATTCGGGGCAGATCCGCAAGGCGGTCTCGCTGCTCCTCTCGGCGAAGCGTCCGTACATCTATACCGGCGGCGGGATCATCCTCGCCGATGCGTCGCGTGAACTGAACCAGTTCGCGGACCTGCTCGGCTACCCGGTCACGAACACGCTGATGGGCCTGGGCGGCTACCGCGCGAGCGACCGCAAATTCCTCGGCATGCTCGGCATGCACGGCACCTACGAAGCCAACATGGCGATGCAGCACTGCGACGTGCTGATCGCGATCGGCGCGCGCTTCGACGACCGTGTGATCGGCGACCCGGCGCACTTCGCTTCGCGCCCGCGCAAGATCATTCACATCGACATCGACCCGTCGTCGATCAGCAAGCGCGTGAAGGTCGATATCCCCATCGTCGGCGACGTCAAGGAAGTGCTCAAGGAGCTCATCGAGCAGCTGCAGCACGCCGAGCACGGCCCCGATACCGAGGCGCTCGCCGCCTGGTGGAAGGACATCGAAAGCTGGCGCGAGAAGAACTGCCTGAAGTTCGACCGCGGCAGCGAAATCATCAAGCCGCAGTACGTGGTCGAAAAGGCGTGGGAACTCACGGGCGGCAACGCGTTCGTGTGCTCGGACGTCGGCCAGCACCAGATGTGGGCCGCGCAGTTCTACCGCTTCAACCAGCCGCGCCGCTGGATCAACTCGGGCGGCCTCGGCACCATGGGCTTCGGCCTGCCGGCGGCGATGGGCGTGAAGATGGCCCACCCCGACGACGACGTGCTGTGCATCACGGGCGAAGGCTCGATCCAGATGTGCATCCAGGAGCTGTCGACCTGCAAGCAGTACGACACGCCCGTGAAGATCATCTCGCTGAACAACCGCTACCTCGGCATGGTTCGCCAGTGGCAGCAGATCGAATACAGCAAGCGCTATTCGCATTCGTACATGGATGCGCTGCCCGACTTCGTGAAGCTCGCCGAAGCGTATGGCCACGTCGGCATGCGGATCGAAAAGACGGCTGATGTGGAGCCGGCGCTCAAGGAAGCGCTGCGCCTGAAGGACCGCACGGTGTTCCTCGATTTCCAGACCGACCCTTCCGAAAACGTCTGGCCGATGGTACAGGCCGGCAAGGGCATCACCGAGATGCTGCTCGGCTCGGAAGACCTTTAACGGTATTTGCACGGCGTCGTTCCGACCTCGCGCGGCGCGCGTCCACACAACGGGCGCGCGGGTTCGCGGGGAAGGGCGGCAACCACGCTAACTGGACAAATCGCGGATCACATCATGAGACACATCATTTCCGTTCTGCTGGAAAACGAGCCGGGCGCGCTCTCGCGCGTGGTCGGCCTCTTCTCCGCACGCGGCTACAACATCGAAACCTTGACGGTGGCACCGACCGAAGACCGTTCGCTGTCGCGCATGACCATCGTTTCCATTGGCTCGGACGACGTGATCGAACAGATCACGAAGCATCTGAACCGCCTGATCGAGGTGGTGAAGGTGGTCGACCTTACCGAGGGCGCCCACATCGAGCGCGAGCTGATGCTGATCAAGGTAAGGGCGGTCGGCAAAGAACGTGAGGAGATGAAGCGGATGGCGGATATTTTCCGCGGCCGCATCATCGACGTCACCGAAAAGACCTACACGATCGAACTGACGGGTGCGAGCGACAAGCTCGACGCGTTCATCGAGGCGCTCGACGCCACCGCGATTCTCGAAACCGTCCGTACGGGCAGCTCGGGCATCGGGCGCGGAGAGCGCATTCTGAAGGTGTGACCCGACCACAGTCGATCTTGCACCGGAACCTGACCGGATGCGGCTGTCACGAGACGCGGCATCCGGTGCAGCACAAGCTGATAGCAGTACCGAAATTCACCAGACTCTCGCCAAGGAACCAACATGAAAGTTTTCTACGACAAGGACGCCGATCTCTCCCTCATCAAGGGCAAGCAGGTCACGATCATCGGTTACGGCTCGCAAGGCCACGCCCACGCGCTGAACCTGAAGGACAGCGGCGTGAACGTCACGGTTGGCCTGCGCAAGAACGGCGCATCGTGGAGCAAGGCTGAGAACGCCGGTCTCCAGGTCAAGGAAGTGGCCGAAGCGGTGAAGAACGCCGACGTCGTCATGATGCTGCTGCCCGACGAGCAGATCGCCGACGTGTACGCGAAGGAAGTCCACGCGAACATCAAGAACGGCGCAGCGCTCGCGTTCGCGCACGGCTTCAACGTCCACTACGGCCAGGTGATTCCGCGCGCCGATCTCGACGTCATCATGATCGCTCCGAAGGCGCCGGGCCACACGGTTCGCGGCACCTACTCGCAAGGCGGCGGCGTGCCCCATCTGATCGCTGTCCACCAGGACAAGTCGGGCGCAGCGCGCGACATCGCCCTGTCGTACGCAGCGGCGAACGGCGGCGGCCGTGCCGGCATCATCGAAACGAATTTCCGCGAAGAGACCGAAACCGACCTGTTCGGCGAGCAAGCCGTGCTGTGCGGCGGTACGGTCGACCTGATCAAGGCGGGTTTCGAAACGCTGGTCGAAGCGGGCTACGCGCCGGAAATGGCGTACTTCGAGTGCCTGCACGAACTGAAGCTGATCGTCGACCTGATCTACGAAGGCGGCATCGCCAACATGAACTACTCGATCTCGAACAACGCCGAGTACGGCGAGTACGTGACGGGCCCGCGCGTCATCACGGCCGAGACGAAGAAGGTCATGAAGGAAGTCCTCAAGGACATCCAGACCGGCGAATACGCGAAGAGCTTCATCCTCGAGAACAAGGCCGGCGCGCCGACGCTGCAATCGCGCCGCCGCCTCGGCGCCGAGCACCAGATCGAAGTGGTCGGTGCGAAGCTGCGCGCGATGATGCCGTGGATCGCCGCGAACAAGCTCGTCGACCAGTCGAAGAACTAATCTGACGTTGCAGCGCTGAATCGCGCGCGGCATCCGGTCGCTTCAAAAGTCGCCGCGCGACAGCAAACGCCGAGTCGGACCCGAAAAAGCCGCCCAGGTGGGATGAACCCTGGGCGGCTTTTGCTATCCTACGGTTTTCAAAATAACAGCGAAGCCACCATGAATTACCCCCATCCGATCATCGCGCGCGAAGGCTGGCCGTTCATCGCCATTGCGGCCGTCGTGGCGCTCTTGATCCATGCGGTCGCAGGCTTCGGACTCGCATGGCCTTTCTGGCTCATCCTCATCTTCGTCGTTCAGTTCTTCCGCGATCCGCCGCGCCCCATCCCCAGCCAGGCCAACGCCGTGCTGTGCCCGGCAGACGGCCGCATCGTCGCCGTGGAAACCGCGCACGACCCGTACGCAAACCGTGAAGCGCTCAAGATCAGCGTATTCATGAACGTCTTCAACGTGCACTCGCAACGTTCGCCTGTCGATGGCGCCGTCGCCAAGGTCGAGTACTTCCCGGGCGCGTACCTGAACGCCGCCATCGACAAGGCCTCGACCGAAAACGAGCGCAACGCCGTCGTGCTGACGATGGCCGACGGCACGACCGTCACCTCCGTGCAGATCGCCGGCCTCATCGCGCGCCGCATTCTCTGCTACGTACGTGCGGGCGAGCCGCTCTCGCGCGGCCAGCGCTATGGTTTCATCCGTTTCGGCTCGCGCGTCGACGTCTACCTGCCCGTGGGCAGCCGCCCGCGCGTGTCGATCGGCGAGAAGGTGTCCGCCTCGTCGACGATCCTCGCCGAACTGCCGACGCAATCGGCGTAAAGGAGGGTTGCGATGGCCGGATTCAAACAGCGTCGACCCCGCAACCCGGCCGGCGGGCCGTTGCCGCGGCCGTTCCGGCGCAACAAGTCGGTGCAGGAGCCGATGGGTGTCGCCGCGAACCGGCGCGCGGCGCGCCAGGAGTTCCTGAAAAAGCGCGGCATCTATTTGCTGCCCAACGCGTTCACCACGGCCGCGCTCTTCTGCGGCTTCTTCGCAGTCGTGCAGGCGATGAACGTGCGTTTCGAAGTGGCGGCCATCGCCATTTTCGTGGCGATGGTGCTCGACGGGATGGACGGGCGCGTGGCGCGCATGACGCACTCGCAGAGCGCCTTCGGCGAGCAGTTCGACAGCCTTTCGGACATGGTGTCGTTCGGCGTGGCGCCCGCGCTCGTGATGTACGAATGGGTGCTCAAGGATCTCGGGCGCTGGGGCTGGCTCGCGGCTTTCGTCTACTGTTCGGGAGCGGCGCTGCGTCTCGCGCGCTTCAACACGAACATCGGCGTGGTGGACAAGCGCTTCTTCCAGGGGCTGCCGAGCCCGGCTGCGGCGGCGCTGATCGCCGGCTTCGTGTGGCTCGCCACCGACAACCGCGTGCCCCTCAAGCTGTCCTGGCTGCCGTGGGTCGCCTTCGTGCTGACGATCTATGCAGGCGTGACGATGGTGTCCAACGCGCCGTTCTACAGCGGCAAAGCGCTCGACGTGCGCCACCGTGTGCCGTTCGCGGCGACGCTGCTCGTGGTCGTGGCGTTCGTGCTCGTTTCGTCGGATCCGCCGCTGATGCTGTTCGGTCTGTTCGTGCTGTATGGGCTTTCGGGCTATGTGTTCTGGGCGTACCAGGCCGTGCGCGGGCGCGGGAACCCGGCGCGTTCGTCGCCGCGAGAGCGGTAGCGTGCGCGTGTGACGCAATCCTGCAAGAAGGGCTGTGCGTAAGCGCGGCCCTTTTTTTTGACGCCGCCCGCTGTTTGCGCCTACAGCTCTCCCGTGCTGACTGCACACGCTGGTCGCCCACGCCGGTCGCCTACGCCGGTCGCCCACGCTGGTTGCCCACGCTGGTTGCCCACGCTGGTTGCCCACGCCGGTCGCCTCCCATTGCACTATCGGCCGATTCCGGCTATAGTCGGCGCCATGGATACCATCCAGTTCCCCCTCTTTTCCCTTCAAGCCGGCGCGCCCCTAAGCACGCTAGCGCTAGCGCGCCTGCCGCGCTGATCTCGCTCGCCCTCCGTAAGCCTCGTTCATTGTCAGCGTCGCCATCGGTGGCGCGAACACCCAAAATGCGGTTTTGACACTGAACAAGTCCCCCTGGAGACCCGAAATGGCAGCAGACAAGCTCATCATTTTCGATACGACGTTGCGTGACGGCGAACAGTCGCCCGGCGCGTCGATGACGAAGGAAGAGAAGATCCGCATTGCGAAGCAGCTCGAGCGCATGAAAGTGGACGTCATCGAGGCCGGCTTCGCGGCCAGCTCGAACGGCGACTTCGACGCGATCCATACGATCGCCGGCCTGATCAAGGACAGCACGATCTGCTCGCTCGCCCGCGCGAACGACAAGGACATCCAGCGCGCCGCCGACGCGCTCAAGCCGGCCGACCACTTCCGCATTCACACGTTCATCGCCACTTCGCCGCTGCACATGGAGAAGAAGCTGCGCATGTCGCCCGAGCAGGTGCTCGAGCAGGCGAAGCTGGCCGTGCGCTTTGCGCGCAAGTTCACGAACGACGTGGAGTTCTCGCCCGAAGACGGCAGCCGCTCGGACATGGATTTCCTGTGCCGCGTGCTCGAAGCCGTCATCAACGAAGGCGCGACGACGATCAACATCGCCGATACGGTCGGCTACGGCGTTCCCGAGCTCTACGGCAACCTCGTGAAGACGCTGCGCGAGCGCATTCCGAACTCGGACAAGGCCGTGTTCTCGGTGCACTGCCACAACGACCTCGGCATGGCCGTGGCGAACTCGCTGGCCGGCGTGAAGATCGGCGGCGCGCGTCAGGTGGAGTGCACGATCAACGGTCTCGGCGAGCGCGCGGGCAACACGTCGCTCGAAGAAATCGTCATGGCCGTGAAGACGCGCAAGGACTACTTCGGCCTCGAGATCGGCCTCGACACCACGCAAATCGTGCCGGCTTCGAAGCTCGTTTCGCAGATCACCGGTTTCGTCGTGCAGCCGAACAAGGCCGTGGTGGGCGCGAACGCGTTCGCGCATGCCTCGGGCATCCATCAGGACGGCGTGCTCAAGGCGCGCGACACCTACGAGATCATGCGCGCCGAAGACGTGGGCTGGAGCGCGAACAAGATCGTGCTCGGCAAGCTCTCGGGCCGCAACGCGTTCAAGCAGCGCCTGCAGGAACTGGGCATCGCCCTCGACAGCGAAGCCGAACTGAACAACGCGTTCGCGCGCTTCAAGGAACTGGCCGACCGCAAGGCCGAAATCTTCGACGAAGACATCATCGCGATCGTCACTGAAGAGTCGGCGGAGGCGCAGGAGAAGGAGCACTACAAGTTCATCTCGCTCGCGCAGCACTCGGAAACCGGCGAGCGTCCGCACGCGCGCATCGTGTTCTCGGCCGACGGCAAGGAAGTGACGGGCGAAGCGGCCGGCAACGGCCCCGTGGACGCCACGCTCAACGCGATCGAAACGGAAGTGGGCAGCGGCTCGGAACTGCTGCTCTACTCGGTGAACGCGATCACGACGGGCACCCAGGCGCAGGGCGAAGTGACGGTGCGTCTGTCGAAGGCGGGCCGCATCGTGAACGGTGTGGGCACCGATCCCGATATCGTCGCGGCCTCCGCGAAGGCGTATATCTCGGCGCTCAACAAGCTCTACTCGTCGGATAGCGACAAGCTCAATCCGCAGCGCGCGTAAGCAGTGGCGGGGCGTATGGCCCCGCTTTGCCTGTCGCGCGAATGAGGCAATCGAAAAACCCCCGGGCTCGCAAGCGCGCGGGGGTTTTGTTTTGCTGCGCGAGGATCGGAACGCTCAGAAAAGGCTGCGTCGGTCCGGGTCGTGCAGCGGGTCCGGCGTCTTCTGCGTGAGCCGCAGGATGCCCTGCTCGTCGAAGTAGAAGCTGTAGAGCATGTACCAGACGTTGTCTTCGAGGTAACGGTAGGTCCAGGCTTCCTTCTTCATCAGCGGAAAGTAGGCTGTCTCGACCGGGCGGCCGAAGTTCACGAGCACGTCGGTGCGCGTCCATTTGCCGATTTCGGCGCGATAGAACTCGTTGGGCTGCAGGACCTGACGCAAGTTCACCACCTTGCCGCTTGCGTCGATGTCGGCGGCCGTCGTGGTTTCGCCCATCGGCTGGGTCGGCCACATCAGGCGCTTGCCGCCATCGGGCAGGTCGTAGATTTCGGCGGGCGGTCCGAAGCGGGCGACCACGGCCTGGGCGTCGTCGCCCGCGTGGAATTGCTGCCACGGCTGCGCACAGCCCGCGAGCGCGAGTGCGCCCACACCCGCGAAGAGGCCGAGACGCGCACGGCGCGCGGCGATCCGCACGCGTATTGCAAGCGAGGTTGAGAAGCGCGTGAACATGATGTCCCCCGTTGGCAAGATTGCATTGACCGCCGTGAATCTGGATCCCTTATTTTGACACGCCACGCGATGCTCGCGGACCTGGGCTGCGCGGTCCCGTGCGGGAGGGCGGCCTTGCCGTCGCCCCGTCTCGCGGCCTATGATCCGCGCTTCGATTGACAAACCGGCGGGCAACGGAAAAGTCGGCATTGAGGAAAGAACGCATGAAGGCAGGAAGAAGGCGTGCGGCGGCAGTCGTATTCATGATGGCGGCCGGGCTTGCGGCCGCAACTGGCGTGCAGGCCCAGGAGGCCCCGGCGGGCAAGCCGGTCCAGCTTGCGCTGATCGAAGGCATGTCCGGCCCGTTCGCCGATGCGGGCGCGGCGGTCGAGCGCAACCTGCGCTTCGGCGTGGAGCGCGTGAATGCGGGAGGCGGCGTCGCGCTGCGTGACGGGCGGCATCCGCTCGAGCTGGTCACGCTCGACAGCAAGGGCAGCCCGGAGGCAGCGCTCATGCAGCTGCGCGCGGCGCAAGATCGCCATATCGGCTATGTCATGCAGGGCAACAGCTCGGCGGTGGCGGCGGCGCTCGTGACGGCGATCGATCGCCAGAACGAACGCGCGCCCGACAACCGCCAGGTCTTCCTCAACTATTCCGCGGACGACCCGGCGCTCACCAACGCGAACTGCAGCTTCTGGCACTTCCGCTTCGACGCGCACGCGGGCATGCGCATGGACGCGCTCGCCGACGTCATCGCCGCGGACAAGACGGTTACGAAGGTGTATCTGCTCAATCAGGACTACAGCTTCGGGCACGTCGTGAGCACGCTCGCGCGCGAAGCGCTGGCGAAGCGGCGTCCGGACGCCGCCATCGTTGGCGACGAATTCCACCCTATCGGCCGCGTGAAGGACTTCGCGCCGTACGTCGCCAAGATCCGGGCGACGGGTGCCGACGCCGTCATCACGGGCAACTGGGGC
The DNA here is from genome assembly GCF_038900695.1 of Paraburkholderia sp. JHI2823. Taxonomy (NCBI): domain Bacteria; kingdom Pseudomonadati; phylum Pseudomonadota; class Betaproteobacteria; order Burkholderiales; family Burkholderiaceae; genus Paraburkholderia; species Paraburkholderia sp. JHI2823. The sequence goes on along the minus strand of NZ_JAYMRY010000019.1, from coordinate 41,060 downwards.
AACGACCTTACGCTGCTCGTGAAGGCCGCGCGCGAGCAGGGGCTCGAAACGAAGTTCTACACGTTCTATGGCAATAGCCTCGGCGCGCCCGCAGCGCTGGGCGACGCGGGCGTGAAGCGCGTGATTGCCGTGGCAGACTGGCACCCGAACGCGGGCGGCGCGGCCTCCGATGCGTGGTACAAGGCGTTCCGTTCGCGTTACCCGGAGGCCCAGGCGGACTATCCGGTGTTGCGCATGTCGATGATGGTCGAGATGCTCGCCCAGGCCATGACGAAGGCCGGCACGGCCGACCCCGAGACGGTCGCGAAAGCGCTGGAGGGCCTGCGCTTCACGGGGGACGAAGCCCGCTTCCACCCGATGTGGATGCGCGCCGACGACCACCAGGCCATCCAGCCCCTTTACGTCATGCAGATGGACAGGCAGGGCACGCCGGGCGTGCGGTACGACAATGAAGGCTCGGGATACGGTTTTCGCACGGTGCTGGCGGTCCCCGCTGAACGCACCGTACCGGCCACCACCTGCCAGATGAAGCGGCCCTGACTGCGTGCCTTGTTGCAAGCGGGTGCGCGGCGAATCGGGGCTGTGCTATACTGCGCCCCTTGTTGCGAATCCGCGGCAAGGTAGTTGGGTAGTAAAGAAGCAAAAGCAGAGTAGTAAGAACCAAGCCACGGCACGGCCTTTCTTCCGTGACCGCTCGTTTGTTTTAAAGGAAAAGCAAAATGTCCGTAGCAGATATCAAGAAGTCCGACGTCGTCGCGCAATTCGCGCGCGGCACCAATGACACGGGTTCGCCCGAAGTTCAGGTTGCGCTCCTGACGTCGCGTATCAACGAACTGACCGCGCACTTCAAGTCGCACGCCAAGGATCACCACAGCCGCCGCGGTCTGCTGCGCATGGTGAGCCGCCGCCGCAAGCTGCTCGACTACCTGAAGGGCAAGGACGCTGATCGTTACCGCGCGCTGATCGAGAAGCTGGGTCTGCGCAAGTAACCGGAAGGTCTTCCACAAAGATGCCTGTGTCAGTTTCCGCTGATGCAGGCATTTTGTTTTTGAACGGCGCGCTTCATGCAGGTTTGATTCGATGCCTGCCGGCTCGAAAGCAATACCACGTAGCACCAGCAGTACGAGCAGCAGGGCCGGGCCTCGGGGCAGAGCTTTGTGTCATTCCAGCAGATCGTGTGCGCCTGTGTCGCAAGGTCGCGATCCGCTGGAATGGCATAACACTCCTCTTCCTGCGCGGTGCCGGAGCCTGTCTTGCCGCATCACCCGCGTGTGCGGGCAATGCATAACAAATGAGTAAGGAGTGAGTGACCATGACCATGTTCAACAAAGTCGTGAAGGAATTCAAATGGGGCCAGCACAACGTGCGCCTCGAAACGGGTGAAATCGCCCGTCAGGCCGGCGGTGCCGTCATCGTCGACATCGAAGACACCGTCGTGCTCGCGACCGTCGTCGGCGCCAAGACCGCCAAGCCGGGTCAGGACTTCTTCCCGCTCACCGTCGACTACATCGAAAAGACCTATTCGGCCGGCAAGATCCCGGGCGGCTTCTTCCGCCGCGAAGGCCGCCCGTCGGAAGGCGAGACGCTGATCTCGCGCCTGATCGACCGTCCGCTGCGCCCGCTTTTCCCGGAAGGCTTCTACAACGAAGTCCAGGTCGTGATCCACGTCCTGTCGATCAATCCGGAAGTTCCGGCTGACATCCCCGCGCTGATCGGCGCGTCGGCTGCGCTGGCGATTTCGGGTCTGCCGTTCAATGGTCCGGTGGGCGCGGCACGCGTCGCCTACATCAACAACGAGTACGTGCTCAACCCGACGCGCGCGCAGATCAAGGATTCGCGCCTCGACCTCGTCGTGGCCGGTACCGAGCGCGCAGTGCTGATGGTGGAATCGGAAGCCGACCAGCTGCCGGAAGACGTGATGCTCGGCGCCGTGGTATTCGGCCACGAGCAGATGCAAACGGCCATCGACGCGATTCACGAACTCGTGCGTGAAGGCGGCAAGCCCGAGTGGGACTGGCAGCCGGCGCCGAAGGACGAGGCGCTCATCGCCCGCGTCACCGACATCGCCTACAACGACCTGCTCGCCGCCTACCAGTTGCGCGACAAGCAGCAGCGCTCGACCAAGCTGAAGGAAGTCTACGCAGCGACGTCGGCCAGGCTCGAAGAAGAAGCGGCTGCGGCCGGCACGACGGCGGCCGACAAGGCCACGGTCGGCAACATCGTCTTCGACCTCGAAGCGAAGATCGTCCGTTCGCAGATCCTGAACGGCGAGCCGCGCATCGACGGCCGCGATACGCGCACCGTGCGCCCGATCGAGATCCGTACCGGCGTGCTGCCGCGTACGCACGGTTCGGCGCTCTTCACGCGTGGCGAAACGCAGGCGCTGGTCATCGCGACGCTCGGTACCAAGGGCGACGAGCAGATCATCGACGCGCTCGAAGGCGAGTACCGCGACCGCTTCATGCTCCACTACAACATGCCCCCGTTCGCGACCGGCGAAACGGGCCGCGTGGGTTCGCCCAAGCGCCGTGAAATCGGCCACGGCCGTCTCGCCAAGCGCGCGCTCGTCGCGTGCCTGCCGAGCGCCGAGGAGTTCGGCTACTCGATCCGTGTGGTTTCGGAAATCACCGAGTCGAACGGTTCGTCGTCGATGGCTTCGGTGTGCGGCGGCTGCCTCGCGCTGATGGACGCCGGCGTGCCGATGAAGGCGCACGTCGCCGGTATTGCGATGGGCCTGATCCTCGAAGGCAACAAGTTCGCGGTCCTGACCGACATTCTCGGCGACGAAGATCACCTCGGCGACATGGACTTCAAGGTGGCGGGTACGGAAGCTGGCGTGACCGCGCTGCAGATGGACATCAAGATCCAGGGCATCACGAAGGAAATCATGCAGGTCGCCCTCGCGCAGGCGAAGGAAGGCCGCATGCACATCCTCGGCAAGATGACCTCGGCCGTGTCGGGCGTGAACACCGAGCTGTCGGCATACGCTCCGCGCATGATCACCATCAAGATCAATCCGGAAAAGATCCGCGACGTGATCGGCAAGGGCGGTTCGGTGATCCGCGCGCTGACCGAAGAAACGGGCACGACCATCGACATCTCCGACGACGGCGTGGTGACCATCGCGAGCACGTCGAGCGAAGGTATGGCCGAAGCGAAGAAGCGCATCGAGAACATCACGGCCGAAATCGAAGTGGGCCAGGTGTACGAAGGCGCAGTGCTCAAACTGCTGGACTTCGGCGCGATCGTGAATCTGCTGCCGGGCAAGGATGGTCTGCTGCACATCTCCGAGATCGCCAACGAGCGCATCAAGGACATCAACGACTATCTCAAGGAAGGCCAGGTCGTGAAGGTCAAGGTCATCCAGACGGACGAGAAGGGTCGCGTGCGTTTGTCCGCCAAGGCGCTGCTCAATGAGCAGGCGAATGGCGGCAATGCGGGCGGCGCACCGCAGGGCGAACCGCAGCAGTAACGCGGTAAGCTCCAACGGCCGGTAGCGTGCAAAACGCTCCGGCCGTTTTTTTATGACAATGAGTGCGAGTGGCAATGCGCAAGCGTCAATGTCGTCGCGTGCGCAACGCCATCCAGATCGGGGCGCGGCCCTGCGGAGATGCGAGATGAAGGCAGTCGAGATTACCGAATTCGGTGCGCCGGACGTGCTCAAGCTGGCCGAACGGCCGACCCCCGAGCCGAAGGCCGGCGAAGTGCTGATCAAGGTGAGCGCCTCGGGCGTGAACCGTCCCGACGTGTTCCAGCGCAAAGGTTCTTATGCGCCGCCGCCGGGCATTTCCGACCTGCCAGGACTCGAAGTGGCGGGTGAGATCGTGGGCGGAACGATCGACGAGAAAAGCAATCCGTTCGGGTTGAAAATCGGTGATCGCGTGTGCGCGTTGATTGCGGGTGGCGGCTACGCCGAATACGCGATCGCGCCGCTCGGGCAATGCCTGCCCGTGCCGAATGGCCTCACCGATGTGGAGGCGGCGTCGCTGCCGGAAACCTTCTTCACGGTCTGGAGCAACGTGTTCCAGCGCGCCTGCCTCGGCAAAGGCGAAGGTGGCGAGAACGAGACGCTACTCGTGCAGGGCGGTTCGAGCGGCATTGGCGTGACGGCGATCCAGATCGCACACGCGCTCGGCTTCCGCGTGTTCGCGACCGCTGGCTCGGACGACAAGTGCCGCGCCTGCGAGGCGCTCGGCGCCGATCGCGCCATCAACTATCGCACCGGCGATTTCGTCGAGGTCGTCAAGGCGCTCACGAACGACCGTGGCGTCGACGTGATTCTCGACATGGTGGCGGGCGGCTATGTGGCGCGTGAACTTTCCGCGCTTGCTACGGGCGGCCGCATCGTGCTCATCGCGACGCTCGGCGGCTCCAAAGCCGAACTCAACATGGGCGAGATCCTGCGTCGCCGGCTCACGGTCACCGGTTCGACGCTGCGCGCGCGTTCCGTCGAATTCAAGGCGCAGATCGCGCAGGAGCTGAAGGCGAAGGTCTGGCCCTTGATCGAAGAGGGCCGCATCAAGCCCGTCATATTCCGCGTGTTTCCAGCCGGACAGGCCGCCGAGGCGCATGCCTTGATGGAAAGCAGCGAGCACATCGGCAAGATCGTGCTCGACTGGTCCGCGGGCTGACTTCGGGCCGGCACGTGCGTACGGCCCGGCTCTTACTTGATTCGTCTCGATTTTTTTCGGGTATTTTTCGCGCATCGAACCGCAGCGGTTTGACCCGTCTGGATTTCACGCAGTAAAATTATGTGTTTTGCGTCCGCTTTTAACAGCAACCGGAACAATGACGAAACAGCCAACGAAACAACGATCGAAGCTCGTAGTCGGTAACTGGAAGATGCATGGCCGCCTCGCGGCCAATGCGGCACTGCTCGAAGCCGTCGCGCGCGGCGTGCAGGCGCTGCCCGCGGACGTGCGCGTTGGCGTATGCGTGCCGTTTCCGTACCTCGCGCAGACGCAGGCGCTGCTCGGCGGCAGTCGTGTCGTGTGGGGCGCGCAGGACGTTTCCGCGCACGAGCAGGGGGCCTATACGGGTGAAGTCGCGGCAGGCATGGTGGCCGACTTCGAAGCGGGCTTTGCGATCGTTGGTCACTCGGAGCGCCGCGCTTACCATGGCGAAAGCTCCGAGGTCGTCGCGCAGAAGGCACAGCGCGCGCTCGCGGTGCGCCTCACGCCGATCGTCTGCGTGGGCGAGACGCTCGAAGAGCGTGAATCGGGCGCGACCGAGCGCGTAGTCGGCGCACAGCTCGATGCGGTGCTGGCGGCGCTGTCGGTCGAAGAGGCGGCGCGCATCGTCGTGGCCTACGAGCCGGTCTGGGCGATCGGCACGGGCAAGAGCGCAACGTCGGAGCAGGCTCAGCAGGTGCATGCGTTCCTGCGCGCGCGCCTCGCTGCGAAGGGCGCGCAGGTGGCGGACGTGCCGCTGCTCTACGGCGGCAGCGTGAAGCCGGAAAATGCGGCGGAGCTCTTCCGTCAGGCCGATATCGATGGCGGCCTGATTGGTGGTGCGTCGCTGAAAGAGGGTGATTTCCTCGCGATCTGCGCGGCCGCTGCGGCGGGCGCCAGCGTCGCGGGCTAAAGGCTCGCGCACGGGGCGCAAGTAACAAGGCGCATCGTGCGGGCTGCTAATGCGTTTGCTCCAGCAGGGGCGGGCGTTCAACCAGGACTCAGGTGAGTGTGATGCTGTATTTGAAAACGTTGATTATCGTCGTTCAGCTTCTGTCGGCGCTCGGGGTGATCGGCCTCGTCCTGCTGCAGCACGGCAAGGGCGCGGACATGGGTGCTGCGTTCGGCAGCGGCGCGTCGGGCAGCCTGTTCGGCGCGAGCGGTTCCGCGAATTTTCTCTCGCGTACCACGGCGGTTCTCGCAACGGTGTTTTTCTGCTCGACCCTTGCGTTAACGTACCTGGGGTCGTATCATGCGAAGCCTTCGGCGGGCGTGCTTGGCGCTTCGGCTCCGGCCCCCATCGTCGCTTCGGCACCGGTTGCATCCGCACCTGGCGCGTCCGCTCCGGCAGCGGCTTCGCCGGTGGCAGCAGCCTCGCAGCCCGGCAACGACGTTCCGAAATAATTTGGAAAAACCTGTTTTTGTGCGTTGAACAAAGAACGGAAACAAGTTAGAATTTAAGTCTTGAAGCGATTCGCGGGTTGCAATAATTGTTGTCCCGGATTGCATGTAGTGCCGACGTGGTGAAATTGGTAGACACGCTATCTTGAGGGGGTAGTGGCGAAAGCTGTGCGAGTTCGAGTCTCGCCGTCGGCACCAATGTTATCTAAAAAATGCCAGCCGCTTGCTTCAGCTTCGGCTGGCATTTTTGCTTCTTACGTCGTGTTCGTTTTCTGTTCGCAGCGCGAAGTACGTGAAGTGATTCCCGCGGGGCGACGCAAGTTCCAGCGGAACCTCAGAACCAACCGATATAGAGGATAGCCTTGAACCTCGCTGCCTATTTCCCCGTCCTTCTGTTCCTCCTCGTGGGTGTCGGTCTGGGCATAGCGCTAGTGACAATCGGCAAGGTCCTCGGTCCCAACCGGCCAGACAGCGAAAAAAATTCGCCGTACGAGTGCGGCTTCGAAGCGTTCGAAGACGCGCGCATGAAGTTCGACGTACGCTACTACCTGGTCGCCATCCTTTTCATCATCTTCGATCTCGAAACGGCATTCCTGTTTCCGTGGGGTGTGGCCCTGCGCGACATCGGCTGGCCCGGTTTCCTGTCGATGATGCTGTTTCTGCTCGAATTCCTGCTGGGCTTTGCCTACATCTGGAAGAAGGGTGGTCTCGACTGGGAATAATGGGTTAATCGCCGGATAGCATGGGCGGCACCGCGGGGAAACTGCGGGCTGTCCGTCTGGAGTGGAAAGCACATGAGTATCGAAGGGGTCTTGAAGGAAGGGTTTGTCACCACCACGGCCGACAAACTGATCAACTGGACGCGCACCGGCTCCCTGTGGCCGATGACGTTCGGACTTGCATGCTGTGCGGTCGAGATGATGCATGCGGGCGCGGCCCGCTATGACCTCGACCGTTTCGGCGTGGTGTTCCGTCCGAGCCCGCGTCAGTCGGACGTCATGATCGTCGCCGGCACGCTGTGCAACAAGATGGCGCCCGCCCTGCGCAAGGTCTACGACCAGATGGCCGAGCCGCGCTGGGTCATTTCGATGGGGTCGTGCGCCAACGGTGGCGGGTATTACCACTATTCGTACTCGGTCGTGCGCGGTTGTGATCGCATCGTGCCGGTCGATGTCTATGTGCCGGGATGCCCGCCGACAGCGGAAGCCCTGGTCTACGGGGTGATCCAGTTGCAGGCGAAGATTCGCCGCACCAGCACCATCGCCCGTCAATAAAGGCCGCGGCCTCCCCACAATATGGCAAGCAAACTCGAGACCCTGAAAGCGAACCTCGAAGCGGCCCTTGGCGCGCGCATCGTCAGCCTCACCGAAGCCCTCGGCGAACTGACGCTGGTCGTCAAGGCGGGAGACTCCCTCGCCGTGACCAGGGAGCTGCGCGACAACCCCTCGCTGCGCTTCGAGCAACTGATCGACCTGTGCGGCGTCGACTACCAGACCTTCGGCGATGGCGCCTGGGAAGGTCCGCGCTTCGCCGCCGTGTCGCACCTGCTCTCCCTCGCGAACAACTGGCGTCTGCGTCTGCGCGTGTTCGCGCCGGACGATGAGGTGCCCATCGTGCCCTCGCTCGTCGAGATCTGGAATTCGGCCAACTGGTACGAGCGCGAGGCGTTCGACCTCTATGGCATCGTCTTCGAAGGCCACCCCGACCTGCGCCGTATCCTGACCGACTACGGTTTCATCGGCCACCCGTTCCGCAAGGACTTCCCGGTCTCCGGCTACGTCGAAATGCGTTACGACCCGGAGCAGAAGCGCGTGGTCTACCAGCCGGTCACGATCGAGCCGCGCGAGATCACGCCGCGCGTGATCCGCGAGGATCGCTACGGTGGTCTGAGGAAACACTAAGAGGGTCGCATGTCAGAGATCAAGAACTACACGCTCAACTTCGGCCCGCAGCACCCGGCAGCGCACGGCGTGCTGCGCCTCGTGCTCGAGCTCGACGGCGAAGTGATCCAGCGCGCCGATCCGCACATCGGCCTGCTCCATCGCGCGACGGAAAAGCTCGCCGAGAGCAAGACGTTCATCCAGTCGGTGCCGTACATGGACCGTCTCGACTACGTGTCGATGATGGTCAACGAGCACGGCTATGTGCTCGCCATCGAAAAGCTGCTCGGCATCGAGGTGCCGATTCGCGCGAAGTACATCCGCGTGTTGTTCGACGAAATCACGCGCGTGCTGAACCACCTGATGTGGATCGGCTCGCACGCGCTCGACGTCGGCGCGATGGCGGTGTTCCTCTACGCGTTCCGCGAGCGCGAAGACCTCATGGACGTCTATGAGGCGGTGTCGGGCGCGCGCATGCACGCGGCTTACTATCGTCCGGGCGGCGTGTACCGCGATCTGCCCGATGCGATGCCGCAATACAAGGCTTCGAAGATCCACAACGAGAAGGCGCTCGCCCGCATGAACGAGGCGCGCCAGGGCTCGCTGCTGGACTTCATCGACGACTTCTTCACGCGCTTCCCGGGTTGCGTCGACGAGTACGAAACGCTCCTCACCGACAACCGCATCTGGAAGCAGCGTCTGGTCGGCATCGGCGTGGTGAGCCCCGAGCGCGCCATGCAGCTCGGTCTCACGGGTGCGATGCTGCGCGGCTCGGGCATCGAATGGGACCTGCGCAAGAAGCAGCCGTACGAAGTCTACGATCAGCTGGATTTCGACATCCCGGTGGGCGTGAACGGCGACTGCTACGACCGCTATCTCGTGCGCGTCGAGGAAATGCGCCAGTCCACGCGGATTGCGAAACAGTGCATTGAGTGGCTGCGCAAGAATCCCGGCCCGGTGATGATCGACAATCACAAGGTTGCGCCGCCTTCCCGCGTGAACATGAAGTCGAACATGGAAGAGCTGATTCACCACTTCAAGCTCTTCACGGAAGGCTTCCATGTGCCGGAAGGCGAGGCGTACGCTGCCGTCGAACATCCGAAGGGTGAATTCGGCATCTACCTGGTGTCAGATGGCGCGAACAAGCCTTATCGTCTGAAGATCCGTGCGCCGGGTTATGCCCACCTGTCCGCGCTCGATGAAATGGCGCGCGGTCACATGATTGCCGACGCGGTCACAATCATCGGCACGCAGGACATCGTGTTCGGTGAAATCGACCGCTAGGGCTGCGCGCAGTAAGGTGCGCCCGGTCCCGGGCGCACGCAGCATGGAACGCCACGTCTGTCGCAGCGACTGTGCAGGAGCGCGCGGCAGGTTTTCGTTCGGTAGGAATTGAAAGAGTCGTGTCTGAAAATGATCTCAGCTGAAGGCCTGAAAGAAATCGATCGCGCGTTGACGAAGTACCCCGCCGATCAGCGACAGTCTGCCGTAATGGCGGCTTTGGCCGTTGCTCAGGAAGAGCATGGCTGGCTGTCCCCCGAACTCATGCAGTTCGTGGCCGACTACATCGGCATGCCGCCGGTGGCCGTGCAGGAAGTCGCCACGTTCTACACGATGTTCGAGACGAAGCCCGTCGGCAAGCACAAGATCACGCTCTGCACGAATCTGCCGTGCCAGCTCGGCCCGGAAGGCGGCTCGGAGAGCGCCGCCGAATACCTGAAGCAGAAGCTCGGGATCGACTTCGGCGAAACCACGCCCGACGGCAAGTTCACCCTGAAAGAGGGTGAGTGCATGGGCGCGTGCGGCGACGCACCGGTGATGCTCGTGAACAATCACCGCATGTGCAGCTTCATGAGCCGCGCGAAGATCGACCAGCTGCTCGAGGAGCTTTCGAAATGACTTCGTTGCACGACCGTCACATCAAGCCGCTGATTCTCGCGGGCCTCAACGGCGAGAACTGGCATCTCGAAGATTACGTTGCGCGCGGTGGCTACAAGCAGCTGCGCCGCATCCTCGAAGAAAAGATTCCGCCCGAGCAGGTGATCGCCGACGTGAAGGCGAGCGGTCTGCGCGGCCGCGGCGGCGCGGGCTTTCCGACCGGCCTGAAGTGGAGCTTCATGCCGCGTCAGTTCCCGGGCCAGAAGTATCTCGTCTGCAACTCGGACGAGGGCGAGCCGGGCACGTTCAAGGATCGCGACATCCTGCGCTGGAACCCGCATAGCGTGATCGAGGGCATGGCCATCGGCGCGTACGCGATGGGCATCACCGTGGGCTACAACTACATCCACGGCGAGATCTTCGAGGTCTATCGCCGCTTCGAGGCCGCGCTGGAAGAAGCGCGCCAGGCGGGCTATCTCGGCGAGAACATTCTCGGCACGGACTTCTCGTTCCAGCTGCACGCGCACCATGGCTATGGCGCGTACATCTGCGGCGAAGAAACGGCGCTGCTCGAGTCGCTCGAAGGCAAGAAGGGCCAGCCGCGCTTCAAGCCGCCTTTCCCGGCCAGTTTCGGCGTGTATGGCAAGCCCACCACGATCAACAACACCGAGACCTTCGCGGCGGTGCCGTTCCTGTTGAGCGTCGGTCCGCAGACGTACATGGAACTCGGCAAGCCGAACAACGGCGGCACGAAGATCTTCTCGGTCTCGGGCGATGTGGAGCGTCCGGGCAACTACGAGATTCCGCTCGGCACCCCTTTCGCGACGCTCATGGAGCTGGCCGGCGGCGTGCGCGGCGGCAGGAAGCTCAAGGCCGTGATTCCGGGCGGTTCGTCGGCGCCGGTCATTCCGGGCGACCTGATGATGCAGACGGACATGGACTATGACTCCATCGCCAAGCAGGGCTCGATGCTGGGCTCGGGCGCCGTCATCGTCATGGACGAAACGCGCTGCATGGTGCGCTCGCTGCTGCGCCTCTCGTACTTCTATTACGAAGAGTCGTGCGGTCAATGCACGCCTTGCCGCGAAGGCACGGGCTGGCTGTACCGCGTGGTGAACCGCATCGAGCACGGCGAGGGCCGCCAGGAAGACCTGGACCTGCTCAACTCGGTGGCCGGCAACATCATGGGCCGCACGATCTGCGCGCTCGGCGACGCGGCGGCCATGCCGGTGCGCGGCATGCTCAAGCACTACTGGGACGAATTCGAATATCACGTGCACAACAAGCGTTGTCTCGTCGGCGGTCACGCTGGCTCGCATGCAGCTTCGGAAACGGTGGCCGCCTGAGAAGGCGCGCGAACCGCGCAGCACGACGCAACGGCGATGTGACGGGGAAGGCCGCTGTGAAATTGAGCGGTAACAGGTTAGGGACGATTAACCATCATGGTTGAACTTGAAATAGACGGCAAGAAGGTGCAGGTGCCCGAGGGCAGCATGGTGATCCAGGCTGCGCAGCGGGTCGACACGTACATCCCGCACTTCTGCTATCACAAGAAGCTCTCCATCGCGGCCAATTGCCGGATGTGTCTCGTCGATGTCGAGAAGATGCCGAAGGCCGTGCCCGCGTGCGCGACGCCGGTGTCGCAAGGCATGGTCGTGCGCACCATGTCGGACAAGGCCGTGCAGGGTCAGCAAGCCGTGATGGAATTCCTGCTGATCAACCACCCGCTCGACTGCCCGATCTGCGATCAGGGCGGCGAATGCCAGCTTCAGGATCTGGCCGTCGGTTACGGCAAGTCCGCCTCGCGCTACAGCGAAGAAAAGCGCGTGGTGTTCCACAAGAACGTCGGTCCGCTGATCTCGATGGAAGAGATGTCGCGCTGCATCCACTGCACGCGCTGCGTGCGCTTCGGCGACGAAATCGCCGGCGTGATGGAGCTCGGCATGCTGGGCCGCGGCGAGCACTCGGAAATCACCTCGTTCGTCGGCAAGACGGTCGACTCGGAACTCTCGGGCAACATGATCGACCTGTGCCCGGTCGGTGCGCTCACGAGCAAGCCGTTCCGCTTCTCGGCGCGCACGTGGGAGCTGTCGCGCCGCAAGTCGGTGAGCCCCCACGATTCGACCGGTGCGAACCTCGTCGTGCAGGTGAAGAACAATCGCGTGATGCGCGTGCTGCCGTTCGAGAACGAAGCCATCAACGAATGCTGGATCTCGGACAAGGACCGCTTCTCGTACGAAGGCTTGAACAGCGAAGACCGACTCACGCGCCCGATGATCAAGCAGGGCGGCGAGTGGATCGAGACCGACTGGCAGACCGCGCTCGAATACGTCGTGAAGGGCATCAAGGGCATTTGCGACGAGCATGGCGAAAACCAGCTCGCATTGCTGGCAAGCCCGCATAGCACGACCGAAGAACTCTATCTGGCGAAGCAGTTCGCTGATGCGATCGGCACGCCGAACGTCGACTTCCGCCTGCGCCAGAGCGACTTCTCGGCGCCGCTCGAAGGCGCGCCGTGGCTCGGCACGAAGATCGCCGAACTCTCGTATGCGGACTCGGCATTCGTGATCGGCTCGTTCCTGCGCCGCGATCACGCGCTGTTCGCCGCGCGTCTTCGCCAGGCTGCGAAGGGCGGAGCCCAGGTCTCGTTCCTCAATGCAACCGCCGACGGTTCGCTGATCCCCAACGCACAGCGCATCGTCGCCGCCCCTTCGGCATGGCTCGACGAGCTGGGCTCGATCGCGGCGGCCGTTGCGCAAGCGAAGGGCGTCGCGTTGCCGGAAGGCTTCGCCGGCGCACAAGCAAACGACGCCGCGAACAAGGTCGCCGCATCGCTTGCGAATGGCGAGCGCCGCTTCGTGCTGCTCGGCAATGCCGCGGTCCAGCATCCCGAATTCTCGCGTCTGCACGCAGCCGCGCAGTTCATCGCCGAAACGACGGGCGCGACGCTCGGCTTCCTCACCGAGGCGGCCAACACCGTCGGCGCGCACCTCGCGGGCGCACTGCCTGGGCGCGACGGCCTCAATGCGCGTGAAGCGTTCGAGCAGCCGCGCAAGGGCTATCTGCTCTTCAACGTCGAGCCGGAATTCGACACCGCAAACCCGGCCGCCGCGCGCGCCGCGCTCGCGCAGGCCGAAATGGTCGCCGTGTTCTCGCCGTACAAAACGGGCCTCGACTACGCCGACGTACTGCTGCCGATCGCGCCGTTCACCGAAACGTCGGGCACCTTCGTCAACGCCGAGGGCACGGTTCAGACGTTCAATGGCGTCGTGCGCCCGCTCGGCGACACGCGTCCGGCCTGGAAGGTCCTGCGCGTGCTCGGCACGCTGCTGGGCGCGAAGGGCTTCGAATACGACACCGCCGAGGAAGTGCGCCGCAAGGCCATCGACGACGGCAGCTTCGAAGGCCGCCTGTCGAACAAGGTAGCCGCCGCGGTGGCGCGCGGCAGCCTTGCGAAGGCCGCGGAAGGCCGCTTCGAGCGCATCGCCGACGTGCCGATCTACCACGCCGATCCAGTCGTGCGCCGCGGCGAAGCGCTGCAGCTCACGATGGCGGCCCGCGTGGCGAATGCCATCGGCCTGCCGGCGGCATACTTCGATCAACTCGGCCTGAAGGAAGGCGAAGCCGTGCGCGTGCGCCAGGGCGATCTGTCGGTCACGGCGCCCGCAACGCGCGATGCGAATCTTGCGCCGACGGTGGTGCGCGTGTCGGCGGCGACGCCGGCCGGCGCGCAACTCGGCAGCCTGTTCGGTGAACTGCTGGTGGAGAAGGCGTAAATGAGCTTGTTCGATACGATCAATGCAGGCGGCAGCCAGCTGCTCGGCGTGGCATGGCCCACGGTGTGGGCGCTGGTGCGCATTCTCGTCGTTGCGGTGGTGATCCTGCTGTGCGTCGCGTACCTGATTCTGTGGGAGCGCAAGCTGATCGGCTGGATGCACGTGCGTCTCGGACCGAACCGCGTGGGTCCCGCCGGTCTCCTGCAGCCGATCGCCGACGTGTTGAAGCTGCTGCTCAAGGAAGTGATCCAGCCCGCGCAGGCGAGCCGCTGGATCTACATGGTGGCGCCGATCATGGTGGTGGTGCCGGCCTTTGCGGTCTGGGCCGTGATTCCGTTCCAGGCGGGCGCGGTGCTCGGCGACATCAACGCGGGTCTGCTCTACGTGATGGCGATATCGTCATTTGGCGTGTACGGCGTGATTCTCGCGGGCTGGGCCTCGAACTCGAAGTACGCGTTCCTCGGCTCGATGCGTGCCGCGGCGCAGATGGTCTCGTATGAAATCGCGATGGGCTTCGCGCTCGTCGTCGTGCTGATGGTCTCGGGCAGCCTGAATCTGTCGGAAATCGTCCATCAGCAGATGCGCGGCATGTTTGCCGGCTGGGGCATCACGTTCCTCTCGTGGAACTGGCTGCCGCTGCTGCCGATGTTCGTCGTCTACTTCATCTCGGGCATCGCCGAAACGAACCGCCATCCGTTCGACGTGGTGGAAGGGGAGTCGGAAATCGTCGCGGGTCACATGATCGACTACTCGGGCATGGCGTTCGCGCTGTTCTTCCTCGCCGAGTACATCAACATGATCGTGATCTCGGCGCTGGCTTCGGTGCTGTTCCTCGGCGGCTGGAGCGCGCCGTTCGGTTTCCTCGACTTCATCCCGGGCGTCTTCTGGCTGGTGCTGAAGGTCTTCTGCCTGCTGTCGGTTTTCATCTGGGCGCGCGCGACGTTCCCGCGCTACCGCTACGACCAGATCATGCGTCTGGGCTGGAAGGTGTTCATTCCGGTCTGCATCGTGTGGCTGATCGTGATCGGCTTCTGGTACATGTCGCCGTTGAGCATCTGGAAATAAGGGGGGCGACGCAATGAACGCTATCCAGAACTTCTTCAAGACGTTTTTCCTGACCGAGTTGCTCAAGGGTCTCGCGCTGACGGGTCGTTACACCTTCAAGCGCAAGTTCACGGTGCAATTCCCGGAAGAAAAGACGCCAATGTCCCCGCGTTTTCGCGGTTTGCACGCGCTGCGCCGGTACGAGAATGGTGAAGAGCGCTGCATCGCGTGCAAGCTGTGCGAGGCCGTGTGCCCCGCGCTCGCGATCACGATCGAATCGGAAGTGCGCGAGGACAACACGCGCCGCACGACGCGTTACGACATCGACCTGACCAAGTGCATCTTCTGCGGTTTCTGCGAAGAGAGCTGCCCGGTCGATTCGATCGTCGAAACGCACATTCTCGAGTATCACGGCGAGAAGCGCGGCGACCTGTATTTCACGAAGGATATGCTGCTGGCCGTCGGCGATCGCTATGAAGCACAGATCGCGGCGAACAAGGCAGCGGATGCACCGTACCGTTGATCTTTCAGTTTGACGCTGCATCGGCCCGCGGTTCGGGCCGGCTGCGGGGAACGCGTGTGCCCGACGCCCGCGCGTTCTCGCAGCCTGACCGCCGCGGCGCGGCGCTCGCTGGTCTGGCCGCCAGTCTGCGTTGCGCAATCCGCCTCACGAAGGCCTCAACGATGAACCAGTAATCATGGAATTCACGACCGTCCTGTTCTACATCTTCGCGCTGCTGCTCACGCTATCAGGGCTGAAGGTGATCACTTCGCGCAATCCTGTCGCGTCCGCGCTCTTCCTCGTGCTCGCGTTTTTCAACGCGGCCGCGATCTGGATGCTGCTCGAGGCGGAATTCCTCGCGATCCTGCTGGTGCTCGTCTACGTGGGCGCGGTGATGGTGCTGTTCCTGTTCGTGGTGATGATGCTGGACATCAACATCGACGTGCTGAGCCGCGACTTCAAGCGCTTCATCCCGGTGGCGACCATCGTGGGCGCGATCATCGTGATCGAAACCGCGCTGATCCTGTGGCACGGCTACGGCGCGACGAGCTCGCCGGTGCCCGATACTTCGGCCGCGGCTGCCGCTTCGGTGTCGAATGCGCACCTGATCGGCAAGATCATCTACACCGACTACATCTTCGCCTTCGAAGTCGCCGGCCTCGTGCTGCTGGTGGCGATCGTCGCGGCCATCGCCCTCACGGTGCGCGAGCCGAAGGACGCGAAGCGCCAGAACGTTTCGAAGCAGGTCAACGTGCGTCGCCAGGACCGCGTGCGCCTCGTGAAGATGCCGGCCGTCGTGGAAACGCCGGAACCGGCGCAAGCCGAAGCCGCAGATCCTGCAGCGGCCGCCGCACCGGCAACGAAGAGCTAAGCGCGAAGGAGCGAACCATGTTGACCCTGGCCCATTATCTCGTCCTCGGCGCGATCCTCTTTGCGATCTCGATCGTTGGCATTTTTCTCAATCGGCGCAACGTCATCATCATCCTGATGGCGATTGAGCTGATGCTGTTGGCGGTGAACACGAACTTCGTCGCGTTCTCGCATTACCTCGGTGACGTTCACGGACAGATTTTCGTGTTCTTCGTGCTAACTGTTGCGGCAGCGGAAGCCGCGATTGGTCTGGCTATTCTTGTGACTCTGTTCCGCAGCCTCGACACGATCAACGTCGAGGACCTCGATCAGCTCAAAGGCTAAGGCAGGCTGCTATGGCAACAACACTCAACGAAACCCTATTGCTGGCGGTTCCGCTGGCGCCTCTCGCCGGTTCCATCATTGCCGGATTGTTCGGCAAGACGATCGGGCGCGCGGGCGCGCATACGGTGACCATTCTCGGCGTCGCGATTGCGTTCGTGCTCTCGTGCATCACGTTGCTCGACGTGATGGCCGGTGCGAGCTTCAACGCGACCGTCTACGAATGGATGTCGGTTGGCGGCCTGAAGTTCGAAGTCGGCTTCCTCATCGACTCGTTGACTGCGCTCATGATGGTCGTCGTGACCTTCGTGTCGCTGATGGTGCACATCTACACGATCGGCTACATGGCCGAAGAAGAGGGCTACGAGCGCTTCTTCTCGTACATCGCGCTGTTCACCTTCTCGATGCTGATGCTCGTGATGAGCAACAACTTCCTGCAGCTGTTCTTCGGCTGGGAAGCGGTGGGTCTCGTCTCGTACCTGCTGATCGGCTTCTACTTCAAGCGTGAAAGCGCCATCTACGCGAACATGAAGGCGTTCCTCGTGAACCGCGTGGGCGACTTCGGCTTCCTGCTGGGTATCGGCCTGCTGCTCGCGTACGGCGGCTCGCTCAACTACAACGACGTGTTCGCGAAGGGCCATGAAATCGCCGCGCTGACGTTCCCGGGCACCTCGTGGAACCTGCTCACGGTCGCGTGTATCTGCCTCTTCATCGGCGCGATGGGCAAGTCGGCGCAGTTCCCGCTGCACGTCTGGCTGCCCGATTCGATGGAAGGCCCGACGCCGATCTCCGCGCTGATTCACGCGGCAACCATGGTGACGGCCGGTATCTTCATGGTCGCGCGCATGTCGCCGCTGTTCGAGCTTTCGGAAACGGCACTGTCGTTCATCGTCGTGATCGGCGCCATTACCGCGCTCTTCATGGGCTTCCTTGGCGTCGTGCAGAACGACATCAAGCGCGTGGTGGCCTACTCCACGCTCTCGCAGCTTGGGTACATGACGGTGGCGCTCGGCGTGTCGGCTTACCCGGTCGCGATCTTCCACCTGATGACGCACGCGTTCTTCAAGGCGCTGCTGTTCCTCGGCGCGGGCTCGGTCATCATCGGCATGCACCACGATCAGGACATGCGCAACATGGGCGGCCTGCGCAAGTACATGCCCATCACGTGGATCACCTCGCTCGTCGGCTCGCTCGCGCTGATCGGCACGCCGTTCTTCTCGGGCTTCTACTCGAAGGACTCGATCATCGACGCCGTGAAGCTCTCGCACCTGCCGGGTTCGGGCTTCGCGTACTTCGCGGTGGTGGCGAGCGTGTTCGTCACGGCGCTGTACTCGTTCCGCATGTACTTCCTCGTGTTCCACGGTGAAGAGCGCTTCCGCGGGCCGAAGCACCCCGAATCGCCGATGGGCGCCGAAGCGGCTGCGCACGGCCAGGGCGATCATGGCCACGGCCACGACGATCACCACGTGCACGTGCCGCACGAGTCGCCGTGGGTCATCTGGGTCCCGCTCGTGCTGCTCGCGATTCCTTCGGTGATCGCCGGTGCGTTCGCGATCCAGCCGCTGCTCTACGGTGGTTTCTTCTCGCATGGCGTGGCGTTCGAGAACGTCATCTTCATTGGCGAGAACCACGAAGCGCTCACGGAGATGGGCAAGGAATTCCAGGGCTGGGCCGCGATGGGCGCGCATGCGTTCTCGGGTCTGCCGGTGTGGCTCGCACTCGCGGGTGTGGTGGTGGCGTGGTTCTTCTACATGAAGCGCCCGGAACTGCCGGCCGTCGTGTCGCGCACGTTCTCGCCGGTCTACAAGCTGCTGGCAAACGCGTATTACCTCGACAAGATCAACGAAATCGTCTTCGCGCGCGGAGCGGTCGCCATCGGTCGCGGTCTGTGGAAGGAGGGCGATGTCGTCGTGATCGACGGCGTCGTGAACGGGAGCGCCAAGTTTATCGGCTGGTTTGCAACTGTCATTCGGTTCCTGCAATCCGGCTATATCTACCACTACGCATTTGCCATGATCATTGGCATGCTTGGCCTCCTTACCCTGTTTGTAACGCTCAGCGGCAAATAAGGCGAGGAAACGCATGCACGCAACTCCGATTCTCAGTATTGCGATCTGGATGCCGATCGTATTCGGCATCATCGTTCTTGTAGTGGGTTCCCGTCGGAACCCGAGTGCGGACCGCTGGCTCGCACTCATCGGTTCGGTGCTTAGCTTTCTCGTCACCCTTCCGCTCGTTGCGGGCTTCGATACGACCACGGCTTCCCTGCAGTTCGAGGAGAAGTCGGTCTGGATCGAGCGGTTCAATATTTCGTATCACCTGGGCGTCGACGGCATCGCGATGTGGTTCGTGGTGCTCACGGCGCTCATCACCGTGATCGTCGTGATCGCGGGCTGGCAGGTCATCACGAGGAACGTCGCGCAGTATTACGCGTCGTTCCTCATCCTGTCGGGCATCATGATCGGCGTGTTCTGCGCGGCCGACGGCCTGCTGTTCTACGTGTTCTTCGAAGCCACGCTCATCCCGATGTACATCATCATCGGCGTGTGGGGCGGCCCGAACCGCGTGTACGCGGCGTTCAAGTTCTTTCTTTACACGCTGGCCGGCTCGCTGCTGATGCTGGTCGCGTTGCTCTACCTGTACCGCATCACCGGGACCTTCGACCTGGCTTCCTGGCAGGCCGCGAAGATTGCCATGACGCCGCAAATCCTGCTGTTCATCGCGTTCTTCTTCGCATTCGCCGTCAAGGTGCCGATGTGGCCGGTCCACACGTGGTTGCCGGACGCGCACGTCGAAGCGCCGACGGGTGGCTCGGTCGTGCTGGCCGCCATCATGCTGAAGCTCGGCGCGTACGGTTTCCTGCGTTTCTCGCTGCCGGTCACGCCGGACGCGAGCCACTACCTGGCGCCGGTCATCATCACGTTGTCGCTGATCGCCGTGATCTACATCGGCCTCGTGGCGATGGTGCAGGCGGACATGAAGAAGCTGGTCGCGTACTCGTCGATTGCCCACATGGGCTTCGTCACGCTCGGCTTCTTTATGTTCGGCCCGTCGAGCCAGCTCGCGATGGAAGGCGGAATCATCCAGATGATCTCGCACGGCTTCGTCTCGGGCGCCATGTTCCTGTGCATCGGGGTGCTGTACGACCGCATGCACACGCGCGATATCGCGGACTACGGCGGTGTGGTCAACACCATGCCGAAGTTCGCGGCACTGGTCATGCTGTTCGCGATGGCCAATTGCGGCCTGCCGGGCACCTCCGGATTCGTAGGCGAATTCATGGTGATTCTGGCTGCCGTGCAGTACAACTTCTGGATCGCTTTCGGGGCGGCGTTCACGCTGATCCTGGGCGCGGCCTATACGTTGTGGATGTACAAGCGGGTGTACTTCGGCGCCGTTGCGAACGACCACGTTCGCGAGCTGAAGGACATCAACTGTCGCGAATACTTCATGCTTGCCGTGCTCGCGCTGTTTACGCTTTTCATGGGCATCTACCCGAAGCCCTTTACCGATGTGATGCACGTTTCCGTGGAAAACCTCCTCTCCCACGTCGCAGTGTCGAAACTGCCGCTGTCACAGTAATACCCGAGCGGAGGAACAAAAGATCATGCCAAACGCCCCTATGTACGCTCTGCTGCCCGATGGCCTGGTGATGACCGGCCTCGTGCTCGCGTGGCTCAACGACACGTTCACTGGTCCTTCGGGCCGGCGCACGACCTACTTCATTGCGCTGCTGACCACGGTCATCGCCGGTATCTGGTTCGCGGTGGACGCGTTCGATCCGCACGTGAACTACTACTTCACGCGCATGTTCGTGGTCGATCCGTTCGCGAGCGCAATGAAGGCGGTGGTCACGCTCGGCTACGCCGTGACGATCGTGTACTCGCGCAAGTACCTCGAAGACCGCGACATGTTCCGGGGCGAGTTCTTCCTGCTTGGCCTGTTCTCGCTGCTCGGCCAGATCACGATGATCTCGGGCAACAACTTCCTCACGCTGTACCTTGGCCTCGAGCTGATGTCGCTGTCGCTATACGCGGTCATCGCGCTGCGTCGTGACGCGACACAGTCGAACGAAGCGGCCATGAAGTACTACGTGCTGGGCGCGCTCGCTTCGGGCTTTCTGCTGTACGGCATCTCGATGCTCTACGGCGCGACCGGTTCGCTGGAACTGAACGAAGTGTTCAAGGCGGTGGCTTCGGGTCACATCAACGATGTCGTCCTGCTGTTCGGCGTGGTGTTCATCGTTGCGGGCGTGGCGTTCAAGATGGGCGCGGTGCCGTTCCACATGTGGGTGCCCGACGTCTATCAAGGCGCGCCGACGGCCATGACGCTGCTCACGGGCGGCGGACCGAAGGTCGCGGCGTTCGCCTGGGCCGTGCGCTTCCTCGTGATGGGCTTGCTGCCGCTGGCTGTCGACTGGCAAGAGATGCTGATCATCCTCGCCGCGCTTTCGATGATCGTGGGCAACATCACCGGTATCGTTCAGCGCAACGTCAAGCGTATGCTCGCGTACTCGGCCATCTCGAACATGGGCTTCGTGCTGCTGGGGCTGCTCGCCGGCATCGTCGACAACAAGGCGACGGGCGCGGCCAGCGCGTATAGCTCGGCCATGTTCTACAGCATCGTCTACCTGATCACGACCCTGGGCGCGTTCGGCGTGGTCATGCTGCTCGCCCGCCGCGATTTCGAGGCCGAAACGATCGACGACTTCAAGGGGCTGAACCAGCGCAGCCCGGTGTTCGCGTTCGTCATGATGCTGATGATGTTCTCGCTCGCCGGCATTCCGCCTACGGTCGGCTTCTACGCGAAGCTCGCCGTGCTCGAGGCGACCATGAACGCCGGCCTCACGTGGCTTGCCGTGCTCGCCGTGATCACGTCGCTGTTCGGCGCGTTCTACTACCTGCGCATCGTCAAGCTGATGTACTTCGACGCGCCGCAGGACGATGCGCCGATCGAGAGCGACGCAACCAACCGCGCGCTGCTCACGCTCAACGGCGTGGCGGTGCTCGTGCTGGGCGTCGTGCCTGGCCCGCTGATGTCGATCTGCCTGCAGGCCGTGACGCATACGCTGCCGCTCTGATGTCGGCAGCAGGCTGGTTCATTGTGCTGTTGGCGCTCGCGGGCGCCAACCTGCCGTTCCTCAATCAGCGATTGTTCGGCGTCGTGCCGCTTCGCGCACCGAAGAAGAGTGCGTGGATTCGCATCGCTGAAATGATCGTGCTGTATTTTGTGGTCGGTACGTTCGGCTTCCTGCTGGAGGCGCGCGCCGGCAATCGTTTCGACCAGGGCTGGCAGTTCTACGCGATCACCTTCAGTCTTTTTGTGGTGTTCGCGTTTCCCGGCTTCGCCTGGCAATATCTCGTCAAACGCCGCCCGGCGTGATGCGCGCGGTCCGGCATGCAGCCGGGTCCGCTCCGTTCGACCGTTTCCCGTTCAAGCGGCGCGCCCGCGGCGTCCCGATTTTTCTGAGCACCCACGAGGCTGAATATGGCTGAACATCATCGACACGATCCGGCGCTCGCCGAGACGTGCGTGGAAAGCACGACGCTCTACGCGGGCAACTTCCTGACCCTCAAGCGCGACACCGTCGCCCTGCCGGACGGCAAGCACGCAACGCGCGAGTTCGTCCAGCATCCCGGCGCGGTCATGGTGATTCCCCTGTTCGACGACGGCCACGTGCTGATGGAGCGCCAGTACCGCTACCCGCTCGCGCGCGTGATGACCGAATTCCCCGCTGGCAAGCTCGATCCTCAAGAGGGTGCGCTCGCCTGCGCGATCCGCGAACTGAAGGAAGAGACGGGCTATACGGCACGCGAGTACATCTATCTCGCGCAGATCCATCCTGTGATCTCGTACTCGACCGAATTCATCGACATCTACCTCGCGCGCGGGCTGACCGCCGGCGCCGCCCAACTCGACGACGGCGAGTTTCTCGAGACGTTCAAGGCGACGGTGCCGGAGCTGCTCGAATGGGTGCGCACGGGCAAGATCACCGACGTAAAGACGATCATCGGCACGTTCTGGCTGGAGAAGGCGCTTTCGGGCGCGTGGCCGCTCGCGAAGGCGGAGCAGGGCTGACACGATTCAGGCGTCGCGAAGTCCCGAGCAACGGCGGCCCTCGTGGCCGCCGTTGTCGCTTTCAGGAGCAAGGGGCGCAAAGCCGTGGCGAAGCACCTTCAGCGCGGGCGCGCAAGCGGCGCTACAATCGAACCCCCGGGAAGATCCCGGTGGTCGATCGTACGATTTTTTTCGAACGGTCGTTCACAAATTTACGATTTGCGCTAAACTCATCGCAAGCCTCGATTCCCCATGAAGGTCCTCGATTTACAGTGTCCAGACGGCCATCGGTTTGAAGGCTGGTTCGCATCGGCTGACGACTTCGAGTCGCAGCTCTCGCGCAAGCTGGTTGAATGCCCGATGTGCGGCGCCACGAATGTGAGCCGTTTGCCGTCCGCGCCCCGGTTGAACCTGTCCGGCGCGAGCGAAATGCCCAAAGCGTCGCCACAGGAGCAGGCGGCGCAATGGCAGGCGCATGCGATGCGTGTCGTTCGCGAGGTCCTCGAGAAGACGGAGAACGTAGGCGACCGTTTCGCCGAGGAGGCGCGGCGCATTCATTACAACGAAGCGCCGTCGCGCAACATCCGTGGAGTCGCTTCCGCGGAAGACGCGCAAGCTCTCGTCGAAGAAGGCATCGATGTCATGCCGCTGCCGGTTCCGGCCGCGCTGAAGGGTCCGCTGCAATAACGCCATGCGGGTCTTCGCCGCGGCGCGGGGTTCGCTTCGCACCTGCCGCGGCCAGGAGACACTGCGCATGGATCTGGATTACACCCCCGCCGACGACGCGTTTCGCGCCGAAATCCGCGCCTGGCTAGAGGCCAATCTGCCTCGAGCGCTACGCGAAAAGGTTCTCAACCACAAACGCCTGACCCGCGACGACATCGCCAGCTGGCACAAGCTGCTCGGCCAAAGAGGCTGGTCCGCGCCCGCGTGGCCCGTGGAATGGGGCGGGCCCGGCTGGACCGAAACGCAACGCCACATCTGGGACGCCGAATGCGGCCGCATCGGCGCGCCGATGGTCTTGCCATTCGGCGTCTCGATGGTCGCGCCCGTGCTGATGAAGTACGGCAACGAAGCGCAAAAGCGCCGCTATCTGCCGCGCATCCTTTCCGGCGAAGACTGGTGGTGCCAGGGCTATTCCGAGCCGGGCTCGGGTTCCGATCTCGCCTCGCTGCGCACACGCGCGGTTCGGGAGGGCGACCACTACATCGTGAACGGGCAGAAGACCTGGACCACGCTCGGCCAGCACGCCGACATGATGTTCTGCCTCGTACGCACCGATCCCGCCGCGAAGAAGCAGGAAGGCATTTCATTCATCCTGATCGACATGAAAACGCCCGGCATCACCGTGCGTCCGATCATTACGCTCGACGAAGACCACGAGGTCAACGAAGTGTTCTTTGAGGACGTGAAGGTGCCCGTCGAGAATCTCGTCGGCGAGGAGAATCGCGGCTGGACCTATGCGAAGTATCTGCTGGGCCACGAGCGCACGGGCATCGCGCGCGTGGGTGCGTCGAACCGCGAGCTGGCGTTCCTCAAAGGCGTGGCGCTCAAGCAGAAGAAACACGGCAAGCCGCTGCTCGAAGATCCGGTGTTCGCGGCGCGCGTCGCGGCCGTCGAGATCGAGCTGATGGCGCTCGAAGTCACGGCAGAGCGCGTGATCGCGAGCGCTTCTAACGGACGCGGCCCCGGCCCCGAGGCGTCGATGCTCAAGATCAAGGGCACCGAAATCCAGCAGGCGCTCACTGAACTGATGGTCGATGCGGTCGGCCCGCTCGCGGCGCCGTTCGACCCCGCGTTCCTCGAGGGCGAGCACGCGCACGCGGCGGGCGGCGACGACGACGCGGCCCCGCTCGCGGCGTACTACTTCAACTATCGCAAGACGTCGATCTACGGCGGGTCGAACGAAATCCAGAAGAACATCATCTCGCAGATGATCCTGGGGATCTGAGGAGCGGCGCAATGAACTTCAATTTCACGGAAGAGCAACAGCAGCTCGCGGACGCGCTGCGTCGCTATCTCGACAAAAATTACGGTTTCGAAGCGCGGCAGGCGATCGTGAAGACGCCCGCGGGCGTATCGGACTTGCACTGGAGTGCGTTCGTCGAGCTGGGCCTCACCGCGCTCCCGGTGCCGGCGGAGCAGGGCGGCTTCGACGGTGCGCCGTTCGACATGCTCGTCGTCATGCAAGAGCTGGGCCGTGCGCTCGTCGTGGAGCCGTACTGGGCGACCGCGGTGGGCGTCGAGGCGCTCAAGCTCGCGGGCGCGTCCGTCGCGGAGAATGCGGCGCTGCTCGAAGGCGTCGCCTCGGGCGAGGTCAAGCTCGCCGCGGCATTCCACGAGCCGCAATCGCGCTACGATCTGTTCGCACTGGAAACAGAGGCGTCGGAAACCAGCGCGGGCTTCGCGCTCAGCGGCGCAAAGTCGGTCGTGCAGCACGGCGCCCAGGCCGGCTACTGGATCGTGCCGGCGCGCCTTGCGGGCCAGGTGGCGCTCTTCGTCGTGGCGCGCGATGCGCAGGGCGTCGAGGTGAACGAGTGCCGCACGATCGACGGCCAGCGCGCGGCTACGCTCACGTTCAAGGAAGCGCGCGCTCGCCGGCTCGGCGACGCGCATACCGGCGCGGCGACGTGGGAGAAGATTGCCGACTACGCCACCTTCCTGCTGTGCGCGGAAGCGGTGGGCGCTATGGACGCACTCAACCACGCAACGGTCGAATACACGAAGACGCGGCAGCAGTTCGGTGTGCCGATTGCGCGGTTCCAGGCGTTGCAGCACCGCATGGCAGAGATGTTGATCCACGCGGAGCAGGCCCGCTCGCTGACTTACCTCGCCGCCGCGCGTTACAGTAGCGAGTCGGCAGATGAACGGCGCCGTGCGATTTCGGCGGCGAAGGTACGCGTGGGGCAGGCGGCGCGTTTCATCGGCCAGCAGGCCGTGCAACTGCACGGCGGCATGGGCGTCACCAACGAAGTCGCGGCCGCGCACCTGTTCAAGCGCCTCGCGATCATCGAAACGACGCTCGGCGACGTCGATCATCACCTCGAGCGCTTCGCCTCGCTGCCCGGTTTCGCGCAGGCAGCATAACGCGTGGCCTCACCAAGCGATATAAGCGGAGAGTACGGGATGGGCCTGAGTTACGAAGATCTGGAAGTGGGCAAGCGCTATGTCATCGGCTCGCACACCTTCGAGCGCGACGAAGTCGTGCATTTCGCGGAGCAGTTCGATCCGCAGCCGTTCCACGTGAGCGAGGCGGCCGGCGAGGCGTCCATGTTCGGCGGCCTCGTCGCGAGCGGCTGGCACACGTGCTCGGTCATGATGGGCATGTTTGTGCGCAACTTCCTGAAGGATTCGACGTCGATGGGCTCGCCGGGCGTCGACGAGATTCGCTGGCTCAAGCCCACGCGTGTGGGCGACACGCTCACGATGACACACGCGATCCTGAGCAAGCGCGTATCGGCGAGCAAGCCCGATCGCGGTATCGTCGAGACGCAGTGGGAAGGGCACAACCAGCACGGCGAACTGATCGTGACGGTCCGCTCGAAGGCGCTGTTCGGCCTTCGCAATGCGAAAAGCTCGCCGGGGGGCGCATCGTGAGCGAAAGCGACATCATGCAGATCGCCGATGCGGCCGCTTTGCGCGCGCTGATCGGCGCAGCGCCGCTCGTGAGCGGCTGGCGCGAGGTGAGCGAGGCGGACGTGCACGGCTTTGCCGACGCCACGGGCGACCACCAGTGGATCCACGTCGACGCCGAACGTGCGCGCCGCGAGTCGCCGTTCGGCGGGCCGATCGCGCATGGGTTTCTCACGCTCTCGCTGGTTCCCGCGCTGCTCGGCGCGACGCTGCATATGCGCCAGCGCATGGGCGTGAACTACGGCCTGAACCGCGTGCGCTTCACGCAGCCGGTGCCCGTGGGTGCGAAGGTGCGCGCGCGTATCGCGGTGAAGGAAGTGAGCGACGTGGAGGGCGACGGCGTGCAGGTCGTGTGGGACGTGAGCATCGAGCGAGAGCGCAGCGAGCGACCGGCGTGCGTGGCCGAGTTCATCACGCGGCACTACTTCTAAGGTTGCAAGGTCAACAAAAAGGGCGCTCCGCTCTTGGGGGGCGCCCCTTCACACTTGCCTCGCCAGGCCTCGCGCTACCAGCGTGCTCAGGCCGTCGTGTGCTTCTCGTATTGCGTCGCACCGAACAGCATTTCCCTCGCCTTGTCATCCATCAGCGGTTTGCGCGCATTCGCGAGCACTTCGACGCCGCGCTGGACCGCGGGCCGAGCGGCGATCGCTTCGTGCCAGCGCTTCACGTTGGGCAGCGCTTCGAGGTCGATGCCCTGGTTTTGCCATGAGCGCGTCCACGGAAAAGCGGCGATGTCCGCGATGGTGTACTCGTCGCCGGCCAGATACCGGGTCTTTTCGAGTTGCGTTTCCATCACGTTGTAGAGGCGTTTCGCCTCGTTCGTGTAGCGGTTGATGGCGTAGTCGATCTTCTCGGGTGCGTAGATGCGGAAATGGTGCGCCTGACCCAGCATGGGGCCGAGCCCGCCCATCTGGAACATCACCCATTGCAGCACGTCATAGCGCGCCGCGAGGTCCTCGGGCAGGAAGCGGCCGGTTTTCGCGGCGAGATAGATGAGGATCGCGCCCGACTCGAACAGCGAAAAAGGCTTGCCGTCAGCACGGCGCGGCCCTTCGGAGTCGGTTATGGCGGGAATCTTGTTGTTCGGACTGATGGCGAGGAATTCGGGCTTGAACTGGTCGCCCGCACCGATATCGACCGGATGCACCCGGTATTCGAGGCCGGTTTCCTCGAGCATGATGTGGATTTTGTGTCCGTTTGGCGTAGCCCAGCTGTAGACATCGATCATCGTGGCTCCTTGGCACCATAGAAGAGGCGGCGCGAAGCTCCTGCGACGCCGGATCCGGCGCAAATTAGCATAGATTGACGCCACACGCAGAGGGCGCCCGAGCGCCCCTGCTGCGCTTGTGGACTTACGGGAACCTACGATCGCGTGACCGGCATTTCCACGCGCGA
Source organism: Paraburkholderia sp. JHI2823 (assembly GCF_038900695.1). NCBI lineage: Bacteria > Pseudomonadati > Pseudomonadota > Betaproteobacteria > Burkholderiales > Burkholderiaceae > Paraburkholderia > Paraburkholderia sp. JHI2823. The sequence goes on along the minus strand of NZ_JAYMRY010000019.1, from coordinate 13,633 downwards.
GGCCGCGCCCGCGTCCATGTAGCGCGCGAGTTCGAGCCGGGCGATGGCGTTGCGGTGCACCTCGTCGGGGCCGTCGGCGAAGCGCAGCGTGCGCGCCGATGCGTATGAGTAGGCAAGCGGGAAGTCGCCGCTCACGCCCGCCGCGCCGTGGACCTGCATCGCCCAGTCGATCACCTGGCAGGCCATGTTCGGCGCCACCACCTTGATCATGGCGATCTCGCCGCGCGCGCCCTTGTTGCCGACGGTGTCCATCATGTACGCGGCCTTGAGCGTGAGCAGGCGCGCCTGCTCGATCATGCAGCGCGCCTCGGCAATGCGCTCCTGCGTGACCGTCTGCTGCGCAACGGGCTTGCCGAACGCGACGCGTGAGAGGGCGCGCTTCGCCATGAATTCGAGTGCGCGTTCAGCGAGGCCGATGAGGCGCATGCAGTGATGGATGCGGCCAGGCCCGAGGCGCCCTTGTGCGATCTCGAAGCCACGCCCTTCGCCCAGCAGGATGTTCGACGCGGGCACGCGCACGTCTTCGAGCGTGATTTCCATGTGGCCGTGCGGTGCGTCGTCATAGCCGAACACGGTGAGCGGGCGACGCACGGTGATGCCGGCCGCATCGGAGGGCACGAGGATCATCGATTGCTGCGCATGGCGCGGCGCGGTGGGATTGGTCTTGCCCATCAGGATGTAGATCGCGCAGCGCGGGTCGCCCGCACCCGACGACCACCATTTCGTGCCGTTGATCACGTACTCGTCGCCGTCGCGTTCGATGCGTGTCTGGATGTTGGTGGCGTCCGACGATGCCACATCGGGCTCCGTCATCAGGAATGCAGAGCGAATCTGACCGGCCAGCAGCGGCACGAGCCATTGCTGCTTGTGCGCCTCGGTGCCGTAGCGCTCGATCGTCTCCATGTTGCCGGTGTCGGGCGCGTTGCAGTTGAACACTTCGGGTGCCCAGTGCACGCGGCCCATGATCTCGCACAGCGGCGCATATTCGAGGTTCGTGAGCCCAGCGCCGCGCTCCGAGGCCGGCAGAAACAGGTTCCAGAGGCCCGCTGCACGTGCCTTCTCCTTCAACTGCTCGACGATTTCCGTGGGCACCCACGGATCGCCGTTCGCGCGATTGCGCTCGACTTCCTCGTGGAAGACGGCCTCGTTCGGATAGATGTGTTCGTCGAAAAACGCGAGCAGCTTCTCGCGCAGCGCCTGCACCTTCGGGGAGTAATCGAAATTCATCGGTAACCTCGCAATGCGATGCAATGACAATGAAGTGTGAGCCGTGCCCGGATGAGTCTTAGCGGACTTTCTGCGCGTAGCGCCAGGCGAGTTCGGCCATGGGCTTCGCGCGACGGCCCGCGTCGATGGCCTGCGCACTCGCGGCGGTGCCGTCCACCACGCGTTTCATGATGCCCTGCAAGATCGCCGCGATCCGGAACATGTTGTACGCCAGGTAGAAGTTCCAGTCGCCGCGAATCTGCAGACCGGTGCGTTCGCAATAGCGCGCGACATAGTGCGCCTCGTCGGGAATGCCGAGCGCCTGCCAGTCGAGCCCGGCGATGCCGCGGAACTGCGCGGGATCGACGTGCCACGCCATGCAGTGATACGAGAAGTCTGCGAGCGGGTCGCCGAGCGTGGAGAGCTCCCAGTCGAGCACGGCCAGTACGCGCGGTTCGCTCGGGTGGAAGATCAGGTTGTCGAGCCGATAGTCGCCGTGCACGACCGACACGCGCGAGCCGCCGTTGCCGGACTCGTCGGGCATGTGCTGCGGCAGCCATTCGATGAGGTGATGCATCGCGTCGATACGCTCGGTTTCCGAGGCCTGATACTGTCGGCTCCAGCGATCGATCTGGCGTGCGAAGTAATTGCCGGGCTTGCCGTAATCGGCGAGACCTGCCGTTTCCGGCTTCACGTTATGGAGCGCCGCGATCACGCGGTTCATTTCATCGTAGATCGCGCCGCGCTCTTCGCGCGTCATGCCGGGCAGCGACTGATCCCAAAGCACTCGGCCTTCCACGAACTCCATCACGTAGAACGCGCGGCCAATCACCGCTTCGTCGTCGCAAAGCGCGAGCATTTTTGCCACCGGTACATCGGTCGCGGCGAGTGCATCCATCACGCGGTATTCGCGCTCGATCGCGTGCGCCGAGGGCAGGAGCTTCGCCTTCGGCCCCGGCTTCGCGCGCATGACGTAGGTGCGGCCGGGCGTGACGAGCTTGAACGTCGGATTCGACTGGCCGCCGGCGAACTGCTCGACCGCGAGCGGGCCTGTAAAGCCGTCAACGTGGGTGGTGAGCCATGCGGCCAGCGCCTCGGTGTCGAAGCGCTGGCGGTCGGCGACCGGGCGCGTGCCAACGAACGCCGAGTAGTCGGTGCGCGCCGGCGTGTTCGCTTGCGTGTCTCCATCCGGGGTGGTTTGCGCCATAGTCGTCTCCCTTTTCCTGATTCTCCCGTGGGCCGCCGCCCGTCAACCCGGCGGTCTGTAACGCAGGTATTGCGCGTAAAGCATTTCCATCGTCGTGTTGCGTACGTCGCAGTGCAGCGGCGAGGGCGGCGCGTGGTTGATCGCGCGCACGACCCAGTCCTGTGGCGCGCTGCCGACGTCCAGCGCATTGATGCAACCCGTGGCCTGCGCGAGATGGCCGAAGAATGCACGCCCGCCCGCCATGATCGCGTGCGAGAGAATCGCGCGGTTCACTCCGCCGTGCAGAACGAGCAGCGCGGTGTCCCAGGCGGGATCCTCGCGTAGCGCGTCCACCGCGGGCAGCACGCGATCGAGCAGCTCGCCGATGGTCTCGCCGCCGAGAAAGCGCGTGTCTTCCGCCACGATGCCATCGAATGCGCGCAGGAAGGCGTTTTCGACTTCGTCCGGCGCGATCGCGGCAAGACGCCCGCCGCGAATCTCCTCCCACGCAGGCTCTACCTCGAGCCCGACCGCCTGGCCGGTCGCCGCGAGCACGCGCTGCGCGGTTTCTACCGTGCGGCGCAGGCCACTCACGATCACGCGGTCGAAGCGCACGCCCTGCAAGGCGAACGCCTCGCCCGCAGCCGTTGCCTGGGCGCGGCCCTTCTCGTTGAGCGGCACGGTGTCCGGGTCGATCGCGCGGCCCGTCTCGTCGAAGTACGTGACGTCGCCGTGCCGCATCAGGTAAATGCGGCGGCGCGTGGGCAACTGGTATTCGCTCATGGGTGTGCCGATTGAACGGTGTGAAGCAGGATTCGGAGCCGACTTACCGGTACACGGGCGCGCGTTTCTCGAGGAACGCGGTGATGCCTTCGAGCCCGTCGCGGTGATGGAGCGAGGCGACGAAGCTGTCGCGCTCCGCGGCGAGCTGCGCTTCGAGCGGCTGCGAGTCGGCTACGTTAGTCAGGCCTTTGATGCGCGCCACCGAGTTCGGCGAAATCTTCGCGAGTTCGTCGGCCCAGGCAAGCGCCGTGTCGAGCGCCGTCTGCGGCTTCGCGAGCCGGTTCACCACGCCCAGCTCTGCGAGGCGCGGCGCTGCGATCGGCTTGCCTTCGACCATCAATTCGAACGCGAGCGAGCGCGGCAGCGAGCGCGAGAGAAACCAGGAGCCGCCGCCATCGGGCGTGAGGCCCACGCGCGAATAGGCCATGACGAATCTGGCGTCGTCGGCGGCGACCAGCAGGTCGGCAGCGAGCGCGAGCGAGAAGCCCGCGCCGGCGGCCGCGCCTTCCACGGCCGCGATGATCGGCTTGCTCGACTGGCGCATGGCCGTGACCCATGCGGCCAGCATGTCGATGCTGGCGGCCTGCACCGAAGGATCCTTGGCGCGGTTTTCGAGCAGGCGGTTCAGGTTGCCCCCCGCGCAGAAGAAGTTGTCCGCGCCCGTGAGGACGATCGCGCGCAGTGAGGGATCGCGCTCGGCGGCGTCAAACGCCTCGACGGCGGCCGCGTACATGTCGGGATGCAGCGCGTTGCGCGCGCCGGGGTTCGACAGCGTCAGGACGAGCGTCGATTCATGGTTTTGCGGGCGGGTGCTGCGGAGTTCGGCGCTCATTGCGGTGCCTCGTTCGATGCGTTGATGTCTGCGGTATCCGATGCTTCAGGTAGCGTCAGCGAAAGGCCGGGATGCACGCGGCGCACATACCAGGGCGACGAGGCGATAGCGCCTTCGCCTGGCGCGGCGTGGATGTGGCGCAGGATCGGGCGGGGCGCGCCCGCACGCTGCGCGCCGGTCCCGACGACATCTGCTGTCTCGATGTTGTAATGAGGGAAAGTCATTGGAAGCCTGGCTCCATGATTGGCCTAGAATAGCACGGTCGTACATTTATCATGAAAACGATTCGGCGGTTCCGCGAGGGAACTGCCCTTGTCAAGGAGGCAACGAGGATGATCAAGCTGCATGGTTTCGCGCTCTCGAATTACTACAACAAGGTCAAACTCTTGCTGCTCGAGCACGGCATTGCGTTTGAGGAAGTCCCGACGAAACTGCCGCTCGAAGAGGCGCTGCTCGCTCGGTCGCCGGGCGGCAAGGTGCCTTATATCGAAACGGAACAGGGCTTTCTGTGCGAGTCGGAAGTCATCGTCGAATATCTGGCTGCGCGCTTTCCAGAGAAGCCCATTTTCGCGGCGGATCCGTGGCAGGCGGCGAAGGAGCGCGAACTCATCGTCTTTATCGAGACGCATCTGGAGTTGAACGCGCGTGAGCTGTACGGCGAGGCGTTTTTTGGCGGCAAGACGACCGACGAGGTCAAGGCGACGATGGAAAAGCGCCTGCGCCGCTATGTGGCGGGCTTCAGGCGGCTCGCGAAGTTCGCGCCATACGTGGCAGGCGAGCAGTTCGGCGTGGCCGATGCGGCGGCGTTCGTGAGCTTGCCGCTCGTGGGCCGCGCGACGCTGGCGGTCTATGGCAGCGATTTCCTCGCCGATGCGGGCATCGACTGGAAGTCGTATATCAAGCTGATCGCCGAGCGGCCGACGGCACAGCGTGTCAACGCCGACCGCAGGGCGTACCTCGAAGCGAACTCGTAAGCGCCGCGACTTTTCGCCAGGTGCCGTACAGCCCGCTGCAGCGCGCGATGATCGGGAACGCACTGCCGTTCGTGGATTCATCGCGCGTGCGCAAACTCAGAGCCGCGCGAGCCGCTCGAGCGCGGTCGCGAGCGTGCTCTCCTGCTTGGCGAAGCAAAAGCGCACGACGCCCGATTCGTGCGCCTCGTGATAGAACGCCGACACGGGAATGGCGGCCACGCCGATCTCGGCGGTGAGCCACTTCGAGAACTCGGCTTCGGGCAGATCGCTGATCGCCGAATAGTCGACGCACTGGAAATAGGTGCCCTCGCACGGCAGCAGCTTGAAGCGCGTATTGGCGAGACCCGCGCGGAAGAAATCGCGCTTTTTCTGATAGAACGCAGGCAGTTCCAGATACGGCCTGGGATCGCGCAGATACTGCGCGAGGCCGAACTGCATCGGCGTGTTCACCGTGAATACGTTGAACTGATGCACTTTGCGGAACTCGGCCGTGAGCGGCGCGGGCGCGGCCACGTAGCCTACCTTCCATCCCGTCACGTGATAGGTCTTGCCGAAGCTCGACACGATGAAGCTGCGCGCGGCCAGTTCCGGGTAGCGCGCCACGCTTTCGTGCGGCTGGCCGTCGTAGACCATGTGCTCGTACACCTCGTCGGAGAGGACCAGCACGTTCGTGCCGCGCACGATGTCCTCGAGCTTCTGCATGTCGTCCGCTCGCCAGACGGTGCCCGTGGGGTTGTGCGGCGTGTTGATGAGGATCAGGCGCGTTTTCGGCGTGATGGCCGCGGCGAGGCGGTCGAACGGAATCGCGTAGTCGGGCGCTTCGAGCGTCACGAATACCGGCTTGCCGCCGGCCAGTTCGATCGAGGGCAGATAGCTGTCGTAGGTCGGTTCGACCACGATCACTTCGTCGCCTGCATGCACGGTCGCGAGGATCGCCGTGAGGAGCGCCTGCGTGGCGCCCGCCGTCACCGTGATCTCGCTGTTGGCGTCGTAGCGGCGGCCATAGACGCGCTCGATCTTGTCCGCGATCGCCTCGCGCAGGGCGGCAACGCCCGCCATGGGCGGGTACTGGTTGTGGCCCTCGCGCATGGCTTGCGCGACCGCTTCGACGATGCGCGAGTCGCAATCGAAGTCCGGAAAGCCCTGGCCCAGATTCACCGCGCCCTTTTCGGCGGCGAGCGCGCTCATCACGGTGAAGATCGTCGTGCCGACGTTCGGCAGACGCGACGGAAAAGAGGGCGTGAGCAGGGTGTCCTGCGAATGCTGCGTGGGATGCGGTGCGTTCATGTCGCGGGCGGGTGTTTGACGTTGGACCGGGAAAGCCGGGTTCGAAAGCCCGATTGTAGGCAAATCGGCGCGGCCGCGGTGCTCAGACCGGACGCGCGCACCTTTTCCGCTGCTTGTCAGGCATGGACCGCCTCGGCGGCGCCTTGCACGCATTCGGCGACGAAAGCATCGGGCGTGGCGATGCGAAAGCCGAAATCTCGCGCCACGCGCCTCGCGAGCTTCAGGACCGCGCGATCCTTCGAGACGAGCCATCGCGCGCCGCTCGCGCGCGCGAGTTCGAGAAATTTCTGGTCGTCGCGGTCGCGGCATTGGGGCAGGGGACGCGCGTCGGCGGTGAGCTCGGCCAGTTCGATTCGTTCGACGAGTCCGTCGAGGACAGCCAGCGCATCTGCCTTCGCGACGCCGCGCCCGGCGAACTGCGGATAGTCGAGTACGTGGGCCAGTTCGGCCTGACAGCGCACGTCGATCAGTGCGCGGATCGCGCCGCGTTCGAGCGCCACGCGAATGGGGCGCGTGTGGGGATCGTCGAACACGAGAATATCGAGCCAGACATTCGAATCGAGCACCACGGGAAGCACGGGCGCCACGGCGGACGAGGGTGGGATTGCGGTCGGGGGCGTGAGGCCGGTCATTCGTGAATTCGCTACAATCGGGCTTTCGTGTTTGAACATTGCAAGCCTCTATGATAATCGTTCTGTCGCCGGCCAAATCGCTCGACTATGACACGCCAGCGCACGTCGAAACCCACACCATCCCCGATTTTGTCGACGACGCAGCCGAACTCATCGATGGCCTGCGCCGCCTCTCGCCTCAGCAGATCGGCTCGCTCATGAGCATTTCCGATCCGCTCGCGCGCCTGAATTTCCAGCGCTATGCCGACTGGTCGAAGCAATTCAGCCAGGCCAACGCGAAGCAGGCCGTGCTCGCGTTCAATGGCGACGTCTACGAAGGCTTCGACGCGAAATCGCTCTCGTCCGCGGATCTCGACTATGCGCAACAGCATGTGCGCGTGCTCTCGGGGCTCTATGGCCTGCTGCGTCCGCTCGATCTGCTTCAGCCTTATCGCCTCGAGATGGGTACGCGTTTCGAAAACGCACGCGGCAAGGATCTCTACGCGTTTTGGGGCGAGCGCATCACGCACGCGATCAACGCGCAGATGGAACGCAATCATGCCGGCGCGAACAAAGCGGCGAAGGGCGCGCGCGTGGTCGTGAACTGCGCGTCGAACGAGTACTTCAAGGCGGTGAAGCCGAAGAAGCTCGCGGCGAGCGTCATTACGCCCGTATTCGAGGACTGGAAGGGCGGCCGCTACAAGATCATCAGCTTCCACGCGAAGCGGGCGCGAGGCTTGATGGCGCGTTATGCCGTCGAGAACCGCATTGCCGAGCCCGAAGCGCTCAAGGCATTCGATGTGGAAGGCTATGCGTTCGATGCGGATGCATCGAACGATTCGACCTACGTATTCCGTCGGCGTATCGCCGACTAATTGGCCAGATGAATGGCCAGGCAAGCGGGAAGGAAACCAACATGACGATTGCGATCACCAGCCAGTTCGATGCGGGCGCGATTGAAGTTCTATCGTGCGAGCGCGCCGACGATATCCGTCTGCGCGTGCGCACGGACAATCAATCGGAGTTCGCGCAATGGTTCTACTTCCGCGTCACGGGCGTGCGCGGCGAAAACTGCGTGATGACGTTCGAGAACGCAGCGGCCTGTGCGTTTCCCGAAGGCTGGCGCGATTACCAGGCCGTGGCGAGCTATGACCGCGTGAACTGGTTCCGCGTGCCGACTGCCTACGACGGCAAGCAGCTCGTCATCGACCACACGCCCGACTTCGACAGCATTTACTACGCGTACTTCGAGCCGTATAGCGAAGAGCGTCATTCGGAATTCCTCGGGGCGCTGCAGCAGCTGCCGCATGCGACGCTCACGGAACTCGGACAGAGCGTGGAAGGCCGGCCGATTTCGTTGCTTTCGCTCGGCATGCCCGGCGATACGGCGCCCGACGGCAAGCGCAAGAAGACGGTATGGATCATCGCGCGCCAGCATCCGGGCGAGAGCATGGCCGAGTGGTTCGTCGAAGGCCTCGTCAAGCGTCTCGCTGGATGGGGCGACTGGGCGGGCGATCCGGTCGCGCGCAAGCTCTACGATCGCGCCGTGTTCCATATCGTGCCGAACATGAATCCGGATGGCAGCGTGCACGGCAATCTGCGCACCAACGCCGTGGGTGCGAACCTGAACCGCGAGTGGACCGAGCCGGACGCGCAGCGCAGCCCCGAGGTGCTGGTCGTGCGCGATGCGATCGAAGCCACGGGCGTCGATCTGTTCTTCGATATCCACGGCGACGAGACGCTGCCTTATGTGTTCGTCGCGGGCTCGGAAATGTTGCCTGGCTTTACCGATCAGCAACGCGTCGAGCAGAAGGCGTTCATCGACGCGTTCAAGGTGGCGAGCCCCGACTTCCAGGACCAGCACGGCTACGAGGCGAGCCGCTATCGCGAAGACGCGCTCAAGCTGGCTTCGAAGTTCATCGGTCATCGCTACGGCTGCCTTTCACTCACGCTCGAGATGCCGTTCAAGGACAACGCCAACCTGCCCGACGAACGGGTAGGCTGGAACGGCGAGCGCAGCGCGGCGCTTGGCGCCGCGATGCTGCAGGCCATTCTGCATCACGCCGAGACGTTCTCGTAACACGCGCGTAAGCCACACGGGCACGAAGAAAAAGGGGGAAGCGACCAAATCGCTTCCCCCTTTTTGCATCGATAACGCCGACGATTTCAGGCTGCCGTCGTCTTCTTTTTTGAGGGCGTTTTCCTGGCTGTGGATTTCGTCGTCGCAGATTTGCTGGCCGACTTCGTGCTGCTGGTGGAAGGCTTGTGGCTCGACTTGCTGGCGGGCGCGTTCTTCGAACCCTTGCCGGTGGACTTCTTCGTCGAATGCTTGCCCTTTCCGTGCGCGCTGCCATGGGGTGCCGTTCCGCCGTGCGCGCGCGACGGCGGGACCGGATCGTTCCAGCTGAACGCGAGCATCTGCTGTCCGACATAACCGCAGCGAAACTTCAGATCGTAGGGCGAGTTGCCCCTTTCTTTGGGAATGCCGATGCCTTCGACGGTCACGATCGTATCGACCTTGACGCGCTGTTTGCGTTCGTCGAACGAGTCGTTCCACGGCGTCACACTGGCGTGTGCGCTGTCGAACGAGCTTGGCGGAAACTCGACGTGATCGAGCGCCGTGGAGGTGCTGGCGACGAAGTTGCCGTGTGCTGCACAGTCGGCGACGAGCGGGTCGGCGTGCATCTGGCCGACGAACTGGTTGACGAGATCGTTGTGTTGATCGAGTTGATCGGCTTGGGCTGCGGGTGCGGCGATGAGCATGAGGCTCGCGGCGCATGCGGCCAGTTGGCCGGCTACGAACAGCAGCCGGCGGGATGCGTGGTTGCAGTCCATCTGCTTGCCTGGAATGAAGGGTGAGACGTCAGGCACCGTAAGATGCCGCGCGACCGCGATGAGTTCAATCCGGGAAGCAATAATTTTCGTCTGCCTGAACGGCGGAGTCGAGGCGTTGCGGTGAGCGACGCCTCGCAGTCGCGGCTTCACGTCGCGCCTGGTGGAGACACACTGTCACAGCACTACGTGCGCGGCCCGCCCAGGCGGTAGCGGCGTACGTCGTAGGTGGTGACCCAGGCTGGCCGATAAACGGCGATCAGCGCGGTTGCCATTCCGGTGAACCAGGCTTCGCCCGATGCAAGCAGAAATACGCTGAAAGCATAACCGGCGGGAACGGTGAGCGCCGACCCCCCGGTGAGCGCGACATGGGTGCCGAGGGCGAGATACGCTGCGGCCGAAACGGCGATAGCCGGCGAGACGAAGCCCTGACCGACGATGAACATAAAGAGATTACGCGGTAGCCACGCGGTGCAGGCGCGCTGCAGCAGCGCAGAAATCGCGACAGGAAAGGCGCCGAACAGGAGGAAGGTCAGTGCCACGCCCTCCCAGGGTGCGTCGAACACGAGCGCTGCGAGCCCCACCACGACGCCCATGGCGACGAGCGCGAGCCCCCAGTCGAACAGCGTGACCATGAGCGTGGCGCCGAGCAGATGCAGCACGGTGCCGTCCTCGAGCCATGCGTTGCTCGCCCACAGCACGGAGATCGCGACCACGATCGCGAGCCACACGTGCTGGAGCGTTGCGTCCTGAAGGCGCCTGAAAGGGTTCTTCCACAACGCGAACGCGAGCGACCCCACGGTGACAACCCATGCACCGATAGCGACCCAGAGCGGAAGCGGCGTGAATAGGAACCCCATGTGCTTCATATTACTCGTTGGAAGACAAACCGTGTGCGCGAGCGGGCACCAAGGCTTCCTCGTCTGCGCTTTCCTCGGGAATGTCGCCCTCGGCGCGCTGCGACGACGGTGCGGCGACGGGCTCGCCGTACGGCGCGTTGGGCTCTGCGGCCATCGGCAGCGGCTCGACACTGTCGCCTGACGGCAACGGATAGAGGAACGTCAAATTCTCGCGTGTGCGCAACGGCACTGGGCCATGTTCGCCGTGCCGCGGCCGCGGCGGGTGCTCGCACTGGGCGCGCAGCACCTGCAGCTGGTTCGCCAGCAAGCCGTTGTAGATCGCGACCGCTGCCGCGCGGTTTGGCGCGCCGAGCTGCTGAAAGATGCTTGTCAGATGAACTTTCACCGTTCCCTCACTGATCCCGAGCGCTCTCGCGATCATCTTGTTCGTGTTGCCCATATGGACGCACCGCAGGATCTGCTCCTGGCGAGGCGACAGATGGACCTTCGGGCGCAGCCTTCGGACTTGTGCAGCGCTCTTGGCGTTGCGCCGGGGTGGCAAGGGCCAGGGCGTACACGGGCCGAAGACGTCCGCCGGCAGGTGATCGCCCCCGAGCAGGATGAGTTCGAGAAACTTCACGATCAGAATGGAATCCGTTGTGCGACGGATGATCCCGCGTGCGCCTTCGTCGATGAGCGTGCTGACGGCCGCGTGCGTTTCGGTACCGTCCACCAGCACGGCGACGGGCAGTGTGCGGTGCCGCATGACGAAGTGGCGCAATTCGCCGGCGCGAATGCCGTCGTGCCAGTCGATCACGAACAGGTTGGGTGTGAACCGTTGCATCGCGCGCTCGGCGCTCCGCCAGTCCGGCGCATCATTGAAACGTGCGCGACGGTCGATTTGTCTTAACAGCGCCTTGAGCCCTTCTCGCCTTTCGGCGTCCGGATTGAGTACGACGAACCGCATGGCTATGCCCTCCTCTCGTTGACGGCCTCTCGAAATGTTGTGAAACACGCACCGCTTCTGTACGGCGGTGAACCAGACCAACAGCGCCATAATGACAAAAAGGTTGCGCTCTGGCGGCCTGTCCAAAAGGCGTAAGACGTAGGGCAAAAAAAAGTCCCGCAAACAGGCGGGACCGCGTAGGAATTAGGGAATTGTCTTAGTGGAAGTGTGGCTGTATAGGCTCAGCATCTTCTGGCATTTCGGCGTGGACGATCTCACCGAGCGGATCCGCATAGAGCGGCACGCCACAGTCATCGCAATATTCCGGCTCGAAACGACCCGCGTGACGACGGATATCGGTGATGCCCGATTCCTTCAGCAACTCGACGATCTCGTCGAGCGGACCGTTACTGACGTTCTCCTCGGTTGGTTCTTCGTCGATATCGGCGTCGCCGTTTTCTCGCCCATAGAGCGGCCACACTACGCCATACAGCACGTCATTGCTTCCCCGCTTCGTGAAGCCGATGCGGTATTCGTCGATACGACGCTCACCGAACCCCGCGACCACGGCGCGCAGGTCTTGCGCGGCTGCACCGATCGTGTCGAGCAGGTAGCGCACGGCGGTGCGGATCGTGTGTGGGCGCACGCGCTCGTCAGCGTCGCGGCAGGCGGAGTAGTAGGCGTCCGGCAGCAGACACTCGAACTCGCAGCCCGGCATCACGACTGCGAGGTTGGCACCGCCCTGAGTGGCCCACTGCTCGAGGCATTGGCCGCGCTCGATGCGCGAGCCGTGCTCCTCTTCCTGCCAGCGAAAGAGCGCGGCGCCGACGGGCGCGGCGACGACGGCCAGCAGGAAACGAGGATCAGCGAGAATGGGTGACGTTTCCGGCAGTTCACCAGAGCTGATCTTCGCGGGTGTGCCGCTCAGCGCCGCCTGCGAAAGCTGTTGGGCGAGGCGCCAGGTTTCGACATGGTGGCGCGGCAACTGGTCGATGCTATAGAGATAGGGGGCCATTGCCACGCGCGTCCCGTTGGCGAGGACGTGCGCCTGGAGGTGCGTGCGCAGCGCGTCGGAGGCGTCGGCCTTGAGGGGGCCCGAAGGGATGACATAGCGCGTCCAGGCCAGCACCGGCGCGGCCACGAGCAGTGCCTCGAATTGGGCGCCTTCATGTTCGACGACGAACGACTCGCTGTGCGTCTCGGCCATATCGGCGAGCGCCCCATAGGCGTCCGGATGATTCTGCTGCAGATGGTCGAGCGCGGCGTCGAGCGTAGTCTGATTGCCGTTGCGCACGACCTTCGCGAGCAGGGTGTCGAGCTTGGCCTCCCAGAAGCGGTCTTCGGTACGGCTGCCCGAAGCGAACAGGGCGAGCGAGAGGCCGACGAGCTTGTCGGCGTCAGGAGGAAGGCGTTTGGCGATTCGCGAGCGCATAAATCTGTGAGTTGGGGGGCAGAGAACCCCATATTCTAGTCGGTTCCGCGCGCGTCATCTGATTGGCCAGCAGAAGCGCGCCCAATGTGGGCTTATGCGATGCGGGATGGCGGCTGAGGGTGGGCCGCTGACGTCCACGAGAAGGTTGTTTACTGCTGTGCCAGGGCGTCAAAAAACCGCTTGCAAGATGTCGCGGGCGTGACTAGAATTCCGGTCTTTCGCGCTTTCGATGAAGGCGCGGGGAGACGGGAAGCCCGGGCGAAAGCCTTGTGGCGTCTGGGTCTGCGGGTGGTTCGAGGTTGCGCGGCAGGTTAAGCGAAGTAAAAAAACCTGTTGACAGATCGCCCGGCAGTCTTCATAATCTCGTTTCTCTGCTGCTGACGCAGCAACGCAGAAAGAAGCCGGTAGTTAGATAGTTTTAACGGCGCTTTCGCGAACGATCTTTAAAAATTTACAGCCGATAAGTGTGGGCGCTTGATGCGGTGGCGGCCCGGCCTAGCCTTTCGGGGCGAAGCCGGCACAGCAAAAGTATCAAGAGTCTCACACTAAAGTAAGTCAGGTTTTTGAATTTATTCAAGACCTGTCAGCTTTGAGTGAGCGACCGGTTCTTAACCGAACCGAAAACAGTAACAGGTATTGAACTGAAGAGTTTGATCCTGGCTCAGATTGAACGCTGGCGGCATGCCTTACACATGCAAGTCGGAC